>JH610789.1 GCA_000252485.1 Prochloron didemni P4-Papua_New_Guinea | reverse complement strand
CCGGCAACACTTGCAACTGTTTAAAACGGGAAACCTAAGTATTTGTACTCAACGACTTGGTCCATTTAATCAAGATTCTTATACTATTTTTGTAGTATATATGAAGTGCGCAAAGTCGGCTGTATAATAAAACTCTTAATTGTTAATTGTTAATTGTTAATTGTTAATTGTTATCAACACAACAACCCTTGCTGTTGGGCGTTGCCCTGCCCTTCGACTTCGCGGTCACTGAGCGTAGCCGAAGTGCAGGGGCCGCGGAGCCGAAGGGTTTCGTTGCCTCAACCCAACCTACGAGTTATAACTAACGAAGTGCCCAAAGTCAGCTTGAACTTACTGAGAATGCTTTAAATAGCTTGAGAATCTCTGCTTTAAGTGCTGCGATCGCTTCTTCAACTAAATCATAATCATCGGTACTCAGCAGATGAGCATCTCCAAAATCTGCACTAGACCAAAAATAAGAATGCTGGCCAATAGTTAAGCATCCTCGCCACTTGTCTTCGTATGTTTCTAGGGTAACGAAAAAGCGTTTTGGCATCAGAGCTTCTGGGTCAGGCCGGTATTCTCCCCAGAGAGAAAAGCCCCAATATTCTGAATTTTTCTCGTTGTTACTTTCCCAGTCCGTAAAGTTAGGAAAGGCTAATTTAGTTTTTTCCATTACTTGTTGGATTTGGGTTTCTGTTAAAATCATCGGTTGATTGTTGGTTGTTAGTTGTTTGTCTTGGAAATTAAAACCGTGGTCGGGCGCACCGGCTCACTGAGGGTCGTTTTCGGTGTGCGCCCCTGCATTAAATCTGAAGGCGTAGTGCTGTATAATAAAACTCTTAATTGTTAAGAAAAATGCCAGCAGATGCAGCACCTTTGTATAAAAAATGTAGCATGGAAAGACACTAGCGCGAGATGCTATATTTTTAGCCTTTCAAAATACCCACATTGTAGACTTCTATGATAACACGAAGGGCGGAATGTGGTTTGAAAGTGACTGAAAAGTTGATTTTGAGACAAAATCAACCCAAAAAGGGTTGACCATTAATTCATCTTTTGAGGTTTTCAAAAGAAGGCAACGACTTCCTTTATGGGGACGACGGGGATGATGTTTTCATTAATTCATCTTTTGAGGTTTTCAAAAGTGCCTTAAATCTGTTAAACATGTCTTTAAATCAGGTTAGTTTTCATTAATTCATCTTTTGAGGTTTTCAAAAGGAAATCTTTGGTGTCAAGCGTAACCATTGGATAAACCCAGTTTTCATTAATTCATCTTTTGAGGTTTTCTTGCATAGTCCAATTTTGAAACCCTTGCCACGAGAGCCTTTCAGGACTCTAAATTTCGGGAGCCTTGGAAAAATTTACAAATAATTGCAACATATTCTCAATAAAGCCAAGAAGGACAAGGTTCAAACCCATACTGGTTAAGCTTTTCGAGGGGGTCTACGAAAGAATCAGTGTTTCAGGGATTCTCAGACCCCCTCGAAAAATATTTCGTTACAAAGCTTCAAACCCAGATTAGGCAAGGATTTACAGCGCTAAAAGACGCAAAAATTGGTAGATTTTCCACCGATGGCTCCTCCCAAATTTTCCAAATGTTAGAAAAACTGGGAAATACCGCCTTGGGAATTGTGTGAAACTTTTCTGACGAATTAACCAGGAAAATTATTTTTGAGAATAGCATTTTCCGGCAACACTTGCAACTGTTTAAAGTGATTTTTTTTACTAAGCTTTTCAAGAAACGTAAGTCCTGATAAGGGTTTCAGCAATTGACTGACCCGATTTATTGGTTATGATTGATTCAAACCTTTACTTGTCCCAAATCATAGGACGATAAACTTCTCGTTTCCCTGTAAGACAGGCGATATACTCCCAAACCTGTAACTCCAAACAGCGATAGTTGCTTACAAAATGTCCTGTATGAGGGTGGGTGACTAGCGATTTTAGCTTATCTTGCCAATGCTTGAGGAACTTTTTCAGCCCATCTGGACGTAAATACACCCCACCTCGTGCATCTGGTGGAGTAAAATCGGACGGAGTCAGGATTTTGGAATTCACCAAATGTGCAACCAAAGAATCCACCAGAGGCGCTCTAAATTCTTCAACCAAATCTGAGATTAAAGCAGGGTGATTTTTACTCTTGACGTGAAGATTGCCGAAATGAGGATGAAGTCCAACTGACACTGCTAGGGAATAGATATTTTGAAATAACAAGGTATAACCCAAGCTCAACATGCTATTAACAATGAACAATTAACAATGAACAATTAAGAGGTTGATAATAAAGAATGCAGCATGTAAAGATACCAGCGCGAAGCGCTATAGAAGTTGATAGGTAGAATAATTTTGGTGATAGCAAAACCCAGCAATAATCTCTTTGACTGTTGGGTTTTGTTCTCTCAACACGAAAAATTTGGATCTTAGTCATTTTATCTGGGTTAGAAACCCGGTTTCTATAGTTGTGTGCGTAAGTCCTACTCCGTAAGATTTAGCAATAGTTAGGTTGGGTAAATCGTAAGGCCAAATCCTAACTTTATGAAAAAATAGCTCAAAACATTATATAACAAGCTTTTCAGCATGACATAAAGAGTTAAAACATGGAAACTATAATTAGAACGAACTGATAAACTTATCCAAACGCTCCATTCCTTTTTCAATAGTTTCCATATCTGTAGCATAAGAGAGACGAATACATTCATCAGCCCCAAAAGCAATACCGGGAATGGCAGCAACTTGATAATTTTCTAATAAAGTTTCACAAAATTCCAAAGACTTTAAACCGGTAGCCCTAATATCTACAAACAGATAAAAAGCACCGTAGGGTTTGGGACAGCTAAGATGAGGAATGGCTTCAATTTTACCAAACATTACTTCCCGCCTTTGAGCAAAAGCTTGCAACATTGTTTGCACGCAATCTTGACTGGACTCCATTGCCGCGATCGCCCCATATTGAGCGAAGGTACAAACATTAGAAGTACTGTGACTTTGAATTGTTGTCATGGCTTTAATTAGTTCCACCGGAGCGGCAGTATAACCTATACGCCAACCGGTCATGGAATAACTTTTGGCAAAGCCATTGCTGACAATAGTGCGTTGAAAAATATCTTCTCCCAAAGAACCAATACTCAGATGTTTAGTACCCTCATAGAGAATATTCTCGTAAATTTCATCGGCAACTACCAATAAATCTTGTTCTACAATTACCTCAGCTAAAGCCTTAATTTCCTCTGGGCGATACACCGCTCCGGTAGGATTAGAAGGAGAGTTGAAAACAAACAATTTAGTTTGGGGAGTAATAGCTGCTTTCAGTTGCTCGGGAGTTATTTTATACTCATTAGCAGCTTCAGTAGTGACAATAACAGGGTTTCCTCCAGCTAATTTAACCATTTCTGGATAACTCAGCCAGTAAGGAGAAGGAATAATTACTTCATCCCCAGGCTCAATTAATGCCTGCATCAAATTAAAAAGGGAATGCTTGCCGCCATTGGTGACAATGATATTTTCTTGACTGTAGTTTAAATTGTTGGTCTTTTTTAACTTAGAGGCGATCGCCTGTCTCAGTTTGGGTTCTCCCGCTGCAGGGCCGTACTTAGTCTTTCCTTCATCTAACGCTTGTTTTGCTGCAGCTACGATATGAGGGGGAGTGGGAAAGTCCGGTTCCCCAGCGCTAAAGCTACAGACATCAATCCCTTCCGCTTTCATTGCCTTTGCCTTAGCGGAGATTGCCAAGGTCAGAGAAGGGGTTACTTGACCAACTCGTGCTGCCAATTTCATGAACAATTAATCCCACATTTCACACTTCTTACTCTAGCACAAAACATTTTTGTGTGTTAGCAAGACTTAGACCTATTAATTTGTATCTCTTTCCTAGGAGATGACATGACAATAATTGATGGCGACTGACTCCCAATCCTTGCCCACAAGGGCTTTCTGGATATTCCTTTAATACGGGTGCTGTCAAAAGGTTCTTTATTATTAATTAATATTTTGTAATAATATCCACCAAATAAAACTAAAAGAATCTTCAAAAGTAGAGAATTTTTTTTAGATTATCCCGTGGATTTAGAAACCGGGTTTCTTCTATTATTTTAGGAATTAATCTAAAACGTTGGAGAGAAACCCGGTTTCTTGATAAAACTAAAAT
>JH610788.1 GCA_000252485.1 Prochloron didemni P4-Papua_New_Guinea | reverse complement strand
TGGCGGTCGCTCTCTAGTTTAGCATTTTTCCTGGCGATCGCAATACATCAATGAACAATGAACAATGAACAATGAACAATGAGCCAACAACAAATAACAAATAACAAACAACCAACAACCAACAACAAACAACCAACAACCAACAACAAATAACAAACAACCAACAACCAACAACAAACAACAAACAACAAACAACCAACAACCAACAACCAACAACCTATTGGTTTTTAACTAAGAATTGTAATATTGAATTAGTTCCGACAAAGAAGCAACTTTTAGCCCTCTACCAATGGCTGCCATTTTCCATTCTCCCTGATGGCGGTAAATTTCTGCCATAATCATTCCAGTTTGGCCTGCATATTCCCCTCCCGAGAGATTATAGCGAGCAATTTCTCGATTATTATCCATATTGACTAAGCGCACGAAAGCATTTTCTATCTGTCCAAAGTCTTGTTGTTTTTGAAAACATTGGTAAACGTTAACTACAAATGCTAATTTGGCTATTTCTGGAGGAATATTAGCGAGATAAACGTTGATTTGTTCGTCATCTCCTTCTCCTTCTCCAGTTAAATTGTCGCCGCAATGATCGATGGCTCCAGAACGGTGACGGAGATTGCCAAAATAGACTACATCGTCTTTTTTAGCCATTTTATCGTTGCTGTCCAAACAAATAACGGAAGCATCTAAATCGAAGTCTGGGGTAGAATTAAATAAACCGAACAATCCTCCTTGGGAGGGTTTGGCTACGTCCCAACCCAAACCGCACATGATGCTTTTTAATCCAGGCGCTTCTTTCTCGAGGGAGATGCGCTGTCCTTTAGTTAGATTTATGCCCATTGATAGTTGATAGTTGATAGTTGATAGCTCCCGACCGTCGAATTCAAAATTCAAAATTCAAAATTCAAAATGTTTGAATTGACGAATGTCTCCGCAAAAAATGCCAGAAACTAGAGGAGCCTTATTCCTCTTGGTTTTTAGCTTGTTGTCAACTTTCAGATTCGGTCGAGTTGACAGTTGATAGCTCCCTCCGTCGAATTCAAAATTAAAAATTCAAAATTCAAAATGAAGAATTGACGAATGTCTCCGCAAAAAATGGCAGAAACTCGAAAAGCCTTATTCCTCTTGGGTTTTAGCTTGTTGTCAATTTTCAGATTCGGTCGAGTTGACAGTTAATACAGGTTGGGATGAGCGAAGCCGAACCGCAACCTGGCGA
>JH610787.1 GCA_000252485.1 Prochloron didemni P4-Papua_New_Guinea | reverse complement strand
GTCTCTGACTGCTTTGGGTCGCTCTCAATGTATTGTACCCTTGCCTCCGGGAGAGTGGAAGGGGTGGCTGCAAGGGTGGACTACTTTATTGGGTGTGGGGGTTGCTGGTTTTGTTGTTGTGGCTGGTTTGAATGCTTATAAATGGACGTTTTTGAGTCGGTTGGGGTATGATCCCTATGGATTGTGTGAGGTGAATTCTACTATTGTCTCTTTCTTTAAACAGGGTGGAAGTTTTCCTGGATCACAGTCTTGTTTGCTGTGGAGTGTATCCCAGGGGCAAAAGGAGATAGTAGAACTATTGGTTGCCAAAGGAGTTGACATTCATGCTCGGGATAATTCTGGCAACACTCCCCTGCATCTGGCAGCTTATAAAGGTAATCAAGAGATAGTAAAACTATTAGTTGCCAAAGGAGCTGATATTAATGCTCGGGATAATTTTGGCAAAACTCCTCTGCATCAGGTGGTTTATATAGAGAATAAAGAGATAGTAGAACTATTGGTTGTCCTAGAAGCTGATATTAATGCTCGGGATAATTATAAAGAAACTCCCCTGCATCTGGCAGCTGGGGCAGGTAATCAAGAGATAGTAGAACTATTCGTTGCCCTAGAAGCTGACATTAATGCTCAGAATAATTATAAAGAAACTCCTCTGCATCTGGCGGTTTATATAGAGAATAAAGAGATAGTAAAACTATTGGTTGCTAAAGGAGCTGACCTAAATGCTCAGAATAATTATAACAGAACTCCTCTGCATCAGGCGGTTTATATAGAGAATAAAGAGATAGTAGAATTATTTGTTGCCAAAGGAGCTGACCTAAATGCTCGGGATGATTCTGGCGAAATTCCTCTGCATCTGGCAGCTAAGAATGCCCCTCAAGAGATAGTAGAACTATTTATTGCTAAAGGAGCTGATATTAATGCTCGGGATAATTCTGGCGAAACTCCTCTGCATCTGGCAGCTAAGAATGCCCCTCAAGAGATAGTAGAACTATTTATTGCTAAAGGAGCTGATATTAATGCTCGGGATAATTCTGGCACAACTCCTCTGCATGCGGCAGTAGATGGGGCAGGTAATAAAGAGATAGTAGAACTATTTATTGCTCTAGGAGCTGATATTAATGCTCGGGATAATTCTAACAGAACTCCTCTGCATGAGGCGGCTATAAAGAGTAATCAAGAGATAGTAAAACTATTGCTTGCTTTAGGAGCCGACCTAAATGCTCGGGATAATTCTGGCACAACTCCTCTGCATGAGGCAGCTATGAGAGATCATAAAGAGATAGTAGAACTATTGGTTGCTCTAGGAGCTGATGTTAATGCGAAGACTAACAGAGGAGAGACTCCTCTGAGCTACGCAAAAAAGAACAGGAATTTAGAAATAGTTAAATTACTCCAACAACAGGGTGCTAAAAAATAAACTAAGAACATCGCGAATTTTTTTAGATGACTATTTTAACTACAGAAGAAACCAAATGAAGTATTTTTTTATAGTGCTTACTCTCTCTCTTAACTCAGAAACTCAATTAATAATAGGTAGGGTGGGATACGCCCACCACAAGCATTAAAGATTAATATCAAATCTGAAAATGTTTGCTACAGATACAATAGTGAATGATTTCAGCCCAGAAACCGGGTTTCTCCTATTATTTTAAGGATTAATGCTAAAATTTTGGAAAGAAACCCGGTTTCTCATAGGTAGGGTGGGATACGCCCACCACAAGCATTAAAGATTAATAATCGTTATCATTGAATAAATTGGCGAGAAATGATGACTACAACAATCCCAAGTTCTATAACCTTAGCGGACTTTACCCGATGTCTACTTAGAACAGGTAGGACAATTCTTATTTTTCATTATTTCACTTTTTTGCAAAGTGAAATTTAAGATTGAAAATTCAATCATCCTGGGCATATCCCTATGACTCATAAAATAATTTAATGCGATGGAGAGCATTAAGTTTGAGCCAATACATGCAGTTGGATAGATTGAAGGATGGCCACCTTCAAGTGAGATTTTTTTATCAATTGCACTTACCTCTTCAGTTTTTATTTTCCTTTGACCATTATGGAACTTATAAAATTCAAACCACCTCTCTAGGTATGGAGAGCTAGCAAAGCTACAGTTTAGGCAGGGACTTTGCTGAGGTGACATCCAACAAAATCTAGTAGCCAAACCGGACATGGTACAAGTTCCCCCTAGAACAGCAGGCTTTTGCAAGTGATAGCATGTATCAACTGCAAAAAAAGTAGCTGCTGGCTGATCCAGTACAATAAAGATGAAATCAGATTTTTTAACCAAGTTTCCGAATCTCTCTCTTTCAGAGAGAATATCAAAATTATGAGTTTCTATTTCTGAGATAAGGTTGTGACAATAGAGATTTTTCCTGGCTGCATTTGCCTTATATTTACCTAAATCTTCAGTTGTATAAAGAACCTGTCTACTCAAATTACTCTCTGACACAAGATCTTTATCGATTCCGGTGATTTTTTTGAAGCCCATTCTCGCTGCGGCCAATGCGATATGGCTACCATTTCCTCCTAAGCCCACAATAAGAAGATGGTGATTCAAAATCTCCGGCTTAAATTCTGGATCGAAGGTGCTGATTAGGCGCTGAGTTGTAAAATAGTCTTGACTCATGTTGATAAGATCTAGTAGCTGACGGGGTGAAAATCTCTTAGTTTATACAGGATAGAGAGCGATCGCTCTCTCTTGACTCAGAAACTCAATTAATATCAAATCTAAAAATGTTTGCTACAGATACAATAGTGTTATAAACAATTGTAGTCCAGTGGCACGCTAAAAATGTGGATTAGTCAGCCAAGAAACCGGGTTTCTTCTATTGTTTTAAGGATTAATGCTAAAATTTGGGAAAGAAACCCGGTTTCTCAACCTACGGAATAACCTCAATCTATACTACGATACAACGCCACTATTTGTAGCAAAAATTTTTGTATTTCATATAATAATAATAGGTAGGGTGGGATACGCCCACCACAACCATTAAAGATTAATAATCGTTATCATTGAATAAACGGGCGATAAATGATGACTGCAACAATCCCAACTTCTATAACCCTAGCAGACTTTCTCCAACAAGAGGAGACTAAGCCTGCCTCTGAATATATCAACGGTAAGATAGAGCAAAAGACTATGCCACAAGGACAACACTCCCTTCTTCAAGGGTCTCTTACCACCGCCATCAATCAGGTTTTAATGCCATGGAAAATTGGCTATGCTCTACCTGAGATTCGTTGTACTTTTGGGGGAACTTCTCTCGTTCCCGATATTGGCGTTTTCCAGGCTGCACGAATCCCCCGTCAGAGTAATAACCGTATCGGTAATCGCTTTGAGATAGCGCCTGATTGGGTAATTGAAATTTTATCTCCCGAACAAAGACAAACTAAGGTGATTCGTAAGATTGTCCACTGTTTGAATAACGGTTCTCAACTGGGATGGCTTATTGATCCAGAAGAGGATTTAGTTATAGTCTTATTTCCTCAAGAAAATATTAGAATCTGCGATGGCTCCGATATGGAACTCCCTTTACCCCAGTTTATCCGTGACCTGGATCTAGAGTTCAAGCTAACTGTTGGAGATTTGTTTTCTTATTTGACTCAATAGAATTTTCTTTCCCTATTTAGGAGATAAGAGGTAAAATCCTGGTTTAACATCAACATCCGGTAAAATTTCTTTGCTACTTTTAACATTTCGGCTTTCGCACAGGGCGGCAAAGGATTGTAAACTATCTAGTCTGGCTGCAAGTTCACTGAGGGCATCCAGATATTCAGCGATCGCTACTTGGCGATATAGCCAGGCTTCGTTATAATATTGAGGACCATAGGTCATTAGAAATTCTACTTCTACCTCATTTTTCTTCCGTCGAATTTTTTCAGATGAGAGAGAGCGATCGCTTTCAGAGATATCAATTATACGTTCAGCTCGATCTAAACTAATATATTGCTCAAAGCGAGAGTTAGTAAAACGGTAAGCTGTTGGAAGATTTGGATGTACTTATAGATCCTAAAGGACAACGTTTGATTGTCAATCCAGCAAGTCCTTATATTGCTAAGAAATCATTGAAATAATTCATAGCGCTTAATCTCTATTTATCTCAGTGGCTCTCTGTCTTTGAAGGCAAATAAATTCTAAGTGCTTTTGAGTTTTTACTTAATTTTAACTCAATTTTATACCTTGTATATTCTTTTCTTAACCAATTTATAACTTCATTCACTTTGTCTTTGTTTATCTTCATCTTTGGACTAAGTTCACTATAATTTTCATCGACAATTTGTTTTTCAGCTGTTCTTCGTGGAAAAGTTTTTAGTTTGCTTTTTTTTCCTTTATATTCATCTTCACTTACCTGGGATTGTTTTTCGTCACATTCTTCGTTGAATTCTAGCCATCCAAGCTGTTGCAGTTTGGATATGCTGGCCATAATATTAATTTTTAAATCTTGTGAAGTGTTTTTATATAAAATATCCAGATTTATCGCTTTGTTTTTGCTATCGATTGAATCAACGAAATTATTAAAAAACTTTTCCACTTGCTTTGAATCCGAAAATAGTATATAATTTTTATTTTTTCATTTACTTTGATGATTTCTTTTAGCTTAGATGGTTCTGAGATAGATTGGTCCCAAAAGTCTTTAATCATGGAGTAAAAGTGAATTAAACTTCCTACGGTTATATCGAATACTGATCTGACTGTATCTCTAACTAATATATTAATAAACATTGTCATATCTGAAATCAGTTGTTTTGTATTTTTTCTTTTTTCGTTAATACCTATTACCAAAGAAATGATATCTAATGCTGCAGCAATTATTAATGCGGCTATTGCATTAATTGAATTTTTTTTGGAAAAAATGTCGTAAAAAGGGACAATAAATGGAGAGATTCTATTTTCTGGTGTCATAAATGTCTCTCTTAAATTATACTTTTCTAGATTGCGTCCCTTCTTTTCAGCATCTTCTTTGATGTCATGTGGAAGGTTTGCTAAAGCTTTTTGCGCATGTTCAAAAATATCATCTGCTGTGGCATCCTTTAACTTATCTATACTTTCATCACTAAACCAGTCCTTTTGCCTCTCAACATATGGTTCAAGTTCATCTTTTTTTGTTTGGGCTTCCTCCGCTTGCCTATTAGCTTCTCGAAATTCAGGTCCTTTTCCAGGTTGCAAATTCCCTTTTTGGCATCCCTCTGGCAATTCACCTATAGGATCATTGTTGTATCTCTTACATAGAGCCGTTTGCAACTGTTTTTTAGCCGTTCCTAGGGCTAGACTATAGTCAGTATATATATCTCTTTTTAGCTCCTGAAGAGTTTGATAAGCCTTGGCTTGAACCAGATCTTTATCTAGCTCTCCACCAACAAATCCATTATAAATAGAGAAAAAATTTGTATAGATACTAAATACAGAGAGAGCTATTATTATCAAAAAAAATGATGAATTTTTAGTCTTTACTGTCTCATTACTTAAAATACAAATAGCTAGAAAAGTCTGTATAGATATACCAAGAATTGTTCCAATAGTGAAAAAGTTAAAAAATGAAAGATTTAGATTAACTTGTTTAAATAAAATATTAGCTCCATTCACTGTGGTAGACAGACTGAAGAACTGGAGTAATAGAATGACTATTTTAACAAGTGCGTTGGCAATCTTGCCAGATTTCCAGTAAAAAATCAATGAAGAAATATTAAAACGACGACGTTTTTTATTGTGATATTTTGGAGGAGGTTCGGTACTCCGAGATGGAAATTTACTCAAACATTCCTCTATTTGTTTATCTAGGGAGAGTATTTTTTGTTGATAAGATTCGTAAAGAGATAGTTCTTGATGAAGAATAAACACCATCTCTTCTCGATAATTGCCGCCAGTTAAAGCCTTGCTGATTTGTTCGGTCCTACTTTGAATTCTTTTATCGGCTAGGTTTGCTAGTATTTGTGGGTTTGTTTCACCAGAAACAATAGCTCGAATAATATTTAAACCTGTTACTCCCGTAATGTCACCAATCACTGTGTCTAACTGTAAATTCATTTGAGTGAGAGCTTTTTGGATTCTCTGAATATGAGTTGAGCTATTTTGAATTAAATTCTCTCTCTGTCTCAAATAGCTTCTCAATACGGCGATTTCACCTTCTGGAACAAAAGAAGGAGCGAGTAATCCATAGCTATGCAATTGTTGTAGCCACTCACAGTCTAAGACATCACTTTTTCTTCCCGGTACTGTTTTAACAGTTTTAGAATTAACTAAAAATACTTGGAAATCCCGAGCGCTTAATATTTGAAACAGGGGAATCCATTTTACTCCCGTTGATTCCATGGCAACGGTGGTAACACCACATTCACTTAACCAATCAGCTAAAGCTATTAAATCTGGTGTTGTACAACCAAAAGAAAGTATATTGGATTCAGTCGCGGAAGGTGGAACGCAGACCCAATGTTTCCTCGGACCTAGATCGATACCAGCAGCATTCCGATTAATTATACCTAGTTCAGATTGTTGACTTTTTTCGGACTGCTTTTTTGCTGACGATTTGCTCATTTTTTATTATTTGAGTATTAGTTAAGTAGAAGTGTTAGATGTGGAGGGTAAATTTTTTTGTTCACTTTCAGATTCTTGTTCACTTCCAGGCATTAAAGGCATTAGTTCATACATTTCCTTTTCGTGGTCTTCATTTTCAAGTAATGTGGGCTCATAAATTATCCTCGTTCTCATAAATTCCATTTCATTATATCTAGCTTGCATCTTTATTAATTCTTCTATTCTATTAGAATTAATTTCGCCGTTTTTGGGTTGATTTTCTCTCAATTGATTAATTATTTTTTGTTGCTCTAACATTTTAAAGTTTAGCGTATTTATAGCTGATTTTAGTAAAGAATAATGAACGCTCTCAATTTGCATATCTAATTCATTTATACCAGCCAATATTGTATCGTAGCTTTGATACTCAGTATAAATAAACTGACTGGGAGAGTTGGCATTATTGTCTATAAACTTTTCTATATCATCGAACACTTCTTTTAAGTTCATAGGAAATAATTTTAATTGTCCACCAGTTCTATAAGTTGTTATTTGATAATTACGATTTCCTGAATCTGAAATTTTTTCTCTTCCAACCGAACCTTCGCCCCCCACATTAACAACGGGGGATTCGTATTGAGCTTTTACCTTTCCAAGAAGCGAAAAAGAATCAGATGATTCAGAAGATTTATCTTGAATTACAGCAACATATTCCCCACCTGTAGTAAATCCAGATACAAAAGAATCTCCAAATTGCCGTCTAAAGCGTACAATTGTATCTTGTTCTTTTCCTCGATCGCGTAGATCTTGCACAATCTCTTCTTTTATTTCAGGAAATTTAATATTATATCTTTGATTTATAAGTCTAATTTTTATCAATACACAAGAGGAATTTTCAGATGAATTATAAGAGTCAACAAGCTCTAACTTACCTGACACCGATCCTCGATGGATCAAATTATTGGCATCAAAGCTGCCCGAGATTCCTATGTTCAAACTTTTTTGAAGATCTTCATTGCTTTGAATGACTTTAAATTCTGTAATTACTTCCCTATTTAAAATTTTACTAGATTGGTTTGGATCTTGTGAATCTCCAAAATTAGACCCCGAGTATGTCACTTTTTTAATAGATTCATCACTTAAAGCTGTAAGTTTAAGATCGTCAGTTAAAGAACAGTATCCCTGACCGAGTTTTGAGCCGTCAATATATGGACCGATAAACATATCTATTTATTTAAACCAATTAGAGTTACTTATTTCTTTCTTTTATTTTACACAAAAGCACAAAAAAACAGAGGAGCAAAAAAGAGACTTTTCAAGTCCCAAGTCACCCTGCCCTGCCCCCCTTATTAAGGGGGGATCAAGGGGGGATCCACCGGGATTTAGGGGGATAGTCCCTTAAGAACTAACCGCTGCCAACTCCTCAGTACTAGTAGCGGAAGCAAAAGAACTATCCGCTTCAGAAGGAGGAACTACTTGCCAGAACTGACCTAAATAAGACTGCCAATCATGCAAAATTGCTCGTGCTTTCTTACTTCCAGTCTTCTCTACATGAGCCACAATCAAATCCTTTAATTGCCCTTCTCCCGCTGCAGTAGAAACCCGTTGAATTTTAACTATTTCCCCATTAACTTTCTGAGGGAAAGAGCCATCTTCATCGAGGAAATAGGCCAAACCGCCAGTCATTCCCGCTCCTACATTGCGACCTACAGTACCGAGAACCACAATAACTCCTCCAGTCATGTACTCGCAACAATGGTCTCCCGCTCCTTCAATAACGGCAGTACCTTTGGAGTTGCGCACTCCAAACCGCTCTCCCGCTCGTCCGTTGGCGTACAGCACTCCCCCAGTGGCTCCGTAAAGGCAAGTATTGCCCACAATGACGTTATCTGCTGCTGGGTAAGTAGCTTCTGCAGGAGGAATAATGATTATTTCTCCTCCGTTCATGCCTTTGCCCACATAGTCGTTGGCTTCTCCTTGCAGCACTAATTTCATTCCCGGCAAGTTAAATGCCCCGAAACTCTGCCCGGCGGAACCCTGGAAGTTGAAGGTGAGAGCGCCCTCAAAACCGTTATTACCGTAGAGAGAGGCGATTTTCCCAGCTATTCTCGCTCCTACGGAACGGTCGGTGTTGACAATTTTCACTTCTTTGCTGGCCGTACTGCGGGAAGCAATCGCTTTCTCAATTGCCGAATCTGCCAATAATTCATCGTCCAGTACCGGTCCGTTACTGTGAACTGTTTCGTGCTGGAGCCAACTGCGGTCTTTACTAACGTCTGGCAAATGGGTCAAGCAAGTCAAATTCATGTTTTGGGTTTTGGTCAATTGAATATCCTTCCGTTCTGTCAGCAAATCCCCCCGACCGATAATTTCCTCTAAACTCTTATAACCCAAGTGAGCCAACAAACTCCTCACTTCTTCGGCAATAAAATAGAAGAAATTAACTACATGTTCGGGAATGCCTGTAAACCGCTTGCGCAGTCGTTCCTGCTGAGTGGCTACTCCCACGGGACAGTTGTTGGTATGGCAAATTCTGGCCATAATACAGCCTTCTGCAATCATGGCAATGGAACCGAAACCGAATTCTTCTGCTCCCATTAAGGCTGCCATGACGATATCCCAACCGGTTTTCAAACCACCGTCAGCTCGGAGAATGACGCGATCGCGCAATTGATTTTCCCATAAAATCCGATGTACTTCCGTCAGTCCCAACTCCCAAGGGGCTCCCGCATGCTTGATGGAACTCAAAGGAGAAGCCCCGGTTCCTCCGTCGTGTCCGGAAATTTGAATAATATCCGCATTGGCTTTAGCTACTCCAGCGGCAATGGTACCGATGCCGATTTCTGCCACCAGCTTAACGGAAACTTGCGCTTGGGGATTAATTTGATGGAGGTCGAAAATTAACTGAGCCAAGTCCTCGATAGAGTAAATATCGTGGTGAGGAGGAGGAGAAATGAGAGTTACTCCCGGCTTGCTTCTTCGCAGTCCGGCGATGTAAGTACTGACTTTCTTACCTGGTAACTGTCCTCCTTCTCCCGGTTTCGCTCCCTGAGCCACTTTAATTTCCAACTGCTTGGCGCTCATTAAATACTCTGGAGTTACCCCAAACCGTCCTGAAGCCACTTGCTTAATAGCGGAAGAAGCCGTATCTCCATGGCGCAAACCTTTTAAATGGGGCAAAGTAGCAGAATGACCCGACTCATCTACGTCGTCTAACACCTTAAACCGCACCGGGTCTTCTCCTCCTTCCCCAGAGTTAGACTTACCTCCCAAGCGATTCATGGCAATAGCTAGGGTTTCGTGGGCTTCTCGAGACAAGGCTCCTAAAGACATGCCTCCAGTACAGAAGCGACGGACAATCTTTTCTACCGGTTCTACTTCTTCTATTGCGATAGAGCTGCGATCAGACTCAAACTCCAACAAATCTCGCAAAGCGGTAGCGGGACGCTCTTGCAAATACTGCTTGTACAGTTCGTAGTGGTCCTTATCTTTCTTGCCCACTGCCTTATGAAGAGCCTTAGACATTTCCGGGCTATTCATGTGGTATTCCCCACCCTTCTTATAATTAATAAAGCCGAAGTTCTCCAATTTCTTGCCTTGGAGAGTGGGGAAGGCACGGGAGTGGAAAGATACAATTTCTGTAGCTAATTCTACCAGGGAAAGACCCCCAACCCGGCTGGTAGTTCCGGCAAAAGCCATATTAACTACATCCCCACTTATCCCAATTGCCTCGAAAATAGAAGCTCCTTGATAAGAAGAAAGGAGAGAAATACCCATCTTCGAGAGAATCTTTAATAAACCCGCTTCTACCGCCTTGCGATAATTTTCTTGAGCTTGTGTTAGGGATAATGGCTCCATTTTCCCCAACTGCATCAACTTTTGGGTTTTCTCGCTGCTGCACCACTGCCGTACTGTTTCCAAAGCCAAATAAGGACATACAGCACTGGCACCGTAACCGATGAGACAGGCAAAATGGTGAGTACTCCAACATTGAGCCGTATCCACAATTAAAGCAGCCTTCAGCCGCAAGCCCTGGCGAATTAAATGATGATGCACCGCTCCTACAGCTAAGAGAGGAGGAATATAACTATGAGCTTCATCAATGGTTCCTTCAGCTCTATCGCTAATAATTAAAATCTCTTTCCCTTCTCTAACCGCAGCAGCTGCTTCCTCCTGCAGCCTTTGCAGCGCCTCCTCCAGTCCTTCTGGTCCTGCACTAAGCTCAAACTCAGCGGACAAAGTCACCACCTGAAACCGGGTTTCCCC
>JH610786.1 GCA_000252485.1 Prochloron didemni P4-Papua_New_Guinea | reverse complement strand
TTTTCCCCCCCCTGGGGGGGACGGGAAGGGGGGGCGGGTTTCCCCCCCCTCGGGGGGGACGGGAAGGGGGGGGTTCCCAAGGCCACAATAGCTGCCAACTCTGCCTCATTGATTAAAGGACTGGACAACTCCAACATGGCAGCATCTTCTGGTTTAATATCTAAGACATTGCCCCGACTGCCCAGACGCACCTGCAAAGACATGACCAAACTTTCTCGCAACGGGTCGATAGGGGGATTGGTTACTTGAGCGAAGCGCTGCTTGAAATAATCGTAGAGCAACCGAGGTTTATTAGAAAGCACTGCCAGAGGAATATCATCCCCCATGCAGAAAGTTGGCTCCTTCCCTAAAGTAGCCATGGACTGGATAATGGTTTCCACATCTTCAGCAGTGTAGCCAAAAGCAGTTTGCAACTGAAGCAAGTTATCGATAGACTTATTCTCACTGCTGAAAGGTAGACTTTCTACTTGCTGGCGATATTTACTCAACCATTCCCCATAGGGTTTGGCACCAGCAATCCGCTGCTTGATTTCCCAATTCTTGAGTATCTCATTGGATTCTAAATCGATGGCGATCGCCTGACCGGGACCCAACCGTCCCTTCTCCACAATCTCTGTGTCCAGCAAATCCACCACGCCGGTTTCCGAACCCACTACCAAACAGCCGTCCTCAGTAATACAATAGCGAGCGGGACGCAAACCATTGCGGTCCAAACAAGCACCTACAGCCTTGCCATCGCTAAACACCAGCAACGCCGGACCATCCCAAGCCTCCTGCATCCCAGCATAATACTCGTAGAAATCCACAATTTCTGGATAGGGTTTCAGAGCTGGTTGGTTGCGATACGCTTCCGGAACCAGAATCATGGCTGCTTCCAGAGTACTGTGACCCGTCCGCACCAGCAACTCCATCACGCTATCCAAATTATAGGAGTCGCTATTATCCGTATTGACGATGGGCTTCAAACCCTCCAACTGCTCTGCAGTCCAACCCGGTACTTCCAGATTAACTTCCCGAGCCATCATCCAATTAATATTGCCCAAGACCGTATTAATTTCCCCATTATGACCCAACAGGCGCATGGGTTGAGCGAAAGGCCATTGAGGCATAGTATTGGTGCTGAAGCGACGGTGATACACTGCAAAAGCCGTGGTATAGTCCGGGTTTTGCAAATCCTGGTAAAATTCACCCAATATTGCCGAGCGAACCATGCCCTTATAGACAATAGTGCGACAAGAGAAAGAACAAATATAGAAATCCTGAGCTAACTGTTTCCCTACCCGAGAGCGAGCCACATATAAAACCCGTTCCAAAGCATCTCCCTTCAGCTTATCCGGGGAAGTGACAATTACCTGCTCAATACGAGGTTGATACTCTCGCGCTTGGACCCCTAGCACTTCTGGACGGATAGGAACCTGCCGCCAACCTAAAACCTGTAGCTTCTCCCCAACAATTACCTCTTCAATATAAGCCCGACCTTCCTTTGCCTTTTCTTCATCTTGGGGCAGAAATACCATCCCCACCCCCCAAGTTTCCGGTTCCGGCATGGGGATATTTTCTGCAGCAAACCAAGATTGGAACAACTTCAGGGGCAGACCCGTCAGCACCCCAGAACCATCTCCAGAGTCCCCATCTGCACAGCATCCCCCCCGATGCTCCAAACAAGTCAAAGCCTTTAAAGCTTGTTGAATAATCTTATGACTTTTCCTGCCATCTTCATAAGCGATAAAACCCACACCACAAGCATCTCTTTCTTCCACCAACCAACGGGGAGCTTTTGCTTCTGCCGTTACTGGCGGCTTATGTTTCTTCATCTCTATAACCCCTATAACCTCTCGGTAACCATGCTCTACCTTGGTTGATGCCGTGCCTGTTGTCTTTTTCATTCTGTCTTTACTCAAATTAATCAATAAGAAATTTTTTCAATTTTGTTTCTTTTTTTACAGTTTCCAGTCATTTATTGTAGTATTAGTCCAGTGAGCCACCGGTTTATGTTTATTTTCCTTTTTCTCTTCATTGGTTTTTATCCTTTTTTCCTGTACTTCTTAATTTCCAAAAAGTCTATTCTAAATATTATCAAAAATATTGAGTTTTAATCAATATTTAATCAATCAGTGTATTTATACTTATTTTGGCGTTGCTGAATCACTGAATCAAGATATGAAACAATATAAACCGCAGAGGAAAAAGAGAGAGCTAGTTTTTTTATTTATTCATGTCTCAATTATGCAACACCCTTATTTTTAAGTTGAGGTCAATTCACAATGACACAAAAGCCAAAAACAAGCCCAATCTATCTTTTCATTGCCATCGCCCCCTTATTCCTCTCTGCCACCGTAGGAGCGCAGGTTGATGCTACCTTAAAGCACAGCAGTGCTACATCAAAGCACGGTGCTACCCTAAAGGAACAAGTAACTAAAGAGAATATAAATAATCTTAGTAAATTTGAACATAGTAACAATCAAGTTATACAAGCTAATCTTGCTGTCAAGCTCTTGAAACAGGGAGACCAAATCAACTTTCAAGGTAGAACTATAGAGGTTCCTTGGAGTCAGTGGCAAGGGGAGGACAATCAAACTAGGATAGGGATTAGTGATACTGCAGCAGAGCAAATCTTGGGGATAGAATTATTAAGTAGTAATAACCCAGCGCTGCAACCTGTGGCTTGGTTTTCCGAACCTACTGCAGCTCCTCTCACCCTAAACACCCAGTACTCAGGAGCTTATCGCTATCTAGACATCACTACCCTAGCTGCAAGAGCTGGTTGGCAATTAAAAATTAAAGGCAATACCCTAATAATCAACTCCCAGCAAAGAAAAATTGAGGATATCTCAATTGATAGTTCTCCTTGGGCAGAAGAAGTGACTGTCTATCTAGATGGTATTACTTCTTGGCAAATTAGTCAAGGGAAAAAAGAAGGGATAGTTACTCTTGATGCTATGGCTGATGCTTCTTTATGGGAAAGTTTCACACAAACTCACGGAGACGCAGAGGAGGAAGAGGAAGAGATAGGAGAAGATCTACAAGGGGAGGAAGAGGGAGATGAGAGAGAAGAAATAAATACTCCGCCTTTGTTTGTTTTGGAAAGTGCAAGGGAGGGGAAACAAACAAAAATGAAGTTTCCCCTGTCTGAGGGCATAGGTTTAGCTGTGGGAACTCTGCCCAATAACCGTTTGATTATCCAGCGGAAAGCAGAAACCTTGAGAACGAGAGATATTGTTTGGCAACCGGGAATTAATTGGCATCAACAATATATCACCATAGAGATAGAAAAGAAGACCTCTGAAACTCTCCAAGAAGTAGAAGAAATAACATTTCCTGTATTTTGGCTAGAAATAGATCGCAACAGCCCTAATCTAGCCATGAAACCGATTGTTCCTCAGAGTGGGGCTGAAGGGATTGCTCCTCTGATTACTACTGCAAGAAATAATGAAGCTGCCATCGCCATTAACGGAGGTTTCTTCAATCGCAACAATAAACTACCCTTAGGAGCAGTGCGTCAAGAGGGAGTTTGGCAGTCAGGACCAATCTTAAATAGAGGGGCGATCGCCTGGAATCAGTCAGGAGAAATAAAATTTGACCGTCTCCGTTTAGAAGAAACAATAACCACAGCAACAGGAGAGACTTTCCCCATCCAACATCTCAACAGCGGTTACATCAAAGCAGGTATCTCTCGTTATACTCCTGCTTGGGGTGCTAGTTATACTACCATGATCGACAATGAAATAATTGTGGAAGTGCGCAACAATCTCGTTGTAGACAAGTTTACAGCAGAAACCGCAGGCTCAGAATCCTTTGCCATTCCTGCCGAAGGTTACTTATTAGTACTGCGCTCCTATCAATCTGCTGCCAATAAACTAGAACTAGGAACTATTCTAGATAAGATGCGCAGAACCATTCCTGCCGACTTTATTCGTTATCCCAATATCATCGGTGCAGGACCATTACTAATCCAAAATAGCAATATAGTTTTAAATGCAGAAGTAGAAAAATTTACTAAAGCCTTCCAACAACAAGCAGCAATGCGTAGTGCCATCGCTATCACAGACCGCAACACTTTGATTATAGCAGCGGTTCACCACCGTCCTGGGGGACGAGGGCCCACACTTAAAGAACTAGCCTTAGTGATGGAGAAAATGGGAGCAACAGATGCTTTGAATTTAGATGGAGGTAGTTCCACCTCCTTATATTTAGGAGGGCAATTAATTAATCGTTCCCCCTTCACTGCCGCTCGAGTTCATAATGGTATCGGTTGGTTTCTAAAGTAAAATCATCTTTCTCCAGATGTCTAAGTAAGTTAGAATAAATTATCTCCTCCAAAAATCATCCCTTACCATCTGCGTTCATCTGTGTTCATCTGCGGTTAAAACATGACCATCAACCTAACCAGATTCTACAAAATAGTCAATCCCAGTCGAACCCTGGACTTAAACCACCCAGAAGATAGACCCTACTATATTGATTTTAGCCCCGTGCGAGGGGGAAATATAATCCAAGACTTAGAAAGAACTATTACCCGTCTATCTCCCGACGAACCAACTTGTCAGCTTTTTACCGGACATATTGGCTGCGGAAAATCTACCGAACTATTGCGTTTAAAGAACAACTTAGAACAGCAAGACTTTCATGTAGTTTACTTTGAGTCCAGTGAAGACTTAGTCATGGCTGATATTGACGTGACAGATATTTTGCTTGCTATTGCTGCTAAAGTTAGTTTAAGTTTAGAACAAGCTGGAATCAAGCTAGAAGCAAAGAATTCTCAAAATTTATTCCTCAACATACCAGCGAAATTGAAAGAAAATCTAGATTTATCAGACTTCTCTTTCGGTGTAGGAATTGCCAAAATTACCGGTAAAATAAAAAATAGTACCCAACTCCGTTCTCAACTGCGCCAATATCTAGAACCTCGTACCGATACACTTTTAACTTTAATTAATCAGGAATTACTCCAACCTGCTATTAAAATATTAAAGCAGGAAGGAAAAGCAGGATTAGTAATAATCATCGATAATCTAGATCGGGTAGATAATTCTCGTAAACACAGCGATCGCTTCGCGGCACGAAGGGATCGCACTCAACCAGAATATTTATTTATCGACCGAGGAGAACAGCTCAAACAGCTTAACTGCCATCTAGTATATACCATTCCCTTAGCATTGATGTTCTCAAAAGAATTAGAGAGACTGAAAAATCGGTTTAGGGTTAATCCTAAATTACTTTCAATGGTTCGCTTTCAATTACGGGATGGCAATGAAGACCCGGAAGGAATGAACTTGCTGCGACAAATGGTGTTAGCCAGAGCATTTCCCCAACTCAAACCAGAGGAAAGAATCCAGCAAATCGAGCAACTATTCGACAGTCCAGAAACCTTAGATAGACTTTGTAAAATTAGCGGCGGTCACGTGCGCGGTTTGGCAATTATTTTATATAGTTGTCTCCAACAACAAGATCCTCCTTTTTCTCGCGATTGTTTAGAAAATATTATTAAAGAACAACGGGATAGTTTAGCGCGAGTTGTAGATGAGGAAGAGTGGCAATTATTGAAACAAGTGGTTTTCACCGGACAAGTAAGAGGACAAGAAGAATACCAAGCCCTCTTGCGTCAAATGTTAGTATTTGAATATCGCGATCGAGAAGGAGGCTGGTTCCAAGTTAATCCTATTCTAGCAGAAGCTAAAGAATTAAAAGATGTAGATGGTATAATTTTAGCCGCATTAGAAAAACTGGTTAAAAAATACGAAGATTACTTAGCAAAAGAAGATTTTTCCAAAGTGTGGGAAACGGCAAATCAAGCATATCAAATGCTGGAAAATATGGCTGACAATTTAGACGAAGATAGAGATAGAGAACTTTATCAGAGAGTTATTGCTCTAGCTTCATATTGGAAACTGAACCGAGATTTATACCGTTCTAGGAGCGAATCAGCATGGAAATAAATGAAATAATTTCAACCATTAACACTATAAATGCAGGAATGAGAAATCTCAAACAAGCTTATACAGCAATTCCGGTTAGATTTCTTTTACCCAATGCGAGACAAAAAATAGTGTTGCTCGAAAATGAAATTTCCTCTTTAGAACATGAACTAAGCAATTTACAACAAAAAGTTGCCCGAGTATTTCCCCAAATAGCTCCCCTAATTCGCTCTTATTCCAGGATAATATCAGATGTGAAAGTTGCGAAAGCTTTATCAGATAAAGCAGCAGAACTTATCGCTAACGTTCCCCAACTATCTTCAAGATATACGGTGATTTTTGCCAATCAAGCCCAAACTGATTATGCTAGAATTAAAGCAGGAATTAACGAGCTTCCCAATTTAGATAATCAGGAAATGGGTTCTTTAACTACTAGATTAGATTTAATTTCTCTGCAAATCATCAAATTAAAAGAAACTAATCCAGATGAGAGCAATATAGTTAAAACAATTTTTGATGAGATCTCAAATCACTATACGGCAATAGAGTCAGTGCTTTCTGGACTGCTAGAAAAAATACTTAAGAGCTTGGAAATATCCCAATCGTAGACTTTATTCTAAAATGAATTAAAAGATGACCGAGGAAAGAAAATTTCGCTCTAATATTAATTCGTTGTAACTGATGAATTAATTGATTTACTCCAAAAAAACAACAGAGAAAGTTTTCGTAGGGTGCGTTCGTAACGCACCATCCTAGCGCGACGCAGCACGCGAAGCGCCGCGAAAGGCGATCGCAACGAACTCTCGGATAAAATGGCTAATGAATTAATAGAAAACCGTGAATATTTGCTACCAAAAGGTGTTAAAGATACATTCGTATTGGCGATCGCCCCAGGTAAGATAACCGGGAATATGCCCAAATTTCCCTATTAATAGCAAAATCATGGTTATTCCCGGTTTCTGTGCTGCGCTCGCGAAGCGCTCGCGAAGCGATCTGCTCCGCAGCACGCCTTCCCGGGACATCCCCGTGGCACAGGCATCTTGCCTGTGAGTTCATCTTCTCTTGATTATCGTTTGTTATCTTGAAGGAGAGCGAATCGAAAAAATTATCTCTTATAGCACTACGCATTTAGGTTAGGACATTAATAAAGCCTGAAGCCTATTCATAGCCTAATTTTGAATTTTGAATTTTGAATTTTGAATTTCGCGTAGCGCTATACCATCTGCGTTCATCTGTGTTCATCTGCGGTTCCCATTCTAATATATTAAAGAAAGAGCAAAAGTAAATTCATGCCAGTCTTAGCAGCTAAATCTTACATAGAGCATAGAAACGAAGGTTATTGGGTACAAGGAACTCGCATATCCCTTGACTCCATCGTCTATGCTTTCCGAAAAGGTTTATCCCCAGAAAATATCGTTCAATCTTTTCCCTTGCTGACATTAGAACAAGTATATGGAGCCATCTCCTTTTATCTCGCCAATCGCGCGGAGATTGATATTTACCTAGCAGCAGAGGAAGAAGCATTTGAGGCAATGTCTCAACCGCTACAAACCTATTCTCCAGCTTTGTATAACAAACTGATAGCAGCTAAAGCAGCAAAAAGGCAGGTAAAACCGTGAACATTTGCTACCAAAAGATGTTAAAGATACATTCGTATTGGCGATCGCCTATCACAGACTATTAATAACCTAAAAATTCAGCGATCGCTACCCTGCTGACGTGCCAGACTCAAAATTGGCTGAATGCGCAAATCTGGCACTCGCTCAAAATGACGCAAGTTACCCGTAACTAACTCAAGTCCATGCTCAATTGCTGTTGCCGCTATCTGCAAGTCCGCATGAGCTAAAGGTTTTCCCAATCTCTCCAACTCAGCATAGATGTAGCCGTACAGTCTAGCTGTCTCTCCACTATAGGGAAGCATAATTAGTCCCGGTAGAATCCGACTCTGCAAATTCTGCAAAATGTCAGGACGTTTAGCCACTTTCCGATATGCCCCCTTGTAAAGCTCCCCTACCGTTACCGCGCTCACATGCTGCTTTTCTAGTGCTATTGTTTCCAACCATTCCATATAGAGCCTTGCGGGCCTTTTCTTCAACACCTCAGAGATTGCATCAGTATCAAAAAGATAAGTCATCACTCCTCAGTCAATCTCAACGACGTTCCAGCACAATTCGATCCAACTCTTGCGCTAATTCCTCCCCTGACCAGCCTTTCGCCGCATTAACTAGTCCACCCTGGGCCAAGACCATAACCTGGTTTCCATCCCCACTCACAGTTACATCCCATTCGCTTTTAGACTCTGCCAAAATCTCTGCAACTTCCGCCACCAATACTCCATTTTCTGGAGCTGCCAAGATTTTCTTGAGCTGTTGTCGCAAAGAGGCGATCGCATCTCCATCTTCAGGACTGTTCGCCACATCCTCCACCGCTTCTAAGGCTCCTGGTTTAGCCCGTACTGCAGGCTGAAGCTTGTCCCACAACTTATTAGCTTGGGGTAATAGTGCCTCAGTCCCCTGTTTCCCTAGCGTATCTACTCCCTGCTCAACAGTCTTCCGTTCCAACTGCAGCAAAACCGGTAGACATGGTATTAACACCCTCGTTATTCCCCGAACCAGTATCCTAATATCCATATTTCTCTGGTGCAACAATCGCTTTTATTATATTCGCCAGCAACGTTTTTAGTCCAACTCCGTCAATCCTCTTCTTCTCTTTGCCCCTTTGCGTCTTTGCGCGAAACCCCTCTAAAATAATCCAACGCCAATAAATGGATATTTCAGAAAATTGTTTGTTATCGTGAAGCGGATCCAGATTACCACAGCTCAACCCCCCCTGCAAAAATCATCCATACCCATCTAAAACTTGTAAATAGGACAAAAATGAATGGCCAAAGACAAAGCTGATTCCCTGAAAATCACCCCTCGAGACCAAGACTACTCTCGCTGGTATTTAGACATCGTAGACCGAGCCAAACTAGCGGAAGAATCTGGAGTTCGCGGTTGCATGGTCATTCGACCCGAAGGATTTGCCATCTGGGAAAAAATGCAGCAAACCTTAGATAAAATGTTCAAAGACACCGGACATTCCAACGCTTACTTCCCCTTATTTATCCCCGTTAGTTACTTTTCCAAAGAAGCAAAACACGTTTCCGGTTTTGCCAAAGAATGCGCGGTAGTCACTCACCATCGCCTAACCAGCAACGAATTGGGAGAAATTGCCGTAGACCCGGAAGCTAAACTAGGGGAACCTCTAGTAGTCAGACCCACCAGCGAAACAATTATTTGGTCAGCCTACCGCAAGTGGATTCAAAGTTATCGAGATTTACCTATCCTCTTAAACCAATGGGTCAACGTTTGTCGCTGGGAACTGAGAACCCGACCTTTCCTGAGAACCACAGAATTTCTTTGGCAAGAAGGACACACCGCTCATGCTAGCTTTGAAGAAGCTGAAGCCGAATCTCGCCAAATGCTGGAAGTGTACAAAACCTTCGTCGAGGAATATTTGGCTATACCTGTTTTTGCCGGTCGCAAAACCGAAAACGAAAAGTTTCCTGGTGCAGAACATACCTATACCATCGAAACCATGACCCAGGATAAACGAGCCATTCAAGTAGGAACCAGTCACAACCTGGGAACAACTTTCTCCAAAGCCTTCGATGTCACCTATCTATCTGCAGAAGGAACGCAAGAATATCCTTTTGCCACCAGTTGGGGAATTACTACCCGATTGATTGGGACATTAATCATGGTTCATTCAGACGATAAAGGTTTTGTTTGTCCTCCTCGTATGGCACCCCTACAAGTAATTGGCATTCCCATTTACCGTAAAGATGGAGAAAAAGAGCAAGTATTAACAAGATTTAAAGAATTACAACAACAGTTCAAAGCCAGCGAAACATTTTCCTTTAAAGTTGATACCAGGGACAACCTGAGTCCGGGTTTTAAATTTAACGATTGGGAATTAAAAGGAATCCCCCTAAGACTGGAAATAGGACCGAGAGACTTAAAACAGGGAAATGCAGTCTTAGTGCGTCGCGACACGGGAGAAAAAATAATTGTCCCTCAAACTGAATTAGAATCTCAAATCCCAGCCTTATTAAAAGAAATTCATAATAACCTGTTCACCAAAGCCCAAGAGTTTCAATCCCAGAATACCTACCTTGTCTCAACCTACGAAGAATTCCAAACTAGTATTGAAGAAAAACCCGGATTCTATCTAGTTTACTTCGATGGAACTCCTGAAGACGAAGAAACAATTCAAGAAGAAACTAAAGCAACAGGTCGCTGCATTCCCTTGCAACAAAAAAACGAAATTGGGAAATGTTTTTATACAGGTAGAGCAACCAGTCAGCAAGTAATATTTGCTAGAGCTTACTAAGGAGACAAAATATAGCAGTTGATAGTTGATAGTGGACAGTTGATAGTTGATAGTTGATAGTTATACAGCATAGTTTTTTAGTAGGGTGGGCATTGCCCACCACACCATCTATCGCTGTAGTCAGTCAAAAGTAGTTGTTTGGGGCTGAATATTTATCAATCGTGGGGTAGCCCCCCTTCGGCGACCCGGTCCCAGAGGGTCGTCGAAGGGCTGGGCAAGTCTGGGCTGCCTAAGAGTAAACTGCGACTATTGAGAATATAAAATTCAACTGTCAACTGTCAACTGCTATTATACTCATATAATAACCTATTTTGATTTAATCATCTTTCTCTAAGCAACTTGTTGCTCTGACTGTTTTCTAAACTCATCGAACAAT
>JH610785.1 GCA_000252485.1 Prochloron didemni P4-Papua_New_Guinea | reverse complement strand
CCCCATAGCGATTGCTGATAATAAATAACTCACTTCTGCGTTTAGTTCTTAATCTTAATATTTTCTAATAAATATTATTTTCTCGTAACCAATTACTAACAGCAACAGCACAGCAATCGCATTCCATCAGAGGATAGTTAGCAACAATTTTTTTGATTTTTAGAAAAACAAATTGTTTATCCATTAATTAGCCAAGATATTCTCTAACTCTTTCAGAGCGGTCATCATCTCATCTTCAAGAGCCTTTAACTTCTTAAACTCACCTGCGATCGTATTAATCGACGGTTTAAACTATTTTAATTTATACCATTTTGATACTCCCCGACTTTAAGAAAACTCAATCAAATCCCACTATCAAAAACTAAACAATACGCGACCTAGAAACATTTCTTCGTTTATTTTAGCGTAAATCGGAAGGTTGGCCAACACTCCCTTGCGCTATAATATGACATAATCTTTCACTGCGATAAGGCCCCCACGTGAAGTTTCTCATTTTTATTTGGGGGCAGTTCGACGAACCTCTCTGCAAAGCGTGGAACGTACCTCAGTAGCTATCAATAAATGGCCAATTGAGAAAATCATTTGTTATCTTTGAGCAGGGCTAAAAAGCTAGACCCCAACTGTAAAAGTAGATACTGGAAACACATGATTCAGTCTGCCCAAGCCACCGAAACCCCAACCATTGCTTTTCCCCAAGCCAAACTAACAGCAGCCACAGAAATACGTCCTTGGGGAGCATTTACCGTTTTAGAAGAAGGAAACGGATATAAAATCAAGAGAATTCAAGTCAAACCGGGTCACCGCCTTAGCCTGCAAATGCACTATCATCGCAGCGAACACTGGATCGTAGTTTCTGGAACTGCCAAAATAGTTTGCGGCGACAAAGAAGAAATTCTAGGGGTGAACAAATCCACCTACGTACCCCCATGTACCCCCCATCGACTAGAAAATCCAGGAGCAATTGAATTAATCTTAATCGAAGTGCAAAATGGGGAATATTTAGGAGAAGATGATATAGTACGCGAACTCGATGATTACTCTCGCCAATGACCATCCAAATAAGTGAAGCTGCTGCCAGCGAAATCAAACGCTTGCAGTCCAGTGGAAATCAACCTGACAGCTACCTCCGTCTAGGAATCAAACCAGGTGGTTGCTCTGGCTTATTATATACCCTGCAACTGGAAACAAAACAAGAGGAAGGAGACAACCTCTTGGACCACAACCACATCAAGATTATTATTGACTCTCAAAGCTACTCTAAACTGCAAAATCTGCAATTAGATTATTCGGAAGATTTAATGGGAGGTGGCTTTCGCTTTCGCAATCCCAATGCTACCTCCACCTGTAGCTGTGGTCAATCTTTTAACCATGAACAATGAACAATTAACAATAAACAAGTGGGGAGTTTGATTATAGCTCTACCACGAAGCCTTTTAAAATAAGCATTAAGCTTGTAGTATATTGTGTTGCCCTGGAATTGTTGACGGTTAGATTTTAGCGATCGCCCTAACCCACCAGCCAAAACCCCCGCAATATCTAGGAAACAGCGCCAAGACTTGTGGTGGGCAGTGCCCACCCTACCAAATTGACTGGATCACCTTTATATAAAGAGAGCATGCGTATTTTTCTTATCAACCTCTTAATTGTTAATTGTTAATTGCTCATTGCTATAGCGATCGCCCTAACCCACCAGCCAAAACCCCCGCAATATCTAGGAAACAGCGTCAAGACTTGTGGTGGGCAGTGCCGCACCCTACCAAATTGACAGATTTTGTATTATATTTGTATAATTGGGATATACTAATTGAACAGCGGAATCTAGACTCCAAGTTTTTCCGCCACAATATCTTGACAAACTTTCAATCTTAGAGGTAAGATGGTAATTTGTCAGCGATTATAACTGCAGAAAAAAACAGGTTGTTACCTGCAATCAAATACTCATGCCCACAATTCAGCAACTGATCCGCGCAGAACGCGCCAAAACCCTAAAGAAAACCAAATCTCCGGCGCTCAAAGAATGTCCCCAGCGCCGAGGAGTTTGCACACGAGTATACACCACCACACCGAAAAAGCCTAACTCGGCACTGCGGAAAGTAGCGCGGGTCAGACTGACTTCCGGGTTTGAAGTGACCGCCTATATCCCCGGCATTGGCCATAACCTTCAGGAACACTCCGTAGTATTGATTCGCGGCGGGAGAGTAAAAGATTTGCCTGGAGTAAGGTATCACATTATTCGCGGAACCCTCGATGCAACTGGGGTAAAAGACCGCCGTCAGGGTCGTTCTAAATATGGAGCCAAGCGCCCTAAAGAATAAAGAAAACAGAACAGCACCCTCTTGAATAGTCAAATTGTTGCCCTAAGAATTTTAGAGAGAAAGAATAACCATGTCCCGTCGTTCCCTGAGAAAAAAACGCACCATTCCTCCCGACCCCATGTACAACAGTCGCCTAGTCAGTATGACCATTAGGCGCTTAATGAAAAGTGGCAAAAAATCCCTCGCGTCTCGAATACTCTACGATGCCTTCACCACCATCGGGGAACGGACAGGTAGCGAACCCCTGGACGTATTTGAAAAAGCGATTAAAAATCTCACTCCTTTAGTAGAAGTAAAAGCCCGCAGGGTGGGTGGTGCAACCTATCAAGTACCCATGGAAGTACGTCAAGGTAGGGGAACAACCTTAGCCCTACGCTGGTTAGTAAGATTCTCCAGAGCGAGAAACGGGAAGAACATGGCCAGTAAGTTGGCCAACGAAATTATGGATGCAGCCAACGAAACTGGAGGAGCAATTCGCAAACGGGAAGAAACCCACAAAATGGCAGAAGCAAACAAAGCTTTCGCTCACTACAGATATTAAACCCACAGGTAATTCGCCTCACAGGCAATTCGCCTGTGCCACAAGGAAAAGCTTAGGCACGGAAAAACCTCCAGCGTCGCTGCATAACTTTAGATAAGCATTTAGTCAAAACCTAAAAGCTTAGTGGCAATTTGCGCAATAAAAAGTGTAGAATTGTTTCAGAGTGTCAAGAAATAATAACTAATAGAAGGGAGCGCTTTCCCGAAGGAGGTAGCAGTGGCACGTAATATCTCGCTAGATCAAATCAGAAATATCGGTATTGCCGCACACATAGATGCAGGCAAAACCACCACTACAGAACGGATCCTATTTTACTCCGGGATAGTTCACAAAATTGGTGAAGTCCATGAAGGAACAGCAGTTACCGATTGGATGGAACAGGAGCGGGAGAGAGGAATTACCATTACTTCTGCCGCCATCAGCACTAACTGGCGAGACCACAGAATCAATATCATCGATACCCCCGGTCACGTGGACTTCACTATCGAAGTAGAACGCTCCATGCGGGTATTGGATGGAGTAATTGCCGTGTTCTGCTCTGTGGGAGGCGTTCAACCCCAATCTGAAACAGTTTGGCGACAGGCAGATAGATATGCAGTGCCTCGCATTGCCTTCGTCAATAAAATGGACCGCACGGGAGCGAATTTCTTTAAAGTATACGAGCAAATTAAAGACCGCCTGCGAGCCAACCCTGTGCCAATACAAATTCCCATCGGTAGCGAAAACGAATTTCAAGGCATTGTAGATTTAGTGCGCATGAAAGCCAAAATCTACAAAGATGATATTGGCCAGGAAATTGAAGAAATCGATATTCCTCCAGAGCTGATGGCACAAGCTCAAGAATACCGCACCAAAATGGTTGAAGCAGTAGCGGAAACAGACGAAGAGCTGCTGGAAAAATTCATGATGGAAGAGGAATTCACGGAAGAGGAAATTAGAACAGCCCTGCGCAAAGGCACCATCGATGGCTCCATCATGCCCATGCTTTGCGGTTCTGCCTTCAAAAACAAGGGCGTTCAATTATTGTTGGATGCAGTGGTAGATTACCTCCCTTCTCCGCCAGAAGTTCCTGCCATTAAGGGAATACTCCCAGATGGAACTGAAGCAGTACGAAAAGCTGACGATGAAGAACCATTCTCCGCCCTAGCTTTTAAGATTGCAGCAGATTCTTTTGGCCGTCTCACCTTTATCAGGGTATATTCCGGGGTTTTAAGCAAAGGCAGCTACGTCTACAACTCTACCAAGGAGAAAAAAGAAAGGATTTCCCGTTTGATTATTATGAAATCAAACGATCGCATTGACGTAGACGAACTGCGGGCAGGAGATTTGGGCGCTGCTGTGGGCTTAAAACTCACTACCACTGGAGATACCCTCTGCGATGACAAAAATGAGATTGTTTTGGAATCCCTGTTTGTCCCAGAACCGGTAATTTCCGTAGCGGTGGAACCAAAAACCAAACAGGATATGGAGAAACTCTCCAAAGCCCTCCAATCCCTCTCCGACGAAGATCCCACTTTCCGGGTCAGTCTGGATCCGGAAACAAACCAAACCGTAATTGCGGGTATGGGAGAATTGCATCTAGAAATTCTCGTCGATCGCATGCTGCGGGAATTCAAAGTGGAAGCTAATGTGGGTAAACCCCAAGTAGCTTACCGGGAGACGGTGCGCAAACCTACCGACGCAGAAGGCAAATTCATTCGCCAGAGCGGTGGTAAAGGTCAATACGGTCACGTAGTGGTAAAACTAGAGCCTGGAGAAGCAGGTAGCGGCTTTGAATTCGTCTCCAAAATTGTCGGCGGGGCAATTCCCAAAGAATATATCCCGGCGGTAGAACAAGGAATGAAAGAATGCTGCGAATCTGGCGTTATCGCAGGGTATCCGGTAATCGACCTGAAAGTAACTTTAGTGGACGGCTCCTACCACGAAGTAGACTCTTCGGAAATGGCCTTTAAAATTGCTGGCAGTATGGCTATGAAGGCAGCAGTACAGAAAGCTGCTCCAGTCATCTTAGAACCGATGATGAAGGTGGAAGTAGAAGTTCCCGAAGACTTTTTGGGGGATGTAATGGGGGATCTCAACTCCCGTCGGGGCAATATCGAAGGCATGAACTCGGAAGATGGTTTAGCTAAAGTAGCAGCTAAGGTTCCCCTAGCAGAAATGTTCGGTTACGCTACCGATATTCGCTCGAAAACCCAAGGTCGGGGCATCTTTACTATGGAGTTCAGCAACTACGATGAAGTACCTCGCACTGTGGCAGAGGCCATCATCGCTAAAAATAAAGGAGACGCATAAAATCTAGTGGATTGCGTTATATCCTAATGTTTGGTTGGCACGGAGAAATGGAGAGCTATTGTAGGTTCTCCATCTCCACCCCTGACCAAATTACCACCACAGGCTTAGATCACAGGCTGATATCACAGGCTTATATCACAGGCTGATATCACAGGCAAGATGCCTGTGCCACGTAGTGGAAGTCTGTGCAATAAACAACTTAATCAATAATTGTCAATGTGGGGGAAATATTTGTAGATCGAGGGCCCCAATTAACAAGGGGCAAAAACCAAAATATTTCCTATTCAAATCCTCTTTTGGAATCCCTTGGATTCATTGATAATTGATAATTGATAATTGAAAGGAACAATTAATTCATGGCACGCGCAAAATTTGAAAGGACGAAAGACCACGCTAACATCGGCACCATCGGTCACGTAGACCACGGCAAAACTACTTTAACCGCAGCTATTACCTTGACCCTAGCAGCTCTAGGAAAGGCAAAAGCCCGGAACTATGAAGAAATTGATGCTGCTCCAGAAGAAAAAGCGCGGGGTATCACCATCAACACCGCTCACGTGGAGTATGAAACGGATAATCGCCACTACGCTCACGTGGACTGCCCCGGACATGCTGACTACGTCAAGAACATGATTACCGGAGCGGCCCAGATGGATGGTGGTATTCTGGTAGTTTCCGCTGCTGACGGACCCATGCCTCAAACTCGGGAACATATCCTGCTAGCAAGGCAGGTAGGAGTACCAAGTCTGGTAGTCTTCTTAAACAAGCAAGACCAAGTAGATGATGAGGAACTGCTAGAGTTGGTGGAACTGGAAGTTCGCGAGTTGCTCAGTGAATATAACTTCCCTGGCGATGACATTCCTATCGTTTCAGGTTCTGCTCTCATGGCCGTAGAAGCCTTGGCTGAGAACCCGAACATTAAGCGGGGAGAAAATGAGTGGATCGATAAAATTTACCAACTGATGGAGAATGTAGATTCTTTCATTCCCACTCCAGAACGGGAACTGGACAAGCCTTTCTTGATGGCAGTAGAAGATGTTTTCTCCATCACTGGTCGAGGAACTGTAGCTACTGGCCGAATCGAGCGGGGTAAAGTAAAAATTGGCGATACCATTGAAATCGTCGGCATTAAAGACACAAAAACCACTACCGTGACTGGGGTAGAAATGTTCCAGAAGAGTCTGGAAGAAGGTATGGCAGGGGACAACGTAGGGGTTCTGCTCCGTGGAGTTGGCAAAGAGGAAATTGAGCGAGGAATGGTACTTTCCAAGCCTGGAGCTATCAGTCCTCATACAAACTTCGAGGGGGAAGTTTATGTCTTGACTAAAGATGAAGGTGGTCGGCACACCCCCTTCTTCCCCAACTACCGCCCTCAGTTCTACGTCCGTACCACAGATGTTACCGGAATCATTACCTCCTTCACTGCAGATGATGGTTCTTCGGCGGAAATGGTGATGCCCGGAGATCGGATTAAAATGACTGTAGAGTTGATTAATCCTATCGCGATCGAGCAAGGTATGCGCTTTGCGATTCGGGAAGGAGGACGCACTATCGGTTCTGGTGTAGTCTCGAAAATCTTAAAGTAGAACTGAACAATAAAGGGAGCAGATAAATTGAAATTATCTGCTCTTTTGATTTTTGTCCATCCAATTAATTACTGAACCTTGACAACTAAAAATGGCAACAATTCAGCAAAATAAAATTCGCATTCGTCTCAAAGCTTTTGACCGCCGCTTACTAGACACATCTTGTACTAAAATTGTGGATACGGCCAACAGAACTAACGCTACAGCCATCGGTCCTATCCCTTTACCTACCAAGCGAAAAATTTATTGTCTTTTGCGTTCTCCCCACGTAGATAAAGATTCCCGAGAGCATTTTGAAACTCGTACCCATCGTAGAATTATCGATATTTATCAACCTTCCTCGAAGACAATTGATGCGTTGATGAAATTAGATTTACCTGCGGGAGTTGATATTGAAGTAAAACTTTAACGCTTGTAGGGTGCGTTCGTAACGCACCACTATAGCAATTCCCAATGAACACTCTCGCGTAGCGGTCCCTGCACTTCGGCGACCCTCTGTGACCGCGAAGTCGAAGGGCAGTGCAGGCAATTAACAATGAACACTCTCGCGTAGCGGTCCCTGCACTTCGGCGACCCTCTGTGACCGCGAAGTCGAAGGGCAGTGCAGGCAATTAAGAGTTCGTGCAGGAAAAATGCCCCTTTCGCTTTGTACAAAGGTGATGCAGCCGATGCAGCATTTCTTGTTTACAAAATGTAGCATGTAACGACACTTTAGGAGCGAAGCGCTATAAAATTGATGGGTGATTCATTTTTTCAGATTTTTTTGATTCAGATTTAGTTTAAATTATAGGGTTCCTTGGTCATGAGGTACACCTATAAACCTGCGGACTGCTTCCAAACCTATTTTTCTGTACCTCACAAGTATGAGAAATGCTATATATACTGGCCCTTTTAGTGTTTACTATTTCCTCAGAGCAACCTTGGAGAGCAGTTCGGCTCCGCGGTCAGTGAGCGCTCGCCCTGCCCTTCGGCTACGCTCAGGGACCGCGTAGTCGAAGGGTAGTCGAACTGCACCGCAAGCTGTATAACTATCAACTGTCCACTATCAACTGTCAACTGCTATAGATCGAATGAGAGCGATCGCGATCACTATGACAAAGACCTTATCTAATACCAACAATCAACTTAAAAACCTTTATAACCAAGACTATTATCTTTGGTTGGAAGAAACAGCGAAACTCTTAAATGAGAGAAAGTTAGAACAAATAGATACAATCAACTTAGTTGAAGAAATTCAAGACATGGGAAGAAGTGAAAAAAGAGCGATTGAAAGCAATTTAGTTGTTCTTCTCATGCACTTACTAAAATGGAAATATCAACCAGAAAAACCCAGCAATAGTTGGAAGTCAACTATTAGAGAACATCGTCGGAGATTAAGAAAAGCTTTTCAAGATAGCCCCAGTTTAAAAGCATATTTTGCGACTGTCTTTAAAGAATGCTATCTTGATGCTAGAGAACAAGCTGCTGATGAAACTGATTTACCTCTTGCAACTTTTCCCATAGAATCTCCTTTTACTTCAGAAGAAACTCTCAATCCCAACTGCTTATCAAATGAATAAAGAAAAATCGATAAATAGTTCAGAAACTAAAATATAACTCCAGCTAAATCTCGGCTAGTGCGTTACGGCGCAGCAGATGATATAACCTTTTTTTCTCTGCCCTAAAACTATATCGATAGAGTAGATAGCCAACCATAGACAACTTGGCCCCAACCCCAGAAATATCCAGTTGTTATCAATTGACCACACCAGTTGACAACAGCTTTTTCCCTTTGCTCTCAAACTATATCGATAGAGTAGATAGCTAACCATAGACAACTTGACCCCCAGAAATATCCAGTTGTGACCAACTAACCACACCAGTTGACAACAGCTTTTTTCCTTTGCCCTCAAACTATATCGATAGAGTAAATGGCCAACCATGGACAACTTGGCCCCCAGAAATATCCAGTTGTTATCAATTGACCACATCAGTTGACAACAGCTTTTTTCCTTTGCCCTCAAACTATATCGATAGAGTAGATAGCCAACCATAGACAACTTGACCCCAACTCCAGAAATATCCAGTTGTTATCAATTGACCACATCAGTTGACAACAGCTTTTTTCCTTTGCCCTCAAACTATATCGATAGAGTACATAGCCAACCATGGACAATTTGACCCCAACGCACAGAGCGACAAATATGGTATTATAGTGTCTGAGGGGCGACCGAGAGGCGCTTGAGGAAGTCTGGAACCGACTCCAGCAAAGGCTTAGGGTTCAAAGCCTGACCCCACCCGAAGGTGCATCTTGGGATGGACAAAATGGTCCAAAACGGGCTCCTAAACAAGAAATTCTAGGAATGACTTGTACGGATAACCGAACAAAGACTGTCGTGATTCCCGAACCAGGTTGTATCATAGCTAGAGGGGATGCGTAAGCCAACCTGAATGCCGTGAAGGAAGGCATCGTTAGGGGTAGAATCTAAAGGTCAACGAAAGGAATCGTTGTAAGCGTCACAACTATAGATACATCCGATAAAGCGGTAATGGATGTAAGAGTTCAAGGACTAATTCGGTCTTGGACGGATAGTCGATTACTGACCTGACAAATCAGTAGAACCCCAAGAACTTGGCGTATAGACGGTGGCCTTAGATTCGTATCTTCTTCATGTGTAACCGGGTAAACCGGATTGAGTCCACTCCCTAGGTCGATAGGAGCAGGTAGCCAAACCGCAAGGCCAGGTATAACTCTTAGTCCGGTAGAAGATAACCGAAAAAAGCGAAGGCCAGCACGCTGAGAAGCAACACGAAAGACAACCTGTTATAAGTGGCTGGATAGGGAAATTCCCCGACTCGAAAGAGTGCCAACTTTCGGTAGCTGATTCCGAGCCAGGAATCCAAAATCCAATCCTTTAATTGTAATGGAAAAGATAGAATCGAACCCAAAAAGGAACGATATCGTAACAAAACAAACTACCGATTGGCATAAAGTCAACTGGCCAAAAGCCTATCGGCAAGTAGAGAAATTGAGATTAAGGATTTTCCGAGCGACTCAGTTCGCCGAATGGAAAAAGGTGAAAAACCTACAAAAATTGATGCTCAAGAGTTACTCCAATAGACTCATATCCGTAAGGCAGGCAGCACAGCTAAATAAAGGTAAAAATACCCCCGGTACTGACAAAGTGGCTAGACTAGGTCCACAAGCCAGGGGCAGGGTCGTCGATGCCCTAACAGAATACAAATGCTGGAAACCCATACCAACACGACGAGTATACATCCCAAAAACCAACGGGAAAAAAAGACCCCTGGGAATACCTAGCATGATTGACCGATGCATACAAGGCATGGTCAAAAATGCATTAGAGCCTCAATGGGAAGCCCAATTTGAAGCCACCTCATACGGTTTCAGGCCCGGCAGAAGTACCCATGACGCGAGACAAAGGATATTCCTGAACATTAGGGGAGAAAACAACCGTAAATGGTGGGTGCTTGACGCGGACATCTCAGGATGTTTCGACAATATAGCACATAAACCACTAATGGAAAGTATAGGAAAATTCCCCGCTAAGAAACTAGTGGAACAATGGCTGAAAGCGGGATACGTTCATAAGGATGTATTCTACGATACTGAAGCTGGCCGAGGACAGGGAGGTATAATTAGCCCACTACTGGCTAACATTGCCTTACATGGTATGGAAGAAGCCCTAGGGATTCAATACAAATGGAACAAAGATTCCCGAAATAAGGACGGGGGCTTCTGGGCTAATCTCAGTAGCCGCTCGCTGGTTCGCTATGCTGATGACTTTGTGATCCTAACGGAGAGCAAGGAAGATGCGGAGATAGCTAAGACAATCATTGAGGAATGGTTATCTGAGAAAGGACTAGCACTGTCTGAAGAAAAAACAAGAATCAGACACCTCAAAGAGGGTTTTGACTTTCTTGGATGGAACTTTCGGAAATACAAAACTACCAGTCGTAAAACAGGCATGGTCACCCTTATCAAACCCTCTGAGAAAAACATAAGGAAATTCAAAGAAAGTTTGAAGGAATTGTTCAAAAGTTTCAAAGGGTCATCAGCCGCCAGGGTGATAAGGGACTTAAACCCGAAGATTAGAGGGTGGGGGAACTATCACCGGGGGGTAGCTGCGAAAGAAACCTTCTCCGAACTAGATAGTTACATCTGGTGGAAACTGATGAAATGGGGTAAGAGAACACACCCTAAGAAGTCAAAAGAGTGGGTCGTGGAGAAATATTTCGGGTGTTTATGCCCAGTCCGGAAAGACAAATGGGTGTTTGGAGATAAAGACAAAGAGCATCTTTACGTAGAAAAACTTTCCTGGATACCTATTCAACGTCACACGCTGGTTGCATACAAGAACAGTCCCGATGACCCTCAATTAAAGGAATACTGGGAAAAGCGCATTGCTAAAAATGAAGAAGCAACAGCGATGGGTAGATACTCAAAAGGGAAGGATAAATTAGCAGCATGGCAAAATTATAAATGCCCATGGTGCAAACAAAATCTGGGTAAGAAAGATGGATTACACGTTCATCACATACAACCTAGACACCTTGGTGGAAAAGACACATTTGATAATCTCATATACCTCCACGAGGATTGCCACCAGTCCATACACGCCTTGGGTGCTACTAATCCTGACATACAGTCATTATTGAGAGCCGGGAAAACAAAACCCTCCAGAAAGCGGAACAAAAGCCAAAAGGTACAAACCCGCAAGAATGGGAAAGAAGTAGCGAACATAACTGAGTCTTAAAGGAATTGGTTGAGCCGTATGCAGGGAGACTTGCTTGTACGGTTCTAAGGGGACGAAGCGGGGGAAACTCCGCTGACTTACCCGATAGCGGAGAAATCCTCTTTACAGTGAACAAACAACAAACAACAAACAACAAATAACAAACAACAAACAACAAACAACAAACAACAAACAACAAACAACAAACAACAAACAACAAACAACAAACAACAAACAACAAATAACCAAGAAAAATGACCCGTTTCATACATGACCAATTCGCCAAAAAATACCTGGCAGAACTGTTAGCCTTCTTCGGAGAAGGAGAAGTTAAAACCAGCGTTGACATTGCAGCAGAAGTAAAACAGGCTGATGTCTTATTCATTGCTAGCCCAGAGGGTCGTCGAAGGGCTAAGGGAAAAACTCCAGCAAATAATCCCACCATGACAATGGCTGCAAAACTAGCCGCCAGCTCTGCTTTGTTTGAACCATTTCGCAATGCAGTCAGTCCCAAAGAAATTGTCAATTGTTGCTGCAAATTAAGTAACTTTCGTGATAAAATGGAAAGGGAAGCAAAGCGAAAAAAGAAAACAATCTCAGAAACAGAATTACCATTTCTCTGGATTATCTCGCCCACATTTTCCGAGGAATTAATCAAACGCTCCTGTGCAGTTACTGATGAAGAAAACTATTCCAAAGGGGTTTACTTGCTGCCAGATATGCTGCAAGCGAGAGTTATTGCAGTTCATCAACTACCTGATACCCCAGAAACTCTCTGGTTGAGAATCTTGGGCAGGGGAAAGGTTCAAGAAAAGGCAATTAAAGAACTAAAATCTTTACCTTTGGAAAGTACCCTGCGAAATAATGCACTAGAATTAGTTTATGAGATGCTATCTCATTGTTCGCAAGACAAAAACAACAATTAGACCAAGAAGATAAGGAGTTGGTTATGCAGTTATCTACTATTTATCTAGAAAAATTGGAAAATGCTACTAAGCAAGGTCTAGAACAAGGTATTAAACAAGGTCTAGAACAAGGAATTGAACGAGGTATGGAACAGGGGATGGAACTAGGTATGGAACAAGGTATGGAACAGGGGATTGAACGAGGAAAGCAAGGAGAACGTCGTGTTACTATCGAAAGCCTACTGAGAATTCGCTTTGGTTCTATTGATGAGGAAATTTCCAGGATTATTGAGCCATTAACAGCATTATCTCCGGAAGAATTTACTCCTTTATTACTCCAATCGTCCCGAGAAGATTTATTAGCTCGCTTTTGATTAAGTAATTGATAATCAACAATGAACAATGAAAACAACAATTTTAGCAATAACAGTTCAGAAACTAAAATATAACTCCAGCTAAATCTCGGCTGGTGCGTTACGGCGCAGCAGATGATATAACCTTTTTTTCTTTGCCCTAAAACTATATCGATAGTGTAGATAGCCAACCATGAACAACTTTCCGAAAACCCTAGAAGCAGCCTTTATTTTTGGACGGTTGTATAGCACTACGCATTTAGGTTAGGACATTAATAAAGCCAGAAACCTAGTCATAGCCTCTGAATGAATTTTGAATTTTGAATTTTGAATTGCGCGTAGCGCTATATTACTTCGGGGATTAATATGGAAATATAGCATTACCCAAGGCGCTGAGGACCAAATCTTGATAATTAATAACTGGTCACTGGTCACCAGTCACTGAATATATGATTGCAATTATTTCTTCTGTTATTCCCGTTTTTGCCATAGTGGCGATCGGTTTCGGAGCGGGAAAAATCCTGCCGCTGGACTTACCTACTATCTCTCGCCTTTCCATCTACGTTTTATTCCCAGCATTAATTACGGAAAGCATGTATCGTACTCCCCTCAGTTTAGATCATGCTGCCGGGATTATTGCCGGATGTATCGTTACCTGTTTTCTCATGTTTATCATCGCTTTGGTCTTGGGACGGCAACTGGGTTTACCCGTGGAAGTGCAAAAAAGCCTGGTGTTAACTACTACCATGCCTAACTGCGGCAATATGGGTCTTTCTATCGTCTTGTTTGCTTTTGGAGAAACAGGATTAGACAGAGGGATAGTTTATTTGTTAATTACTAACATCTTATTATTTTCCACCATGCCTGCTTTTCTCAAAGGAGGAGATTTTCGCACTGGAGTTAGTTCAACGGTGAAAATGCCTTTACTTTGGGCCATACCAATAGGTTTCAGTTTGCGCTTGTTTGGGGAGTCCTTGCCCTTGAAATTAGATGCTGGTCTACACATTCTTGCCCAAGCTGCCATTCCTGTTGCTATGTTAATTTTAGGAATAGAAATTTCCCGCAGTGCTTGGAGTATTAATTTATATGAAGCTGCTGCTAGTTTGCTCCGTTTGTTAGGGGGAGCTGCAATAGCTTATATAGTAGGAAAAGTTCTTAATTTGGCAACTTTAGATTTACAAGTATTGGTGTTACAAAGTGCCATGCCTGCTGCTATTGTTACTTTTTTAATTGCTAATGAATATGGAGGGGATCCTCCTCGGACTGTTAGGGTTGTGGTAGGTTCTACTTTATTGTCTTTTTTGACTTTACCTCTAGTTTTGTGGGCCATTAGTTAATATCAAATCTATAGCAATGAGCAATTAACAATTAACAATGAACAATTAAGAGGTCAATAATAAAAATGCCCCTTTCGCTTTGTACAAAGGTGATGACGAAAAAATTGGCGTAGACCAGCAGCTCTCAATACCGTGACTCAAAGCAAAATCTCGATAAGCAATGGCTTCTGGGTCTTTAGCAATATCCTTAACTATAACTTTCGCCAAGCTATTAATGGCCAGACCACAAGGGCTTAAAGTTGGATCGCTGCCAAGACCATTTATTTTCGTTACGTAGCTGTCAGGAAGGCTGGGAGCAGCACCATTATACAATTTCTTCCTATCTTGATCTAGCAACCAAATTGCAGCCAACATGCGGGAAGATTCCTGTTCAATTTTGCCGATAATTGCTGTTAAGATCTCTTTTAGAGGAGCATTGCTAGCAATTTTTTCCAGAATTTGGTTTTGAGCAGCAAGCAAATTTTCTGCTTGCTTCAGTTTGGTAATGTCAGTAATAAAACCTTCAATACCATCTATTTCCCCATTTTCTTGATAGACAGCACTTCCCTTTTCCCAGACCCATTTTTCCTCTCCGCTTTTAGTCTGGATGCGATATTCTACTGCGTAGCTTTGTTCCAGGGCGATCGCCCTTTTAATTTTCTCTAACAATCTGGGGAAATCTTCTCCATGAATAATCTGGTTATAATTAATTTCTAGCAGTTCTTGAGGTGAATAACCAGTTATCTGGCAACAACCTTCACTGATATGTTTTATCGTTAAATTGGCATCGTAAGTGCAATAAAAGACGATACCGGGAAGAGAATTAATCAAAGTTTTCAACTTTCGCTTACTTTAAAAAAAGGCGATAGAGCATTTAGGATCTTAACAAATAATATTGTAACATTTTTCAGTAATTTGTATAATTAGTTACAATTTATCTATATATTCCCATGGAGTAGGAAAAGCTGATATAGCACTACGCATTTAGGTTAGGACATTAATAAAGCCTAAAACCTAGTCATAGCCTATTTTTGAATTTTGAATTTTGAATTTTGAATTGCGCGTAGCGCTATACGTAGGGTGCGGCACTGCCCACCAAGAGGCAGATACTGCGTTAGAAAATTTTCTTGATCTCTTATAGAGTTATTCATTGTTATAATAGCTCCAGACATCAACCAAACCTTGAATTATTAAACTCACTACAATGAGCGATTTTAACTGGAAAAAATTACAAAATGGTTCGGATATCCGTGGAGTAGCCTTAGAAGGTATTGCCAATGAAGAGGTTAATTTAACTTCTGAAGTAGTTAGTAAACTGGGAAAAGCTTTTGCTATGTGGTTGAGGGAAAAAGCGGCCAAACCAACTTCTGAATTAACCATTTCTGTAGGTAGAGATAGTCGTTTATCCGGTCCTGCTTTAATGGAGGCTGTGATGGAAGGAATGAGTGCATTAGGTTGTTTAGTTTACGATTTTGACATGGCTTCCACTCCTGCCATGTTTGTGAGTACGGTTACTCCTGGATTTGATTGCGATGGAGCCATCATGCTCACTGCCAGTCATTTACCTTTCAATCGCAATGGCTTGAAATTTTTTACTCCTCAAGGTGGTTTGAATAAACAAGATATTACGGATATTCTAACTTTAGCAGAACAGAATGATTTTGATAAGGTTGCTGAAATTGGCAAAATTGAAAAGCGGGATTTTATCTCTATTTATGCCGAAGGCTTGGTGAAAAAAGTACGAGAAAGTGTAAATCACCCCGATAATTTCCAGCAACCTTTACAAGGGTTGAAAATAATTCTAGATGCGGGAAATGGAGCGGGGGGATTTTACGGCGATCGCGTTCTCAAACCCTTGGGTGCGGATATTACCGGGAGTCAGTTTCTGGAACCAGATGGTACCTTTCCCAACCACATTCCCAACCCGGAAAATAAAGAAGCAATGGCTTCTATTTGTCAAGCAGTTGTGGATAATCAAGCAGATTTTGGGATTATTTTTGATACGGATGTAGACCGAGGTGCGGCAGTGGATAGTTCCGGGAAAGAACTGAATCGCAATCGTTTAATTGCCCTGATTGCTGCTATTGTCTTGCAAGAACATCCCGGTTCTACTATCGTTACTGATTCTATTACATCCGATGGTTTGACTCAATTTATCCAGGAAGATTTAGGAGGAAAGCATCATCGCTTCAAACGGGGTTATAAAAACGTCATTAACGAGTCGGTGCGGTTAAATCAAGCGGGAGAAGAATCTTGGTTGGCCATTGAAACATCGGGTCACGGAGCCATGAAGGAGAATTATTTTCTCGATGACGGTGCTTATTTAGTGACTAAACTGTTAGTAGAGTTGGCTAAATCCAAGTTGGCAGGGAAAGAGATATCTGAGTTAATTGCTAAATTGAAAGAACCGGAAGAAAGCCAGGAATTTCGCTTGAAAATTGGGGTTGAGGATTTCAAAGCTTACGGGAATACGGTAATTGAGAAGTTAAAAGAATTTGCTGCAGCTGAGACAGGTTGGGATTTGGTTCCTAATAATTATGAAGGGGTCCGAGTTGCTTGTCAATCTCCAGAAGAAGATGGTTGGTTTTTGTTGCGGTTGTCCCTTCACGACCCAGTGATTCCTTTAAATATTGAGTCTAATGTTGCTGGGGGAGTGGGGAAAATTGCCAAGGGATTGTTGGAGTTTTTCCGGAGTTTTGAAGCTTTAGATTTATCTCCTTTGGAGTCTTGATAATTAACACTAAAACAGAATTGTAGGGTGGGCATCGCCCACCACAACCTTATTCATTTCGTCTACTCAAGAGCAATTGAATAATATCTCATATGAAATACCTCATGGGGTGACAAGTCACCCCAAACTCATACATTCAAATGGTTTCAGACATTGAGCTGTCGGAAAAAATCATTTGCTTATTGAGAATGAAGCTGGTGATAATGATAATCGTGATTATCTCATCCCAGTTCTGGAGTAGAAAATCAATTGAAGACGGAAAAAACTTTTTTGGGTAATTTTGAGTGCAATTTGTGGTAAAAAGAAGCAGTCTTGAAAAATAAAGAAGACCGCTTTTAAAAATGATATTACCTGAAGTCTATCATAAACATCTGGAGCGCTACTTAAAAAAATCTCAACTAATTACAGTTACACTATTAGTTTGGTTGCTTCAAGTACAAAAAACTGTAAAAATAGAAAGACTGGCTGCTTGTGTTCCTTTGCCGATAAAATATGAAAGTCGTCGTCGTAACTTACAAAGGTTACTAATTTCAGATTTATTAAGCGTTTCTTTAATTTGGTTGCCGCTGATTAAAGAAATTTTATTAACTCAAATTCCAGAAAAACAAAATTTAATTGTTGCTCTAGATAGAACTCAATGGAAAAATCGAAATCTTTTTATGGTTTCAGTAATATGGAAAAAAAGAGCATTGCCAATATATTGGCAATTTTTATCCAAGAAAGGTAGCAGCGATCTAAAAGAACAAATTGCTGTAATGATCCAGTTATTAAATTGCTAAAAAATTGGAAAATTATAATTGTAGGAGATAGAGAATTTCGGAGTGTAGAATTAGCTTACTGGTTTAAAAAACAGCAAATATATTTTGCTATTCGTGTCAAAGAAGATATCTATATAAAAAGAGGAAAAAGTAAACTAAAACCTTTGAAATCAATGGGTTTGTCTCCAGGAAAAAAATTATTTCTCCAGAAAATTACAATCACGAAAGAAAAGGGATTTGGTCAATTTAATTTGGCCGCATACGGTCAAAGAAAGTATAGAGTAAAATCTCATAAACAAGCTTGGTATATTTTAACTAATTTGGACTCTCTAGAATCTGCTTTAGCTGCTTTTTCTCAAAGAAGTGGGATAGAAGCAATGTTTAAAGATTGTAAAAGTGGAGGTTATAATTTAGAGAGTTCTCAAGCTTCAACAGAACGTTTAACTCGTTTAGTTATGTTAATAGCGCTTGCCTATACTATGTCAGTTTTTCACGGTCAAAAAGTTAGACAGATGGGACAGCAAAGATATATTAATCGTCTCAAAGAGATAGAAAGAAATCAACAACGTCATAGCAATTTTTGGGTAGGCCTTTATGGTTTTCTTTGGACTTTAGCCTATGAATTTTGTGAAGATTTAGTCAATCAATTCAAAAAGCTTAATCCTCATAAACTTTCTTTTTATCGTCAAGGAGAAAGAGCTTTTGAGTTAATAAGAGAAGTTTATTAAAACTAAATCATAACACTTTATTACCTCCTTTGGGTTAATTTTTTCGCCAAAATTTACTAATATTTTCCGAATGAAAATTGAGTTAATCCACACTCAATGGTACCAGCATTGGATTCAGAATATCGACCTTCCAAAAAGAGCTTGTGTCAAATTTTCTAACTTAACAAGAATGATAATCATTCTACTGTATTCTCAATAAGATTCAACATTTTGACCGCAGCTTAATGCTTTAAACCTTTGTATTGGTGGGGTTTTGGGCGACTTGTCGCCCCCCCAGGAGTGCGCCTTTATCAGCAAACCCTATATATTTATCCAATTGTTACTCTACTATCATAAGCGGATTTGGTATTACTCTGATTAACGCTGACTGCAATAGACATCTCCAGGAATGGCTTCGCCAAACAGTAGAGTAGCTTTCGGATGTCACCTATGCGATCTTGGCGCTCGCGTAGCGATCTGCGAAGAGTGCGCATGGTAACGAAATTATAAGGCTTTGCACTATTTGCTAATACTAATTTAGTGAAAAATTGAGCAATGAATATTTATTTTTTCATTACTATCCAGCTAAAAACTAACTTAAAATCAAGGCTCCTATTCTGAGTCTTACTAAGCCACCAACTGTCAAAATCACTTGTGAATAATTTTTGCTATTTAGGCGGAATCTTTCCGAGGCAACTCTAAATATTTTGAGAATTCTGATCAAATGTTCCACAAAGATTCTTTCCTGAGATTTTTTCTTATTATCTTCTTTGATTGACCCTGGTATTTCCTTGTTTTTTGGTTTCTTTTTTGCTGTTTTTATTCGTTATTCTCCTATCTAAGCTTTGTCTCCATTGTATTTTTGAGTTTCTTCTAATTTTTTTGATTGTTCTCGCCATAAAACAATATCGCTTTTAGGCCCTGGTTCTCCTACTATTATATCAACTATTTCTTGACCATTAGGAGTAGTGATTATTTGATTTTTTTTTCATTGTGTCTTTTCTTTTTACCAGAATAATATTGTTTCTGCTTTTCATAATTAGAAGGTCTTTCTCTATCTTGTTCACAGCTATCTACAAGTAATTATTGCCGCAGCTAAAATTTCCTTTACCCATTTCTCATCACTTGGATTTTTTTTTACTTGTTCTAGCAAACTGCTAGGTAAAATTTCACTCAAAATATTTAGCCAATAATGAAAAAAAAATCGATTGTTTCCCGGTTTCTTGAAGAAACCGGGAAACAGTCCTTATTTCGCTGTCGATTCACTCACTTTAAAATAGATTCTAGGAATTTCAAATGTTGGGTGATTATGCAAATAAAATAATGTTAAAATAATTTGTTCTTCTTTATTTTGAATTTATTTTCTGCCTCCACCAGGTTTGATTAATCTAATTTCTGTTTTAGCGATTTCTTCCTTCCTTTTTTTCTCAGATTTTTTAGCCTTATCTATTAGCATATTTAGTTGTTCATTGCTTAATCCTAAGACTCTTTTTGTTGAGTTTGGATTCTGTTTGATGTGGGTAACAATTTCAACCATTTTTTTGTTTATTAGAGTGATTTAACTAAATTATAGCACAAAAAAGAAAATTAATTTCTTTTTTGGAGATGTCTAATGGTGCAGCCAACATTTTAAGAAAAATAGCGGCGACTTTAGGATTATCTCTTAAAGGAGTCAGTAGCGGCGCTTTGACCAAGCCTGCAAGAGTCCAGAAATGGACTGCTTGCGAATCCCCGTCTATGCAAGAGCGGGGAGAGTCAAGATTGCCAGATTTGCCGTTACCAAACCATCCATCGGTTTGCCAATTTCAAAACCCAGCTTGCGACTGACACGCTGCATGGCGGAGTTTTCCCAGAGAATTTCCGCTTGAATATTCTCCAAACCTTCGGCTTTACCCACCAAGATAAGCTGTTTGAGAAGTTCCGTACCCAAACCTTGCCCTTGATAGCGATCACTCACTAACATGGCAAATTCGGCATCGTTGCAACCGTGCAGCTTGCTCAAACGAGCCACCCCTAAAATTTCTCCCTCCCCCGTTTCTGCATTTTCACATTCCGCCACCAAAGCCATCTCGCGATCGTAGTCGATGAAACAGATCCGCGTCAAGCGATCGTGACGAATGCGACTGCTTAACTTCATCATGTGAAAATAGCGCAAATACACGCTTTCTTCTGAGAGAGTGCGATGAAACCGTACGATCACAGGCTCATCTTCCGGGGAAATCGGACGAATGGTTACGGGGCGACCGTCTCGCAGTTGCCATGAGGTGATATATTGGCTGGGATAGGGACGGATGGCAGGTTGGGGGAAGGTTTCCGTTTCCTCGTGCAGTACAATACGAGCATCGAGTGCCAGTATCCCATCTGCCTTCGCGAGCAGCGGATTGATGTCAATCTCCGCGATCGCCGACTGTTCCACCACCAACTGACTGAAACGCACCAATAGCTTTTCTAAGGCGGGCAAGTCCACCGCCTCTCGACCGCGTACCCCCTGTAAGGCTTGGTAGATGCGGGTTTGCTCCATCATGCGTTTGGCGAGGGTCGTATTGAGGGGCGGAAGGGCGATGGCGCGATCACGGAACACCTCCACCAACTGTCCCCCCAAACCAAACACCAGTACCGGACCGAATTGGGGATCGATGCTACTTCCAGCAATCAATTCGTAACCCTCGTTCAAATCTAGCATCGGCTGCACCGTCACCCCGGCAAAATCCGTGGGAGAGACAGCAGCTTGAATGGCACGATATGCCGTTTTAACCGCCTCAGCATGGCAGAGATTCAACTTTACACCCCCCACATCGGTTTTGTGGGTAATCGTGGGAGAATGGAGTTTGAGCACCACCGGATAGCCCAACTCATTGGCTCGAGCGATCACTGCTTCTTCCGTTTCGGCAATACGGGTAGGAACCGTGGGAATGCCATAGGCCGCCAGAACTTCCTTCGCCTCCCATTCCGTTAGGAGTTTTCGCCCTGATCGCCGCACCCCAGCAATCAGATCGGCAACGCGATCGCGATTGACTTGTCCCGAAGGCAAGGGAGAAGGGGTTTCGTAGAGACTGGCGAGGTTATAACTATACTGCCCCATTAAATTAAACACCTGCGCCGCCCTATCCGGATAGGGAAACGTAAAAATCCCCGCTTGATTGAGTTGAATTTCCCCATCAGCCACCGCTTGTCCCCCCATCCAACTGGCCAGTAGGGGCTTTTTCAACTGACGATAGGGGATGAGTTCCTCGGCAATCGCGCTGGGTTGCGTCATGGCTTGAGGGGTCAGCACCACCAAAAGTCCGTCGCTGTCGGGATTTTCCGCCGTGATCGCCACCGCCTCCCGATAGCGTTGCGGGTCGGCATCCCCTAAAATATCGATGGGATTGCTGCCACTCCAAGCCGAGGGCAAACAGTCATCCAGCTTGGCTTTCACCTCATCTGACAAAGGGGCTAATTCTCCACCGCCGCGAATCAGTGCATCCGTCGCCAGTACGCCGGGGCCTCCCGCATTGGTGATGATCGTCAGCTTGCGACCCTTGGGACGGGGTTCTTTGGCCAAAACCTCCGTCATGTTAAAGAGTTCGTCAATAGTCTCCACTCGCAGGACACCACACCGTTGAAATGCCGCATCTAAGACCTCATCGCTACCTGTCAATGCCCCCGTGTGAGACGTTGCAGCTTTTGCCGCCAAAGCCGTGCGTCCCGATTTTATCAAGATAATCGGTTTGGAGAGTGCCACCTCCCGCGCCGCAGAGAGGAACGATCGCGCATTCCCGATCGACTCCATATAAATCGCAATACTCTGGGTATGGGGATCGTCGCCAAAATAGTCGATTAGATCGCCCCAGTCTACATCTAACATGGAACCGATGGAGACGAAGGCACTAAACCCGACATTCTCGCGAAAACTCCAATCTAAAATCGAGGTACACAGGGCACCACTTTGACTGATAAAGCCCACATTACCGGGATTGGCCATCGCTGCGGCAAAAGTGGCATTGAGACCGCGATGGGGGTTCATCACGCCCAAGCAGTTGGGACCAATCAAACGCAAACCGCCTTCTCGGGCGGCTTGTAACACTTCTCGTTCGAGGAGTTGACCCTTTTCTCCGACTTCCTTAAAACCTGCCGAAATGACGATCGCCCCTTTGACTCCCACTGTTGCACATTCTCGCACGATGGCGGGGACTGTGGGAGCCGGGGTAGCGATGATGGCAAGATCTACCGCGTCGGGAACGTCTGCGATACTGGGATAAGCCTTAATCCCCAAAATGCTTTTGCGTTTGGGATTCACGGGAAATACCGTCCCGCCAAAGGGATTTTGCACCATATTCCATAACAGGGTACGACCGACGGATCCCTTTTTTTCGCTAGCACCAATGATGGCGACGGTCTCGGGGTTGAATATGGCATCAAGGGCTTGATGTTCCGTCCGCAGGATATCGTAAGCGGGATCGGGGGTAATTGTAGAGGGTAGCGTTGGGGTTAATAGCATATCAGCAAATCAATTCAAAATTCAAAATTATCAATTCAAAATTATCAATTCAAAAAATGTTGAGAGACGAAAAAATCAAACATTAACGGGATGGTTTAACGACTCCGTTGACGGTACAGATGCTTCCCCATCAAAGGTATCGCCGTAGTAAGCCGCGAGATACAATTGTTTGAGATCGGCAATCAAGGGATAGCGAGGATTCGATCCCGTGCATTGGTCGTCAAAGGCTTGTTCGGCCATTGTATCAACGCGATCACGAAACTCACCTTCTCCTCCGGACAGCACTTCCCGAATAGTCGCGGGAATATCCACTTGACGCTTGAGATCTTCAATGGCAGCGATCAACCGTTCGACCTTCTCATCCTCCGTCATTCCCCCCAAATTGAGGGCATCGGCAATCTCCCCATAGCGATGCTTGGCGTTAGGGTATTTATATTGGGGGAAAATGGCTTGTTTGAAGGGGACATCCGTGGCATTGTAGCGGATGGTATGGCAAATCATCAGCGCATTGGCCAGACCGTGGGCCACGTGGAACGTCGAACCGAGTTTGTGGGCTAGGGAGTGACAGATTCCCAAGAAGGCATTGGCAAAGGCCATCCCGGCGATCGTCGCTGCATAATGCACTTTTTCTCGGGCTTCCGGATCTTTTGCTCCTTCATGATAGGCACGCGGAAGGTATTGCATCAAGAGGCGAATGGCTTCGAGGGCGAGGCCGTTAGTATACTCCGTCGCCATCACCGAAACATAGGCTTCGATCGCATGAGTCAAAGCATCAACCCCACCATAGGCGGTCAATTTCTTGGGCATGTGCAGCACAAATTCCGGATCGACGATCGCCATCGTCGGGGTTAGGGCATAATCGGCAAGGGGGTATTTAATTCCCGTCCGTTGGTCGGTGACGACTGCAAACGGCGTGACTTCCGAACCTGTCCCGGAGGTGGTGGGAATGGCCACTAAAATCGCCTTTTGACCTAAGGGGGGCAATTCGTAGACCCGCTTGCGAATATCCATAAACCGGGTCGCAAAGCCGTCAAACTCCGTCTCTGGATGTTCGTACATCAACCACATGACCTTGGCTGCATCCATGGGAGACCCGCCGCCGATCGCGATAATAACATCCGGTTGGAAGCGTTTCATGGCGGCCAATCCTTCTTCGACGGTACTCAGTTTCGGATCTGGTTCCACATCGTCGAAGATATAGTGGGTGATGCCCATCTCATCCAAGACATGGGTGATGTGATCGCTCATTCCCAAGTCAAAGAGGGGCTTGTCGGTGACAATAAAGGCGCGGTGTTTTCCTTCTAGATCGTGCAAAGCCACGGGCAAACAGCCATATTTGAAGTATATCTTCGGCGGTACCCGGAACCAGAGCATATTTTCCCGTCGTTGAGAGACGGTTTTGATATTGAGGAGGTGATGGGGGGTAATATTGTCCGAGGTGGAATTTCCCCCCCAACTCCCGCATCCGAGGGTGAGGGAGGGATCGAGGTGGAAGTTGTAGAGGTCGCCGATCGCCCCTTGAGAAGAGGGGGTATTGATCAGCACCCGGGCGGTTTGTAGCGTATCCTCAAATTTAATGATATGCCCTTGGTTGGCAGGGTTGGTGTAGAGGACCGAAGTGTGACCCCGACCGCCAAATTCTGTCAGTGCTTTGGCTTTCTCTACCGCCTCGTCAAAGTTGACCGCTTTGTACATGGCCAGAATGGGAGAGAGTTTTTCATAGGCCAAAGGTTCATTCGGACCGATTTCCGAGACTTCCCCAATGAGCACTTTACAGCCGACGGGAACGGAAATGCCAGCCAGTTGCGCGATGGTTTGTACTGATTGACCGACAATATCTGCATTGATCCGTTCGTTGACGATGATACACCGCCGCATCTTCTCCAAGTCTTCCCCTTCGAGGAAATAGGCACCGCGATCGCTGAATTCCTGTCGGGTGCGATCGTAAATGGATTCTTCTACGATCGCCGACTGTTCGCTGGCGCAGATGGTACCATTGTCAAAGGTTTTGCTGAGTAGAATCGAACTGACGGCGGTTTGAATATCGGCGGTAGCATCAATGACTGCCGGCACATTTCCCGCCCCGACTCCGATGGAAGGATGTCCGGAAGAATAGGCGGCTTTCACCATCCCCGGTCCCCCGGTTGCAAGGATGAGTTTAACATCCTCGTGACTCATTAATTGTTGGGAAAGAGGGACGGAAGGGGCATCGATCCATCCAATGATATCGGGAGGGGCACCGGCGGTGATCGCGGCTTCGAGGACGATTTTAGCGGAGGCGATGGTACAGTCTTTGGCGCGGGGGTGGGGGGAGAAAATAATACCGTTACGGGTTTTTAAGGCTAAGAGTGCCTTAAAAACTGCCGTGGAGGTGGGGTTGGTCGTGGGGACGATTCCCGCTAAAATGCCCACGGGTTCGGCAATTTTTTGGTAGCCGTAAGTATTGTCGGATTCAATAATGCCGCAGGTTTTCTCGTGTTTGTATTTGTTGTAGATCATCTCCGAAGCAAAGTGATTTTTAATCACCTTGTCTTCCACGATTCCCATACGGGTTTCGGCGACGGCTTGTTTGGCTAAGGGAATGCGGGCCGCATTGGCGGCAAGGGCGGCCTGTTGAAAGATCTCGTCTACCTGTGCTTGAGTATAGGTGGCGTAGCGTTGTTGGGCAATCTTGACGCGGGCGATGAGGGCATCAAGTTCTTCAGATGTCGTTACTGTTAGATTTTCTGTCATTGTCGAGTCTCCGTGGAAAAAATGAGTGCAAAGTGCAATATAAGGTTGATTTTGCGATCAATCCTCCTTTCCGCCGGGGAATCAAATTCCCCATCTCATTGGAGAAACCTTCTTTAGAGGACTACAGTATTCAATGTTGAGACATTTAACAGAATGATTGTCCATTTCAATGGATTTTTTTAATGAGATGGGGATTTTTAAGTCCTAGTGGATCGACTGGCGGATGGATCGCTATACAACGACAGTCAAACCGCGTTTCTCGAACTGTTGGACGGTATTGGCGATCGCTTCGGGGGTGGGGGGTGGAGTATTCTGAAGCTGGTAGGGATACCCCAAGGCTTCCCATTTGTATTCCCCCATTTTGTGAAACGGTAGAACTTCTACTCGTTCCACATTGTCCAACGTACCGATAAACTCAGCTAAACCCGCCACATTGTCCCTCGGATCGGTCAGATCCGGCACCAGTACAAAACGAATCCAAGTGGGTTTGCCGATCGCCTGCAAATGTTTGGCAAAATTCAGGGTCGGTTGCAAGCTGACACTGGTGACGCGACGATAGATCGTGGGGTCGAAGGACTTGATATCCAATAGCACCAGATCGGCGCGATCGAGGATGGGTTTGGCGGCTTCAAGGGTAACGTAACCGGAGGTATCGATCGCCGTGTGAATGCCTTTAAGCTGACACTGATGCAACAATTCCGTGACGAATTCCGGCTGCATCATCGGTTCTCCCCCAGTCACCGTTACGCCCCCATTTTTGATATAGGAAGCATAGCGATCGATCTCCTCCATCAATTCCTCCACCGTCACTTCTCGACCCCCCGTCACCTCGCGACAATCGGGGTTATGACAGTAGAGACACCGCAGGGGACATCCTTGGGTAAAGACCACAAAGCGCAAGCCCGGACCGTCAACGGTACCGCAAGTTTCGATGGAGTGAATGCGTCCAGTTAGAGACATGGTTTTGCACTGATTAAGGATAAAAGAGGGGCGATCGAGATGTTGTTGAAAGACCAGTGAATTCGCATAAACGAGGTAAAACCGTATTGCCCCAATCCATTTCAATGGATTTTTTGTATGAGAGGTGGGATTTTCAATCCCTGGCGGATCTCGAATGAGAGGGACAGTCAAAGAAAAGGGCAAAAGCCAACGCTTCTGCCCCACAGCCTTAAAACTGCTTGTGGAAGGTACGGTTAATGACATCGAGTTGCTGTTCGCGGGTGAGCTTGACAAAATTCACCGCATAACCGGACACTCGGATTGTAAGCTGGGGATATTTTTCTGGGTGTTCCATCGCATCCACCAACGTTTCCCGGTTGAGAACGTTGACATTGATGTGATGCCCGGTGTTGTGGAAATATCCATCCAACAAACCGACCAAATTGCTCGCGCGATCGCCTTCGTTTTTCCCTAATGCTTGAGGCACGATGGAGAAGGTGTAGGAAATGCCATCTCGGGCGTGGTCGTAGGGCAATTGTGCCACCGATTCTAACGCCGCGATCGCACCTTTGGTATCCCGTCCGTGCATGGGGTTAGCACCGGGGGCAAAGGGTTCTCCGGCTTTGCGTCCGTCGGGGGTACTGCCGGTTTTCTTGCCATAGACGACATTGGAGGTAATGGTCAAGATCGATTGGGTCGGCGTGGCGTTACGATAGGTCTTATGCTGGCGCACTTTGTTCATAAACCGTTCCACCAGATCCGAGGTGATGCGATCAACCCGAGGATCGTTATTGCCAAACTTGGGAAAATCCCCGTCAATCTCGTAATCTACCGCCAGACCGCGATCGTCCCGCTTCACTGTCACCGTGGCATATTTAATCGCCGCAAGGGAGTCGGCCACCACCGATAAACCCGCCACCCCGCAAGCCATCGTCCGATAAATATCGCGATCATGCAACGCCATTTCCAAGCGTTCGTAACAGTATTTATCGTGCATGTAGTGAATGACATTGAGGGCATTGACATACACCCGGGCCAACCAGTCCAACATTTGGTCGAACTTGGCCATCACTTCATCGTAATCTAAGACCGTACCGGCGATCGGGGCAAACTGAGGCGCAATTTGGTCTCCGCTTTTTTCGTCCTTACCTCCGTTTATGGCGTAGAGTAACGCTTTGGCCAGATTCACCCGCGCCCCAAAGAACTGCATTTGCTTGCCGATCCGCATCGCCGAAACGCAACAAGCAATCCCGTAGTCATCCCCCCAATAAGGACGCATCAGGTCGTCATTTTCGTATTGAATGGAACTGGTGTCAATGGAGACGCGGGCGCAGAATTGACGGAAAGGCAAAGGCAAGCGTTCCGACCAGAGTACTGTTAAATTGGGTTCCGGGGCAGCACCCAAATTGTACAGGGTTTGTAACATCCGGAAACTGTTCTTGGTGACGAGGGTACGACCGTCTTCCCCCATTCCCCCGATACATTCCGTCACCCAAGTCGGATCCCCGGAAAACAGTTGATTGTATTCCGGAGTCCGCAGAAACCGCACCATGCGCAGTTTCATCACGAAATGATCCATCAGTTCTTGGATTTCTGATTCTGTAGCCTGGCTTGCTTGCAAATCGCGTTCGCAATAGATATCGAGGAAAGTGGAAGTCCGACCCAAGGACATGGCCGCCCCATTTTGTTCCTTCACAGCCCCCAAATAGCCAAAATAAAGCCACTGTACCGCTTCTTTTGCCGTGGCAGCCGGACGGGAGAGATCGAAGCCGTAACGTGCCCCCATGGCCTTCAATTCTTGTAGGGCGCGAAGTTGTTCCGAGATTTCCTCGCGATCACGAATGACCTCTTCATCAATAACATCCAATTCTAACGACTGCAACTGCTGCTGTTTGTCAATTGTGAGGCGATCGATGCCATAGAGGGCGATCCGGCGATAGTCTCCAATGATACGCCCCCGTCCGTAGGCATCGGGCAATCCGGTGACAATGCCGGAATGACGGGCGAGGCGCATTTCTCGGGTATAACCGTCGAAAACCCCATCGTTGTGAGTTTTGCGGTATTTTGTGAAGATAGCCTCCGTTTCCGGGTCGAGTTCGTAACCGTAGGCGGCGAGGGACTTTTTCACCACGCGAATGCCGCCAAAGGGCATTATCGCGCGTTTGAGGGGCTTATCGGTTTGCAGCCCGACGATCGCCTCCAATTCGCGATCAATATACCCCGGGGCGTGGGCGGTGATGCTGGTGGGAACTTTTGTATCGACATCCAAGATCCCTTTTTCCCGTTCGAGCAGCATCAGGTCGGACACCTGCTGCCAAAGGTGTTGCGTGGCTTCGGTTGCGGGGGCCAGGAAGTCGTGATCACCGCTATAAGGGGTATAGTTGTGTTGAATGAAGTCGCGAACGTCAATTTCCTCGAGCCAAGTTCCCCCGACAAACCCTTGCCATTCCTTGGCTTGGAGTTGTTCGGCATTGGGAGATTTGGAAACAGTAGCAATCATAATCGGGTAAGCCTCCTTCCACGAAGAGTGATCGCTCGTTGACACGTTAGATTTGTGCATCGAATGCTCGGCCAAACGAGAGATGATTGAGTTATAATCTAAGTCAAAACGGTAATATTTTTAGACTTAGGCTGATAAAAGAACGATAAATCCCGTCGGCTCCTGAGACAAAATTAAGTTCGATAACAAAACGATTGATTTACGTTCTATGCTTTTATATTACCTCGCCAATCCCAGAGAGTCAAGCTGAGAAATTATCAAAAACTGCCAAGTCTGTTACGAAAGATTAAAGACAATTATCATTTTGTTTCACCGAAGCGCGATCACGATTTTCTTTCCCGAAAATCCAAACCCCCCAAATCTCTTGATATAAAAGGGTTATGAAATAACAAACTTTTCAAAACAAAAAAGTTGTTTTAGCGAAAAAAGTTACAAAAATATACATTTCTTTGCATTATTTGATGACCGAAAAGCAAACAATTTTGCAACCATTTTGTTGTCTCTGCTACATTCCCCACGATAAAATGTAGCAGAGACAACTCTACCAACTTGAGGGAGTATTTGCCATGAACAAAAACTGGAGAAGAACTAGAGGTACTTAACCCTCTCTATTCTGACTGGGGCGAATGAGAATCGGTTGGAGCAGGCCATGTTTCGAGATCGACTCCGCTAAACAAATGTACTTCCGCCCCTCCGCTAGGTAGCGTTCCTTTGGAAGTGTCTCCTTCCAACCAACTTTCTTTTAGTCCATCAAAAACAAACTACCGGATGATTGAATGTATAATATTAAATTAACGAACAAACAAAAAATAACAAATAACAAATAACAAATAACCAACAACCAACAACCAACAACTACCTAATAGTTTCTGCTTCTCCCAAAGGCGAGAACCTGATTTCAATTCTTCTTCTATTCTTATCTGGATTGCGATCCACAGGGGCAAAATTACCGTTAGGTAACAGTAATTGAGCTGCAGAATAGGCGCGAAATTCCAATCCCGCCAACCTTCCAGTTTTCTGGATTTCCTGCAACTCTTTTGCTACTTCTAAAGCCCGCATTAAACCCAAGTCCGCATTAGAACCAGCTCTAAGAATATTAACTGGTTTTCTGCCGCTGGCTACTTCTTCTAAGGCAGAATCTAAGTTACTCCTAGTGTTATTAATTTGACCGTCAGTATGACCGATTATTTCTACTACATAGATATTTCTGGATCGAGTAATGGCTTCAATTCTTCCCACTAAGTCCGTGGCAATATAACTCTTAAGTTGGTTGGGTAATTCTGCACTACCGGATTCAAATTGATATTCCCCGGAATTTTCAATTACCACTACTGGGGGAGCTGATTTTAATCTCTGTACTTCCGATTGTAATTGATTGACTTGATTGCGATTTTGCTGTAATTGATCGCGTAAACTTCCTCGTTCCCTTTCCAACTGAGTCACTCGGTTAGTTCTTTGTTGCAACTGATTTTGCAGTCCGGTTACTTCTTGCTGCAATGCGATTAAATCCTCTTCCGTTTCATCCGCAGTGTATTTTAAGAATAAGGATTTAAATAACGCCAGAAGTAAAAATAAGCTGAGAATCATAAAAGCATTGGCCATTAAGTCGGTGAAAGATGGCCAAATATTCAGCTCTTCTGAGTAAACCTGTCTCTTGCGTTTGCCCATAGCGATCGCACCTTATTAGATCTAAATTATAGTTTGTTATACCTTTTTCAAGCTATCTACTAAATCGGTAATTTGGGATTTAATTTGCTTTAAGTCCGCTTCTTCCGTTGCCATGCGCTTTTGAGCGGAAGCAAAGGTTTGAGCGTATTGTTGATTAATGGTGGTAATTTCCGTGGTAATTTCCACCATTTGCTGCACGGATTTTTTCAAGGTTTCTAAGGTTTGGTCTAAAGACTGAGTTGAACGTTTTAAGACCTTAGAAGATTGAGCAAACTCTCCTTGAGCGATGGCTAAATCTGCAGTAGCGTTAGCTAATTTTTCCGCAAAATTGCTTTGGTCAATAGTACTGGCTGCTTGGCGGAAACTGGTGGCTCCTTGGGCTATAGTAGAGGAGGAATCCAGCATGCCGCTGTAAACTTGTCCCGCTAATTCGCTGGTTTTCCTATTCTCCTTGACAATTTGCTGTACTGGTTCCCCAATGGAGTGAACTACCGCTTGCTCTACCGTTTCCCCAAATTGGGTTAAAAAACCGCCAAATTCACCTACAAGGCGCTCCACTGCCTTTTCCATGGGAGATTGAATGGGTAATTGAGGCAAATAGATATTGTCCAGATAGTCTTCAATGTTATTGATTAAAGTAGATTTGGCCAGAGTAGTATTCCAGAAGAAATTGATAACGATGAGCAGGGAACTGCAAGCTACAGCTACTAAACTGGTGACAAAAGCAATGCCCATGCCTTGGAGGGGTTGATTCAATTGTTCTACCAAACTTTGAATATCGGCTATTTCCACTTGGGAGATAGTTTGACTGAGACCAGCTAGATTAATAGTGATGCCCAAAAACGTACCCAGGAGTCCGAAGGAGAGGAGTAAGTTGGGGAGAATGCGGTTGAAATAGTCAATTTGTTCGCAGCGCAAAGAAAGGGACAAGAAGGGAAATTTCTCTTGGCTGTAAATTGCTTCGATAATGGCTGGAGTGTTAATTTGTTCTAAGTTCCCCTGGGTGTCTTGCAACCTTTGCTCTAGTTGTTGCACTATGGGAGGCTGTTCTCCAGTTCTATCGCCCCTCAGCAGTCGCTTGAGTCTTTTGCTCAACCGCAGTAGGTGCTGGTAAAGGGAGTAGCGGAGGAAAATAGCCACGATGGTGGGCAGAATCACGAAGAGGAGGGCGAAGAAGATGAGGTAGCTGGGAATGAGTGATAAAATGGTCAACATGGCTTATAGTAGTGAACGAGGGATTAGATATATGGTCGTTAGCTAAAAGCTCATTAGTATTGTAGAAATTGATTATTCTCATAGATACACTAACACTCTAACATATACTTAGAGTTTAAAGAGAATAGTTATAGCAATTGTCCTGGGGATTGCTATAAGAGAGGGCAACCAACCGGTTGCTGTATTAACTGTCAACTATCAACTATCAACTATCAACTATCAACTATCAACTATCAAAAATATGGAAGTAGAGTTTCGCGAATTTAATCCTTTTGACCTTTGGATCTGGCTGGAGTTTGAGACCGTTCCCGCACCAATGGAAACTCAGTATATCGAAGAGCTATTTAATTCTTGGTATTATTTAGGAAGGTTGGGCGGTTTTAATGCGGAAAACCTGCAAGTGCAGGAAGAGGGAGTTGAGATAAGTTATATGGATTATGATGTAACTGCTGCTGGAGAAGTAATGATGGCTTCCATGCACAATATGGCTGATTTTGAGTATAGAGGTGTTTGGGGAAGATGTTGGATCGATTTAGGTACTAGTGATGCTTTTGCTTTGGATGTTTTGATTAATGGTTTAATCCAATTGAATCGAGAATATGTTAGTTTGAAGCGGTTGATTGTAGGAGGGGAAAATGAAGATTGGGCCACAGTAAAGCAACCGGATTCTATGATAGGTTGAGTTTGAACCGCAGATGAACGCAGATGAAGTCACAGGCAAGATGCCTGTGCCACGATGAAAGCGGATTAATATTGATTTTGGTTGTTGAATCTTAGCTTAAGGATTGTTATTGATGGGTTTTAAGACGAAAATTCGCTTTTTAGCTTTGGGCATAGTGAGGAAGGAAAATTATCTGTTTCTTTCTCAAGGTTTCGATTCTGTCAAAAACGAGACTTTTTATCGGGCCATGGGAGGTGGAGTAGAGTTTGGGGAAACTAGCCGCGAAGCTTTAGTAAGAGAGTTTCAAGAAGAAATTAGTGCGGAACTAACCAATATTCACTATTTAGGTTGTTTGGAAAGTATTTTTACTTTTAACGGTAAACAAGGTCACGAGATTATTCAACTTTATGAGTGCGATTTTGTGGATAAGAAGTTTTATGAGTTGGAAAGCTTGACTTTTAAGGAAAAGGATAAGGAAAAAACTGCTCTTTGGGTGGATTGGGAAAAGTGTAAGTCAGGGGAGTTGAGAGTTGTTCCAGAACAGTTTCTTGATTATGTGAATTAGTTGTTGGTTATTTGTTGTTGGTTATTTGTTGTTTGTTGTTGGTTGTTGGTTGTTGGTTGTTTGTTAAAATATAATTATAATGGAGTGGAGGCAAAACAAAAATGGGAGTATTTACCGTACCAATCAAACTCAAAAATTGGCAAAACCGATTTCTGCCAGAAGACAAAAGAGGAGAAGATATTACATGCGATGCTTTGGTAGATTCTGGAGCTGCAGAACTAGCTCTTCCGGTAGAAATAATCAGCCGACTCAAATTAGAACAATTAGGGGCGGTGAGGGTTTATACTGCTGATGGGGGAGAGCATGAATACCGATTATTTGGAATGGTAGAGGTGGAAGTTGGCGAGCGCATTTGTCATGTTCGTACAATAGAACTTCCTCATGGTGCAGAGCCTTTACTAGGAGCAGTTCCTCTGGAAGAGATGGACTGGCACATATCTCCTTTAGAGAAAAAACTGATCCCAAATCCCCGTTCTCCAGAAAAACCGCTTTTACCATTATGTTAATTATTTGTTGTTGGTTATTTGTTGTTGGTTGTTGGTTGTTGGTTGTTTGTTTTTGGCTTGAATTTTTTTAGAGATTGAGCTTTTAGATGGAATAAGTTGTTAAATGATTACAGATTATGTTCGAGCCGCCATGAAGAAAGCTCACTACGAGCTGATTGAAGATAATACATTTGTAGGAACAATATGGGGATTACAAGGTGTAATATCCAATGCTGAAACCCTAGAAGCTTGTCGTTCTGAACTACAGTCTGTTTTGGAAGATTGGCTTCTCGTTAGCTTGATTCATGGAGATCCTATACCTCCCATTGATGGTATTACCTAAGATTAGATCGAGTTAAAAGTCATGATTCAAACTTACACCGCGAAATACACTAAAATTGATGCAGGTTATATGGGACAATTGGTGGAATGGCCCGAAGTGGTTACGGAAGGAAAAGACTTGGAAGAATGTCGCCTCATGTTGCGAGATGCAGCAAAAGAAATGGTATTAGCTTATAGAGAGCAAAACCAAGAAATACCCTTGGGAAATAGTTTAATAGAGCAAATGCCAATTGAGGTTAATTATGTCAGTCAAACGGCGTGACCTATTATCTTATCTCAAAAAAAATGGCTTCTATCTTCTCAGAGAAGGTGGGAATCATTCAATTTATACTAACGAGAGGAAAACAATACCAGTTAAACGACATAAAACATTCGCTCGGATTACAGCAAATCAAATTTGTAAGCAAGCGGGATTGCGCCCGAAATTTTGAGATTTAATCTAATAATATAGAAAAATGTTAGCAAATTAGGAAAGTTTCTTCTAAATTTTGGCCGGTGCGTTACGAACGCACCCTACTCATAAATTTTACCAACAACAAAAACAATCAAATCATCTCCCCAATCCATCCTAAATCATCTGCGTTCATCTGTGTTCATCTGCGGTTCATGAAAACAATAACCATTAAAGAAGAAAGAAAACTAGAAACAGGATTTGAAGCTACCCTAAGCTTCGACCAGACCGACGAATATCCCATTACCATTACCAACCCTTTCAACTCCAAACAAGAACGACAACTAGAGTGGTATTTTGAACATTGGCTGCAATGGCCCATGCTGGATAAAGTGAGAGCAAACAACGCCGTTACCAGTATCAAAACCTATGGAGAAAACCTGTTTGAACAAGTTTTTATTAATCGAGATGCTTACAGCAATTACAGACAAGAAAGAAATAACTTAGCTCAAGTAACAATTGAAATTGTCAGTCGCACCCCAGAATTTCAAGCAATACATTGGGAAGCTTTACGAGACCCGGATTTACCGCGACCTTTTGCTGTAGATTGTATCATGTTGCGGAAATACGTCAAACCGGTTTCCACTCAAGGGAAAGTAGCAGAATCTCCCGTTATCAACTTATTAGTAGTAACAGCAAGACCAAATGAAGAAGATGATGTAGGTTATCGAACTATTTCTCGACCTCTGATAGAAGCGATTCAAAACTCGAAGCTGAGAGTAAAGGTTGAATTACTTCGTCCGGGGACTTACGAAGCTTTGGAAAGACATTTGGAAGAGAAGGGAAGCGGATTTTATCACATCATTCACTTTGACGTTCATGGAGGGTTGTTGAAGTACGAAGAATACGAACAGATTCGGCAACAAACTCAGCTAAATCCTCATTTATATGACTCTCCCTACGGAAGACCATCCTTTTTAGCTCCCTACTCGGGAGTGAAAGCTTTTCTTTTCTTAGAAACGGAAACGAAAGGTAAAGCTGACCCGGTAGAAGCGGAACAGTTAGCAGATTTATTAACTGGGAAAAGCATTCCGATTTGCATTCTCAATGCTTGTCAGTCGGCAAAACAAATCTCGCCGGATGAAGAAACAAAAGCAGAAACTCAAGCAACAGATGAGCGGGAAACAAGTGGGGAAACAAGTTTGGGTAGCAGACTGATGACTGCAGGAATGCAAATGGTTGTAGCTATGGCCTATTCCATCACTGTTTCTGCGGCGAAATTGACTATTACTAAGCTGTATACGGAGCTGTTTAAGGAAAAAAATATTAATGAAGCTTTGCGCTTGAGTAGACGGGAATTATTTAACAATAAAGAAAGAGCAGCTCGTTATAATCAAAAGATTAATTTGGAAGATTGGCTTTTACCTGTGGTTTACTGCCATCAACAGGTTAATTTGAATTTGCGAGAATTTACTCTACCAGAGAAAAGAGAATATTTGCTGCAGCGAAGTAAAAGCTATCGGTTTCCTACTCCTACCTATGGGTTTGTGGGGAGAGATTTGGAGATATTGAAAATAGAAAAAAGATTACTGGGTCGTGGGTTTCGACGACCCTCAACCCACGATAGTGTCGTCGAAACCAACAATGTTTTGCTGTTACAAGGAATGGGAGGAACGGGAAAAACTACTTTACTCAATTATCTCCGTCAATGGTGGCAAACTACTAATTTTGCTCGTCAGGTGTTTTATTTTGGTTACGATGAGAAAGCCTGGAATATACAGCAAATTGTATTTAATCTCGGTTCTTGGCTCTATGAAGATGAAACAGAAAGAGCAATCTTTCAAACTATGCCAGTAGAAGTCCAAGTGGAAGAGATAATTGATATTTTCCGAGCTAATGATTATATCTTGATGCTGGATAATTTGGAATCGGTGACGGGAGAGCAATTGGCAATTCAGAATACTTTACCCCAGGAGGAGAGACAGAAGCTGAAGGATTTCTTGGAAAGGTTGGTAGGAGGGAAGACAAAAGTAATTTTGGGTTCTCGTAGTAGGGAAGATTGGTTGAAAGCAAGAACTTTTGAGCATAATGTTTACGAGCTGAAAGGTTTGGATTGGGAAGCTCGGACTTTGTTGGCTCAGAGGATTTTGGAACGGAATGTGGTCGGAAATCGGATTGAAACAATAAAGGAAGATGAGAAGTTCCAGCGGTTGATGAAAGTTTTGGCTGGGTATCCTTTGGCCATGGAAGTGGTGCTGGCTAATCTGAAAAATAAATCTCCGGGGGAGGTTTTGGAAGGGTTGCACGCTGCTGATGTTACTGTGGATTCCGGGAGCGAGGATAAGACTAGAAGCATTCTGAAATGCGTGGAGTATTCTCATAGTAATTTGTCTCCTGATGCGCAAAAGTTGTTGTTGTGTTTGGCTCCTTTTAGTGGGTTTATTTTCAATCCTGGCATTTCTTATTATGCAGAGAAACTACAAAAACTAGAACCATTCAAGGATTACCCTTTTGATAAGTTTGACTTTGCTATAGAAGAAGCTATTAACTGGGGTTTGCTCTCTCCTAATCCAGACTCTGCTCAACTGTTAAGCATTCAACCGATATTTCCCTATTTCTTGAAAGCTAAGTTAAATAAATTAGATGAGGAGACTAGAGAAGCTTTAGAAGAGGGATTTAAGAACTATTATGTAGAGTTGGGAAATTTTTATTATAATGATTTGATGAACTCTAAAGAAGCTCAAAAACGTCAATGGGGCATTTTCGTCTGTCGTCTGGAATATGAAAATCTCTATAATGCTCTGCTCCTTTGTCTGAAGAAGCACGAGACTGTTGATATCTTCTTCTGTTTGTTTAAATACTTAGAGTTAATTAAGGATTTTGCTACTAGCTTGAAACTAGCTGAGTTTGTCTGGGAAGCACAGCAAGCTTATCCAGAGGAAATTAGAATTGCTAGAATAGGACTTCACATTGTATTAACTCTACAGAGGCTAGGTACTGGTTATTTAGAAACAAACAATTACTTACAAGCAAGAGAATCTTATAAGCAAGCGATCGAACTAACTCAGCAACTAACGGGTATAGAAGAAAGGCAGAAACAGTCAACACTTGCTACTGCCTACCACCAGTTAGGAAGAGTTGCCTTTGAATTAAAAGAATGGGATGAAGCTAGAAATAATTACCATCAAGCTTTAGCTATCTATATCGAATACAGCGAGCACTATTCTCAAGCTGGAAGCTACCACGAATTAGGAATAGTTGCCTTTGAATTAAGAGAATGGGATGAAGCTAGAAACAACTACCAGCAAGCTTTAGCTATCTTTATTGAATACGGTGATCGCTATTCTCAAGCTACAATCTACTACGAATTAGGAAATGTTGCCTCTCGATTAAGAGAATGGGATGAAGCTAGAAATAATTACCAGCAAGCTCTTGCAATCTTAATTGAATACGGCGCACTCTTTGCGGATCCCTTCGGGATCGCTATCCTCAAGCTGGAACCTACCACCAATTGGGAAATCTTGCCCAGGAATCAAGAGAATGGGATGAAGCTAGAAATAACTACCAGCAAGCATTAGCTATCTTTATTGAATACGGCGCACTCTTTGCGGATCCCTTCGGGATCGCCACTCTCAAGCCTCTACATACCAACAATTAGGAAGTCTTGCCTTTGAATTAAGAGAATGGGATGAAGCGAGAAACAACTACCAGCAAGCTCTCTCAATCGATATTGAATACAGCGATCGCTATTCTCAAGCTAGTACCTACCACAACTTGGGAATGGTTACTCAGGCATTAAGAGAATGGGAAGAAGCTAGAAATAACTACCAGCAAGCTTTAGCTATCTATCTTGAATACGGCGATCGCTATTCTCAAGCTAAAACCTACCACAATTTAGGAAATCTTGCCGGGGAATTAAGAGAATGGGAAGAAGCAAGAAATAACTACCAGCAAGCTCTCGCTATCAAAATTGAATACGGCGCACTCTTTGCGGATCCCTTCGGGATCGCTATTCTCAAGCGAATACCTACCTAAATTTAGGAAACGTTGCCCTAGAATTAAGAGAATGGGATGAAGCGAGAAATAACTACCAGCAAGCTTTAGCTATCTTTATTGAATACGGCGATCGCTATTCTCAAGCTAGAACCTACCACGCTTTAGGAATGGTTGCTGAAGAGTTAGAAGAGTATTCAAAAGCAAACACAAACTATCTGCAAGCTTTACAAAACTGGGCTGAGTTTAATGATATGTATAACGTAGAAACTTTTTCAATTCCCGCACTTGCTCGCTTATATCAAACCACCCAAGATTCCAGCTTACTAGCTCAACTTGCCTCCATTTTAGGCATAAAGGTAGAAGAATTGAAAGAAATATTTGCTCAAATCAACCAACAATAAACAAACGAACAATTTCTAGATTACTTAAGGCTGGGGTTAGAAACCGGGTTTCTTTTCCAAATCTAGGTAACGAGAGCCAAAATAATAGTAGAAACCCGGCGAATGGGCTGATACTAGTTGTTTTATCTGCGAGTATTTGGAGTTTATCCCCCTAAATCCCCCTTAATAAGGGGGACTTTTTCTTCTCCCCCCTTTCTTTTCCCCTGGGGGAAAGGGGGGGAGGGGGCTGGGGGAGATCCAACGTTAGAACTTGTACCAATTATTTATTAATAATGTCAAATTATTATATCTATCGATTATAATAGAGAAAAGTTAGAAAACTAGGTTGGACAGAAACAACAATGACAATTACTATTGAAGCGACTTACGAGCAAGGTGTATTAAAACCGCTAGAACCTATTCCTTTAGTAGAAGGGACTAAAGTAGAAATTGTTGTTCTTGCCGAAACAGAAAAATCTCCTAAAACTAACCCAGTGGATATTTTAGCAGAGATTGCTGCCATGCCATTAGAAAACGGGAGTGAATTTTCAGGTCAAGACCACGACCAAATTCTTTATTCAAAATCTAGCTAATATAAAATAGGAAAACATTTGCTACAAATAGTTGATTGAATCGTAGTATAGATTGAGGTTATCCCGTTGGTTGAGAAACCGGGTTTCTTCCCAAAGTTTCAGCATTAATCCTTAAAATATTCAATATATCTCTAATCCAGAGGGAGAAACTGTAGCCGTAGTAGTTCCTATTGAACTATGGCGTGAAATTGCCTCGGAACGGGAAACAAAGTATCTAACGAATAGTAAAATCATGCTAGAGCGTATACTAGAAGCAAGAAAGCGTAAAACTGGAATTTCATTGGAAAAAGTTTGTGAAACATTTGGAATTTGACCCACTAAATTGTGTTGGGTTTCGTTACCTCAACCCAACCTACAATTGCTTAGTTTTCTTTTGTAAATTTTGGCCGGTGCGTTCGCAACGCACCCTACTATTACTACAATTGCTATATTCTCAAAGTCCCCCTTTGATAAGGGGGATTTAGGGGGATAGTCGCAAACATTTTCCGATTTGATATTAGTTGTTTGTTGTTGGTTGTTATCATCTAATTATATTCTCCCAACTATTCCACAGCATATTCACTAAATTGGCGATCGAAAGCAGAATGAAAACCCAGCACAATATCAGTTTTCGCCACTCCCATTGCTACTAACTCTTCGGCAAAATCAATATCAGTCATGTTGTTTTGCAGCCAGATTTTTTCTTTTCTAATTTCCAGGTGAACGCTACAGCTATGAACGTAGCGAGAACCTTGCCAACCAAAATTAACAATGAGATAGCGATCGCGTTCTCGATCGCAAACCAACTCTCTTTCCATTTCTGGATTTAAAGACTTATATCCTGCGTATTCAGCTAGCAAAGTTTGAATAATGTCACGATAAAGTTCTAGTTTATCCATTCAATAATTTCCTCCGAGTTAATATGATAGACAAGTAACTTGAGACTATACTCTTTACAGATTTCCTGGATAGCTGCTTTCTGAAAAAAGGTTGAATAAATTTTAGAGGTAACTGCTAAATAAAGTATCCGTTCAGGTTCTGATTTCTTTAATGTGAATCGATAGTTAAGAAACTGCCCTAAAGCAAGATGGAATTGTGAAATAGCAGAACCACCAATAAAACTTTTAATTTCCACAGCAATTTTTTCATTATCTCGTTCCGCAGCAATTAAACGCTCTGCACCCAGATCGATATAAACTTCAATATCTACTAAATCGATATGAAGGGGGTCGTGGGTAATAGTCCAGCCATCTTTTTCAAGACCGCGACGTACTAATTGGTGATATATATCTTTTGCTGGCATGTTGTTTCAAAATAATCTAGTAGTTCCAAGAAAATAATATATATATATGTCCGCACCTTTTCCCACGATTACATATTATCATCTAGTGAAAAAAAATGCAACATCTTGGGAAAATTAATCTGGGTCATATAAAACGGACAGCCCAGACTTGCCCTGAGCGCTTGCCCTGCCCTTCGACTTCGCTCAGGGACCGCGAAGTCGAAGGGTAGCCGAAGGGGGGCTATCCCACGGTGTATTTAGCACTTTTAACTCTACTTACTAAGAGAGACGGCCCACAAAAGGTTTTACATCTTTTTCAGACCAAGGTGATGGGGGACTGCTCTTATAATCAATAAAATAATCGTAGCCTAACTGCTGGTATAGTTCGTTAACTAATTGCTGCAAGTCTACTATTACTTCCTTGTCTTCAGCCAGAAGGGGAAGAGGAAAACAGGGAATGCGATCGCCCAAATTAAAAAGATACAAATCTGCAGCGGGACGACTATTGGCAGGACTAACTAAGATTCTATAGTTACTCTTCTTGCTATTATTAGCAACAGGTAAAGGATTACCAGCCCTCAACAAGTCAATTTCTACTAAATGAGTCAAACTTTCCAAAATTTGCTGTCGTTTTGCTTCATATTTCTGACGACCTTCTCCTTGTTTGTTAGCGGGAGAAAGAAGTTCGATAGCTGTTACTACTTTCTTAGTAGCAGTATCTTTAACTTCGATGTAAGATTGTCGCACTTCTTCTCTCATAGGAACGGATACGGAAATAGGTAGAACTGAGGGTTGAGATACAGCAACTGCAGTTGCTGTTCTTGTGGAAATAGAAGCAGAATCTCGACGCTGCAGTTCGACTCCGCTCACTGCAAGTTGTACGGTTACATCCGGTCTCCCAATTGCTATTAGAGTAGAGCCAGCAATTTTATAAACCCATTTGTCCGTCACTACTCGATATTTAGGTAATAATTGAGGAATTAAAGCTCTGGCGATCGCCCCTATTAATTGGTTGTGAAAATCCGACCAATATTCCGATTGTTCTAAGTAGGGATTCATCCCCGGAAATGGATTAGCCATAACAGTTGATAGTTGATAGTTATACTCCTCCCTCGCCCTTTGGGAGAGGGAGGCTGGGAGGGAGAGGGAAAAACCACTCCTACTTAGAAAGTAGAGCCATTCCAACCCCACATAGTTCTCTCTGCATCGGCAAATTCGATATAAGTTCGGTTCTTAGATACTCCTAATTTATCGCTTACTTCTTGACAAAAATCTTGACTCATAGCCTTAGTTTGAGCTGGACTCATATGGCCAATACTTTTAATTTCAATATAACAAGCTGGGTCGTCAGTTCCAGCAAAAGTCATGGCTACTTCCGGTTCAAAAGCTGTCATTACATAGGATTCTGGTTTGCCTAAATGACCGGCCAGTTTGCTGGAAAGATTTTTGAGCAAGTCTTGAACTTGAGACCTATGGGGAGCGGGGACAGATGATTGAACTTTAATTAAAGGCATATTGCAAGATTATTCCCTTGAATTAGTTATACTTTTAAGATATCATGATGGTATCAAATAAACAAGCTAAGTTGAAAGGATTATGAACCTGTTACTGCGAGCGGAACAACGCAGCAAATTAGATGAGACGGAAGATAGGTTTTTTTATGACGTACCTAGGCTCGTCACCCACGTAGATAATAATTTTATCGCTCAGTTAACTAATTTATACAGGGAAAAGCTAAAACCTCATAGCTCCATTCTGGATTTAATGAGCAGTTGGGTTTCTCATTTGCCAGAAGATATAGCATTTGCTAGAGTGGAAGGACATGGCATGAATGAAGAAGAACTAGCCAAAAATCCTCGCTTGGATAATTATTTTCTTCAAGATTTAAATGCTAACCCTAAGTTACCTTTTCCCGATACAGATTTTGATGGGGTTTTAATTGCGGTTTCGGTACAATATTTGCAATACCCAGAAGCTGTATTTACAGAAATTCATCGGGTTCTGAAACCAAAGGGAATTGCTATTATTAGTTTTTCCAATCGGATGTTTTATCAGAAGGCCATCTCCGCTTGGCGAGACGGAACCGATTCTAGTCGGCTAAACTTAGTCAAGAGTTATTTTAACTCAATTCCTGGCTATAATAAACCAGAGGTAATTGCTCGTCAATCTCAACTTCCTCCTTTCTTACAAATGCTGGGTATGGTGGGAACGGATCCTTTCTATGCTGTTATTGGAGAGAAGAGGGAAGAGGAATAATAAACCGCAGAGGAAGTCACAGAGGAAAGAGGGGAGAGAGTAACTGTTTATCCATTTGCCATCCACTTGCGAGGACCGAAAAACTCACAAGAATGAGAGGCTATTTTAGCTGCTTTCATTAAAGCATCTGGAAACTCTTCTTCATTTCCTGTTCCCTCTTCCCTATTCTCAAGGATGTAATGACAAAAGGCACCGTGGAAAATATCTCCAGCCCCCAGAGTATCCACAGGTTTAATTTGAGGCACTGGCAACTCTCCCCTTTGACCGTTACTCAGATATTGAATCGGCTTTTCCCCCACCGTAATGGCAATATGAGCAATCCCAAACTTGGAGAGATAGGCAACAACATCTTCCTGGTTCTCGCAACCGGGAGGAGAGAAATTGCTCGAACAAATAGCATAATCCACAAAAGGCAAAACCTCATTCAATCCTTCCTTCCAACTCCCTCCGTCCAGCACCACCGGAATGCCATTGGTTCGGGCTTCCCGTGTGATCATCCTACTGGCTGCCATTTGATGTCCGTCAATTAGCACAACGTCAATATTCTGTAAAGGATCTGATGGCAGTGCAGCCACAGATCCTTGACACTTGGTAGCATTGAGGGAAATGACTGCGCGATCGCCTGTAGATTGGGTAATTATGATAGAGGATACTGGTGGGGATTCCTGCCTATCTAGGTCTAAATCGATAATTTTTACGACCTGATCTTCTAAATCTCCTTTAATTAAATTGCTAATGGTGCTATGGCCCAAAACTGTCACTAGTTTTACCCTATTGCCAAAATGAGCGTAGGTGACGGCTGCATTAGCAGCAGGCCCCCCAGCCCCCATTGTGTCATCTATTGCCACAATTTTCTCATTCTTTTGAGGCATCTTAGGGGTTAGATAAAGAAAATCTAAAGTTGCCAAGCCCACGAATAATCCTTGTTTTTCCATCAGAGAGAGCGATCTTGGTATTTCATTGACATAACTATTTCGTATATATACTGGCCCATGAAAGTGTTTACTATGATATCAGAGCAACCGCAGGTTGCAGTATAACTATCAACTATCCACTCGACCGAATCTGAAAATTGACAACAAGCTAAAAAGCAAGAGGGATAAGGCGAGTATAGTTTCTGCCATTTTTTGCGGAGACATTCGTCAATTCAACATGTTTGAATTTTTAATTTTGAATTTTGAATTCGACCGAAGGAGCTATCAACTGTCAACTGCTATAAATTTTATTTTCAAGATGAGAGGCTAAGACTAATGTGGGCAAACCAGTTTAAATTATACACTATTATACGTTTAATCAACAGTACAAGCAACTATTTTTTAGCGTTAATAACAGCAATTATCTCTATTATGACATCGGTTAAACTCTTAGAACAATGAACAATGAACAATGAACAATGAACAATGAACAATGAACAATGAACAATGAACAATGAACAATGAACAATGAACAATGAACAATAAACAATTAGTAAATGGACAAACAACCAACAACAAACAACAAACAACAAACAACAAATAACCAACAACAAGGAAAGTTATATATAGTAGGAACTCCTATTGGCAACTTAGAGGATATCACTTTTAGAGCAGTAAATACTTTGCAGCAAGTAGATTTAATTGCTGCAGAAGATACCCGTCATACGGGAAAGTTATTGCAGCATTTTCAAATTACCACCCCACAAATAAGCTATCACCAACACAATCGTTGTGAAAGGGAAGAAGAGTTGTTAGCTTTGTTGCAATTCGGAAAGGCGATCGCCCTCGTAACAGATGCGGGAATGCCTTCTATTTCTGACCCTGGCTATCATCTCGTTAAGGCTTGTATCGCAGCGGAAATTACAGTAGTACCTATACCCGGTGTAACTGCTGCTATAACTGCTTTGGTGGGATCCGGTAGGCCGTGCGATCGCTTTATCTTTGAAGGTTTTCTCCCCACCAAGAATCGAGAGAGAAAATTGCGTTTGGAAGCAATACAAGAAGAAACTCGCACTTTAATCTTCTACGAAGCACCCCACCGCTTGTTACAAACCTTGAAGGATTTAGGGACAGTTTTGGGGCAAAATAGATTTATTGTGTTGGCGCGGGAATTAACTAAACTGCACGAAGAATTTTGGCGGGGTCAAATTAGCCAAGCTATAGCCTTGTATGAAGGGAAAAAACAACCGAAAGGGGAATTTACCCTCGTGGTTGATGGAGCGGCTAATTTATCCCTTCCCACCCTCTCAGAAGCAGAAATTAAAGAGCAATTGCAGGAATTATATAATCAAGGAGTAAGCAAATCTCAAGCCAGCCGACAGCTAGCCCAAATAACCTCTCATTCCCGCCGTTATATCTATCAAATTGCTGTTTCTGAATCAACCAACACTTTTAATTAAACTGCGAATCCCAAATTTTTAGCTTGTTCTGCTGCTGCAAACACTTCTTCATCAGAGACTCGATCCCAATCTTTGTGACTATAAGCGATCGCAGCCTCTTTTCTTTCTTTCCATACCTCGCAATAACCTATCTTGAAGTTGACTCGGCACTTCGACTTCGCGGTCCCTGAGCGCTCGCCCTGAGCGAAGTCGAAGGGTAGTCGAAGTGCAGTGACCACGGATTTATCCGCCGTAAAATTGATAATTATATCCATCTTTGCGATGGATAGCTTGGCAATATTTATAGCTAATTCCTGAAACCCTGCCTTTTGCAGTAGTAATATCAAAAGAACCAGTTTTTCTCGTTGCTATTCTACCCATGTAAGTTCCGATTTTTTTGCCTTTAGTCACGACAGCTCTTACAATATCTCCTGTCTGGAAACCTTTGTGAATCTTTTTTGGAGAACAATGAAGCCTTGGGAACCCAAATTTGTCTGTTCTACAAATTTGTCTGGTTCCATGCCCCTTAGCTGTTATCAATAAGGGCTGATAATCTTCAATGTATAACGTCTCAACCTTCCCGACATTTGCAGCATCCAGCCAATGAGTTTTTGGTAAATTTTGGCGGCAACGATTGTATTTAGTTAAACCACCTGAACCTACTTCAACTGGTAGTCCGATTAACTTTAGTTCGTCTTGCAACTTCCACCGAGTTACATTAACTGCTGCTGCATCTGCTAATGGTTTTTTTGCTTGCGATAGAATACGCTTGAGAATATTGGGTTTACTTGATAGAAATTCTTCTATTTCAAGATTTCCTTTAGCTTGATTACAATCATGGCAAGCAATGGTCAAGTTAGAGACCCTATTGCTTCCACCCTTAGACCTTGGCTTGATATGCTCAATCTCTAGCCTAGTATTTTTTGCACCGCAATAAGCACAAGTTCTCTTCCATTTTTCTAAAAGATATTCTCGCAACTCATAGCCATACAAAGTCCCTTGTTGGTATTCAATCCCAGAGATTTCAGGATTTAGCATCTTCTGGGTATCAAACCTCACTAGCTCTTGGGAAATACCAGTTACTGGACAAAGTTTAATCAGTTTCTTGACCCAAGTCAAAATATTATGAACCCGCGACATTAGACTAGGAGGCAACCAACCTTTGGGGCGAGTCCTGTTAAGAAATCTAGGCTTACGATACCGAGTTTTACGGTTACGACGAGAACGTCTAAGCTGTCTCCTAGAGGTTAAAGCTTCTCTGATATGTTCGCCTCTATGAGTTAGTTCAGCCCCCCAAATAACTCTATCACCTTGAACAATTGCAAGCCCTGTTGTTTTAGCCCCTGGGTCTATTTTTAGTTGATGGTCATGAGTGACGCAATTCTCTACCTCCAAGTCTTTGATGATGATGGTAAATGGGTACCTTCTAAGCACCCTTGCCCTTCCTAACTTCAACAATTTTCTTGCTTTAGCAGGATGACATGGGTCTAGTGGTTTTCGGTTTTTATCTAAGACAAATACACGCATAATTTGAATACTCCTATTGCTAGGGTTAGGTTCGCTTCGTCAATGTTTTAAGAGCTTGTTAAGCTTGCTGCACTGCCTTACCCCTCGTAAAGCTGTTTAACAACAAGCGACAGGGCCATAAACTAGCGACGCATTCGTGGGTGTCGTGACTCAAAAAACGTAGTCCCCATAAAGAGAACTTAGACTGGTCAGCTATCCTAGGAGGGAGGCACGAAGCCCCGCCTCTTCAGAGCGGGGTGCTGACTTCCCCATATGCGCGACAAGTACAATTAATCTTCTTATCTTTTAAGAACAAATGCTTGAGTGCAAAATCCCGATTTGGATTCTTGGATATCAAAGATTCGTGGAAAGCCGAAAACTTGCGGTCCGTGCGACAGTGCGCTTTTGCGGTATTCATGGTTATACTGGGGTTATTCTGTTTTTGAACAGCTGGGGTTTTTCCCCGGCAGCTCACTTACTATTATATAGTAGAAACTCCTATCTACCTCAAGAGTTTGTAATATTTCTTTACATTGAAAAAATTGCCTGGTTGTAGGCTTGAGTGCAAAATCCCGATTTGGATTCTTGGATATCAAAGATTCGTGGAAAGCCGAAAACTTGCGGTCCGTGCGACAGTGCGCTTTTGCTGTATTCATGATTATACTGGGATTGGTTATACTGGGAAAAGCTGGGGTCTTACTCCGGCAGCCCACTTCTTAATTCTATAGTAGAAACTGCTATCTACCTCAAGAGTTTGTAATATTTCTTTACGTTGAAAAACTCGGCGCAGTTCATCAGCTGCCCTGTAGTTCAAACAACCAAAAACAAATAACAAATAACCAAAAAGTGGGTCGCCTGGGATTCGAACCCAGAACTTGCCGGTTAAAAGCCGGATACTCTACCGTTGAGTTAGCGACCCGGAAAGCTTATCTTTCCTGCACACATTTTACCAATGTAACACTGATTTTTTGACTTGTCAAGGGAAAAAGCAAAAAAATTAGAAAAAGTCTACTCAATAAAGTTGGCCGTCAGCTTAATCCAAGTCTCCAAGCTACTTCCAGGTTCCAACCGAGTCAGCTTATCCCCCGTATTGAGAGCATTGCGGGGAGCGCTCCAGGGTTCCAAACAGATAAAATCCTTCCCCTTCACCGTCCAAAACACCACGGTAGAGAACAGTTCTGGGTAGCTAATTTCTACCTTCAAGCCCCGCTGATTGTCGGTAAAAGAGGTAGAATCCTTGCTCACACCAGGAAAAGCAGCATCTATTTCCTCCCTGTCATAGTCGAAAGAACCATCAAAAGGAACAATCTCTTGAGTATCCTTAGCTACATATTCCGTAGCGGGAATATCCACAGCTAGCTGACTCTTATCTTCCACTTTAAAATAAGGATGAAAGCCAGTAGCGAAAGCCATGGTCTCCTCCGAAAGGTTGGTGTAACTCTGTTTGATGGTCAAACTATTGTCTAGGACTTCGTAAGTAAAGGCAACTTTGAAATCAAAAGGATAAACAGCACGAATATCTTCACTACTGTTTAGCAATACAGTTAAACTAGCGCAAGAGCCATGGGATTGCTCTGTTACTTCCCAAGCACTATTGCGAGCAAAACCATGTTGTTTGAGCTTATATTCCTGCCCCTTGACAGTATAAGAGTCATCTGGCAAATTGCCGCAAATAGGGAATAAGATGGGAATCCCACTCTTAGCTCAACTCGGGATGGGTAAACCGTTCCCAGTCCATAGCGAGGATATCCTGACCTTGAAGTTGCCACATAGTGACGATTCCCCCTCTCTCGGGAACTACTTCTACCTTGGAGTCGGAGTTGGTATCCTGGAGAATGTAGGTTAAATATTGCTTTTGCTCTTCGGTAACTGTAAACACGTTATATCAGTTGATAGTGGATAGTTGACAGTGGATAGTGGATAGTTGATAGTTGATAGTGGACAGTTGACAGTCCCTCGTAATATAGCAACAGCTATAATTAAAAGAAAGACGACTGGGTTAAATAGAAAGCGATCGCAGCACTGCCAATAGGTACAGTGAGATTATCTATACCCAGCTTGGAGAAAGCCTCCAAACTAGCAGCAACTACAGCTACAATCGCAGCTACAAGACCACTGTGCCAGATATTGCCCTCAAGAGAAACAAGAATTGGCCAGGTGACCAAAAAACTGGCTCCTGCCATAGCGAGGGAGCCTTCCCAGCTTTTGGTAATACCCAGAACCTGGTAGGTATGTTGGCCGAAACGCTGACCAATAATAGCAGCCATCCCGTCCCCCCAGGCCATGATTAAAATTCCGATCGCCGTATATTGAGGCAAATGTTGGGGCCAGAACCAAGCTATCAAGACTCCAAAACTAATAGCATAGAAGAAAGTGCCGAAGCTGCGGCGACCCACGCTGTTGATGGAAGGGAGAATGGGGATAAAATAGGCGATGAAGTTCATCGTTGCCGCAATAGTAGCAGCAGCAATACCAATGGCAGTAGGCACATGGAGCCACCAGGCCAAGAGAATAACATTGCCTACACCGATGTGAACTACTTTGCGGGTTAGTTCTTTGTCGTCAGTAATTATTTGGTTTAGTTTTTCCGCGATCGCCACTATAACTACCAGGAAGACAAAAATCAGACCGATAGAAAAGATAAGTTGCAGTGGCATAGGCTCAACGCCTGGGATCCTTAAGTAGTTGGTCACCAAGATAAAAATTATAATTGATTAAAATTTGCAAATACTATATAGCAGTTGACAGTTGATAGTGGATAGTTGATAGTTATACTGCGCATCCTTGGTTGCTCATCCGAAATAGTAAACACGTTCATGGTCCAGTATATATAGAGGAATCACCCGCCATCGCCATCGCTCTATCTGCTTGATAATGGAGACCAGCAATAATATGTTCTGCTGGGATACCGGCGGCAATAAGTGCAGGGGTCAACCCTTCCTCAAAGTTATCCTCTTCAATAATGACTTGGCCATCCACCAAGTGAGCGTGAAACAGAATCGAGTCCATCCAGCGTTGCCGATCCCAACCGGTAGCCAGAACCAGGAAATGACCGGAATCCATATCGCAGACGGGATAAAGCCGAATCGCTTGTATACTCGGTTGAGCGCGGGTTTCCTCCTGCAGGGTTTTTTTCAGAATATCTGCATAGTTTAGCGATCGTTCCATTTAACAATAACCTCCCGCTCCGGTTCGTAAATTAATAAATTAATTTTATTTCTTTGGACGGCTAGCTGAAAAATAGTTTTTTGGAAGTATTTAATATAAACTTCTTGGCTGATGGCTAAAAACAACTGTCGTTCTGGTTCTTGCACCTCCAAAGCCCATTGATAAAGTTGAAGCTGTCCCATAGTTTTTTCCAGTTCATTAATGACTGAAGGCGACTCGAAGCTTTTAACTTCTACAGCAATTTTTCGTCCTTCTTTTTCAGCAGCAAAAAACTTTTCTGCTCCTAAATCAGCTTTCAAGATAGTTTCACCTAACAATAAGATGAACGGATCATCCGTAATCGTCCACCCGTCTTTTTCGAGAGTGCGACGCAGAGAGAAATGTAAATTATCCCGTCTAGACATTAGGTTCTGAAAGTTGGATTGTATAACCGATTTGCATGGCGCTAAACTACTGCCAAATTTTTACGTTGACGTACTTTAATCTTATATTAGCAGAAACTGACTCAACAGATTAAGACAATTCTTTACTTTATTTTTGCTAGGCTACGTACCTATTGCCCCCAAAGCACTCTCAGGATAGTGAAATCTTTTGGATTAACTTCAACAATTAAATCCCCACCCCGTCGCCCAATATAATCTTTAGCTCCATAGTTTACTCGCCAGACCCAGCTATTATTATGAGGATGCTGAGTTAGACTGATAATGCTTTCCATGACATCAATATTCAATTCCCTAGCACGTTTGTTAGCGGAAGCGATCGCGCGAGCAATTGCTACGGCAATATTATCTTGAAGTACATCTGCAGAAACTAAAGGGTTATTTAATATTTTAGTATATCCTTGCTTCATTGGTTAAGATAGATGAGAGCTTTTTTATTATAATGTGAAATTGTCGTCAAACAGTTTTACCATATTATAAGCAGCTAATATATTAGCTATTTCAACGATTTGTGAAATTTGAATTAATTTTGGTGTAACATGACAGAAAATAAACTAATACCAGTCCATCCGGGTGAAGTACTTTTAGAGGAATTTCTCAAGCCAACGAATTTAAGGGAAAATCAAATCGCTTTAGCTTTAGGAGTGCCATCGCAACAGATTAACGAAATTATTCATGGCAAACGAGGGATTACCGCAGATACAGCTCTTCGTTTAGCTCGTTACTTTAATATGTCCCCACGATTTTGGTTGGGATTGCAAATGGATTACGATTTGGATGTGGTGGAGGATGCAGTAGGCGATCGATTGAAAGAAGAAGTGGCTGTCCTAGGAACGTGAAGGATAATAAACCCGCTCATCAGGAGCAATATAGTCATGGCTAATCTCCACTTTTTAACTCCAATGATTTGTTAGACTTGCTTGTATAAGCTTATAACAGATTAAGACAATTCTTTACTTTATTTTTGCTAGGCTACATACCTATTGCCCCCAAAGCACTCTCAGGATAGTGAAATCTTTTGGATTAACTTCAACAATTAAATCCCCACCCCGTCGCCCAATATAATCTTTAGCTCCATAGTTTACTCGCCAGACCCAGCTATTATTATGAAGATGCTGAGTTACACTGATAATGCTTTCCATGACATCAATATTCAATTCCCTAGCACGTTTGTTAGCGGAAGCGATCGCGCGAGCAATTGCTACGGCAATATTATCTTGAAGCACATCTGCAGAAACTAAAGGGTTATTTAATATTTTAGTATATCCTTGCTTCATTGGTTAGGATAGATGAGAGCTTTTTTTATTATAATCTGAAATTGTCGTCAAACAGTTTTTTAGTAGGGTGGGCATTGCCCACCACAGCATCTATCGCTTTCAACCATTTGTTAAATTTGAATTAATTTTGATGTAATATGACAGAAAATAAACTAATACCAGTCCATCCGGGTGAAGTACTTTTAGAGGAATTTCTCAAGCCAATGAATCAGCCGGGAAAATCAAATCGCTTTGGCTTTAGGAGTGCCATCGCAACAGATTAAAGAAATTATTCATGGCAAACGAGGGATTACCGCAGATACAGCTCTTCGTTTAGCTCGTTACTTTAATATGTCCCCACGATTTTGGCTGGGATTGCAAATGGATTACGATTTGGATGCGGTGGAGGATGCAGTAGGCGATCGGTTGAAAGAGGAAGTGGCTGTTCTAGGAACGTGAAGGATAATAAACCCGCTCATCAGGAGCAATATAGTCATAGCTAATCTCCACTTTTTAACACTGTGTACTACTTCGTGCTATAGCACTACCGGCGGAATGTGGGTAATAAGAATAGGTCAGGGAACTTGCTACTTGCTTAGGTTGACTAGGTGAATAGATACAATGCTTTTTGTCTAATATCACTGTTTTACCAATATTTTCAACTCTATCGATAGCATTTTCTAAATATTTAAGATTTTTGGCAGCAACAATAGTTAGATTACTTGTCAAGACTTCCAATGCCACTTTTCTGGCAATGTTTTCTAATTCACTTTCACTACATGGACTTTTGAGATTTACAAAATTAATTATATCTTCTCTAATCCACTTGCCAAACTTATTTTTAAATTCTCGCTTCTGTCTCAACACTTTAGCAAAGAGACCTGAGCTAACCCCAATTTTTTCAATAATATCCGCATTATAAAAAGTAACTCCCAGAACCTTGGATTCATAGCCTACAACCAAGACAATTCTAGCATCAGTTTTGGTGACTCTAGCAAGTTCTCTAAGAACATCAGCCATGTCCAGACAGTATTGGATTACTGTATAGAAACGATTTCCTCGATTAGCTCGATTAGAGCCAATTTCTGACTTGGCTATCTTTAATAAATTCCAGCCTAAAATTTCAGCAGATTTACGATAGTTTTGGTGATAGTTAAATACATTGATATAGGTCGGCGAAGTGACTACAAAATCTACTCTAGCGTCTGAGAGCGGAAGGGAACGAGCATCCCCTAAGCCCACTTTAATTGGTTTGTTTGAATAAGGTAATTTCTCGATAACATTCACCAAGTGATAAAATTTAGCCTGTATCAATTCATTGGTTGTTTCCTTGTTGGCAACATCAAGCAGGATGACTAGAGCATCAAATACTTTGATATACTCTGCATCGAAATCTCTTCTTATTTGCCACAATATTTCTTCGATATTGTCTATTGTGCTATTATTACTCAAGATTTTCAAGGGAAAATTTATCTCTATTTGCCCTCTAAGGTTGTTGATAATTTTTTGACGCTGAGAGTTGTGGATAAGTTCGTAGATACTGCTCAGAATCCAAGCTGCTGGATTGATGTCAAAACCATATGCTTCCAAGCCAAAATTGCCTGCTTCTAACAAAACAGTTCCACTACCGACAAAAGGGTCCATAATGACTGAGTTAGGGAGACAATATGAATTTAGGATTGTCTCTATAAGCTGTGGGGAAAATTGACCGCGCCAAGCAAAGAGATTAGATCTGGTTTTTTCAACAATATTTAGGCTTGCTTGTGGGATTGGTTTATCAAACTCTTTCAATTTTTTTTCTCTCAATCTATTTATTGTTAGCTATCTAATTATAGAGGATAACAAAAACCAAATCTAAGTCAAAATCTCTCCCCCCAAAATCCGCTGATAGCGCACTGCCAACTCCCGCTTAATACTGGGAACCCCATCCAAACTTGGGTCCACCAGTATCAACTTCTCCGCCGCTTCCCGCGCCAGCACCAATACTTCCTGGTCTTCCGCCAAACTGGCCAAAGCAAAATCTGGCAACCCGGACTGGCGCTTCCCCAACACTTCCCCAGGACCGCGAAAACGCAAATCCATCTCCGCTATAAAAAACCCATCCCGAGACTGTTCCAACACTCCCAACCGCTGCATTGCTTCTTGATTCTTAGTACCAGTCATCAACAAACAGTAAGACTGGCGATCGCCCCGACCCACTCGACCTCGCAATTGATGCAATTGGGACAAGCCAAAACGTTCCGCATTTTCAATTAACATCACCGTAGCGTTAGGAACATCCACTCCGACTTCAATTACTGTAGTGGAAACAATTATTTGAGTTTGATTATCCCGAAAAGCATTGAGCGCCTCATCCTTTTCCTGGGAACTCATGCGACCGTGGAGTAACCCTACCTGGAATTCCGGAAAAATAGTTTCACTCAAACGTTGGTGTTGCTCTACTGCTGCCTTTAGGTCCAGTTTCTCCGATTCTTCAATCAAGGGAAAAATAATATAAGCTTGTCCTCCTTGAACAATTTCCCGACGAACTAATTCGTAAGCTTTATTTCGCTGTCTTCCACTTAAAATAGTAGTTTCAATGGGTTGTCTTCCCGGTGGCAATTCATCAATTTGACTCACATCTAAATCCCCATGCAAGGTGAGAGCTAAAGTACGGGGGATAGGAGTTGCAGTCAAGCTGAGAATGTGAGGAGCCTGACCTTTTGCCAGCAATCTAGCTCGTTGCTGCACTCCAAAGCGATGCTGTTCGTCGATCGCCACCAAACCCAATCGCTGAAACTTCACTGGGTCTTGAATTAAAGCATGGGTTCCCACCAATAAAGGTAATTCCCCACTTTCCAGTTTGCTGTGAATTTCCCGCCGCTTGGCTGTTTTAGTAGAACCTGTAAGCAGTTCTACTGGCAAGTGTAATAAGTTAAACCAGCTTACTAACTTACGATAATGCTGTTCCGCCAACACCTCCGTGGGAGCCATGAGAGCTGCTTGATACCCAGATTCAATAGCTGCCAAAATGGCCACTACAGCAACCACAGTTTTACCGGAACCCACATCTCCTTGCACCAAGCGATTCATGGGTTGCTCTAATCGCAAGTCTTGGAGAATCTCATTAATAACTCGCTGTTGGGCATTAGTTAAAGCAAAAGGCAATATTTGATGGAACTCTTCAATTAGTTGGCCTCTAGGCACGAAAATAGCACTTTTCTTGCCCTTTCGTTCTTCTTGTCGTCGTTGCAGAAATCCCAGTTGTAAGTAGAAAAATTCATCGAACACCAACCGCTTTCTGGCACGGGCAAGAATATCTGGGTCAGCGGGAAAATGAATGTTGGCGATCGCCTCTTGCAAATTAATTAAATCGTAGCGATCGCGCAACTCCTTCGGTAAAGCCTCTTCCAGTTGCTCCACCGCTTCCATTGCGAACTGTACCGCTCGCCGCACCAAATCCGCCGCCAATCCCTCAGTTAAACTATAAACCGGCACTACCCGACCCACCTTCAGAGAACTAACTCTTCCCTGTCTGTCCAGCAGTTCTATCTCTGGATTTTCCAAAGTAAGACCGTATTTATTCTTTTTCACCAGTCCCGAAGCAGCCACAAGAGAACCTACAGGATACTGACGCTTCAGTTTTTCTTGCCAACCCCGATTGCTAAAGCGAGTTCCCGCAAAAAAGCGACTCAACTTTATTTGTCCCGTAGAGTCTTTAACAATAAGATCTAAGATAGTCAGCTTTTTATTTTTCGGACTGCTAAAGCAACTACAACGCTTAACAGTTCCCACCAAAGTAACCGTTTCCCCCGGTACTAACTCCGCAATATTAATTTGACGAGCATAGTCAATGTGGTCCCGGGGATAATAGAAAAGCAAGTCCCGCACCTTAGTCAAACCCAGACGTTCCAAATAAGGGCTTTTACTGCTTCCTACTTCTTTCAGTTGACTTAAAGGTTGGTCGAGAGTGACAGAGCTATGGTGTATGTTCGTGCCGTGAAGAGGAGGTAATTGAGTTTGTAGCGGTTTTTTTTCTTTTGTTATCGATTGTGGGGCAGGCAGTTCGCCTACCCCACCACCACATTCTAGTTCCTGAAGAAAGCTGCGAGTATCTTCAATTAGACTTTGTCTTTCAGTTAAATTTAAATGGGGATAGCGAGCAAATCTAGCCGCCATTTCTTGCCAGCGACGGCGTATAGGAGCTTCCTGACCCGGCGGTACTTTGCCGAAAGTAAAACAGAGGAATTCGCTGAAACGATACTTATTACCCATTAAGTCGGTAAAACCAGTTTCTGCTTCTATCGTCAAAGCTTTATATAAACGTCCCCAATCCAGTTGTTCGTTCATTTGTTGTTGGTTGTTTGTTGTTGGTTGTTTGTTGTTTGTTGTTTGTCTATTATATAGTATTTGCTGCTCTCTAAGAAGCTTCATTCTGAAAGTCCCCCAGCCCCCCTTTTTAAGGGGGGATACAGGGGGGTGGGGGGTGGGGGATAGCAAACATTTTCTATTTGATATTAATCCCAATTATCTATTATAAATAATTCATAGTTACTTTCTTTCTTCTTAGAGCAATTCTAACAATATTCCTTGCGATCGCTTATAAACCTTTCATCTTTCTATCGAGTCATTTATTTAGGCGCTACAGGCTGGGGTTAGAAACCCGGTTTCTTTTGCAAATCTCGATATCCATAGCAAAATATTAGTAGAAACCCGGTTTCTTGGCTGAAGTCTATTCAACATTTTTAGTTGTATCAAGCCAGGATTTTAATATGATGTATTTACAACTTGCCTATTCCTTATTCCCTTCTTCTAGTCTTCATACCAAGAAGAACGCCATGCTGCTTCAGCTTCAGCTATAGCCAGTTGTCGCTTCTTTTTCTGATATTTCTTTCTCATTGTATTAATTTTTCCTGTTAGCTCGCGAATTTCATTGCGCTTACTCTCTAAAATAGAGTCAGCAAATTCCATTTCCCCTCGACCCATCCGAATTACTGTAATTTGAGTAATGGTAGAATTTTCCCTACTTTGGTCCTTTTCCGATTCTACAAGGAAATTTAAGAGATTGGGGGGACCGCTAATTGCCGAACCACTTTGTTCTGCTTGGAGCGCTACTTCCAGAAAATTAGGTGGCAATTTATTAGGCAAAATCTTTGCTTGTTGTAACAAGCGGTTGGCTTCAGCGGATATTTTTTCTAAAGTAACATTAATTGTTTTTTCTAATTCCTGCTGGAGATTCAACAATGTTTCTGGATTACTCAAATCAATGACTACAGAAAATTGAGTCTGCTCTAATAACTTTTGCTCTTGTTCTACATTTTCGTAAAATTTTTGTTGCTTTTCTAAATTATCTGTTTTTTTTGTTTCTAATTTTTTTTCTTGCTTAGAGAACTCTTTTCTCATTTCTCTAACTAGAGGTAAAACTTCAAGAATTATTTGCAACTGATATTGCAGTTCTGGAACTTTTTCGGACTTGGGTGAATTTTCCAGCTGCAATAATTTTTCTTGTAGCTGCTTACCAATTTTGAGCAAATTTTGCTGCAGTTCTTCTTTTTGGCTAAAAGATAAACGAAGAAAAGATTCTGGATATGCTTGAGTGCAAATCTGATAGGTTGCCTGTCCTAGCTGTTTTTTGACAGACTTGCTAAAAATAGTTAAATATTCCAGATAAAGTCGGCAAAATTCACCAGCAATCTGGCCTACTGTCTGTTTCAGTTCTGCTAAATCTTGTTGAACCTGCTGAATTGTTCTTGCCATTACTTTCGATAAAATTAAGACAAAAAGGCAAAAGAAAGAGTTGAATTTTCTTGCTTTTGCCTTTGTTTTTTTTGTTAACAATTCTGTTAACAATGAGGAAATTATTTCTGTTTTGCTTGAGCTGCTACTTCTTCCGCGAAGTTGGTTTCCTCTTTTTCAATTCCTTCCCCTAAAACAAAACGAGTGAAACGACGCACCTGAATATTTTCTCCTAATTGAGAGATGCTTTGTTTGACCAATTCATCCACATTCATACTCGGTTCCCGAATATAAGGTTGCTCCAGCAACGCCAATTCTTTAATTCTTTTTTGAATTCGACCTTCAACAATTTTTTCTTTAATATTGTCCGGTTTTCCAGCCAAATCCTCCCGACCCATCTCAATTTCTTTTTCTTTTTGGACTATATCTTGGGGAACGTCCTCAATCCTAACATATTCCACATTAGGGTTAGCTGCAATTTGCATGGCAATATTGCGTACCAGGGTTTGGAACTCTTCCCGACGAGCAACAAAGTCAGTTTCGCAATTGACTTCCACTAAAACGCCGATCCGTCCTCCAGTGTGGATATAGCTTTCGATCAGACCTTCTGCAGCCACTCGACCAGCTTTTTTCTCCGCCGAAGCGATACCCTTTTTCCTCAGCCATTCTGTGGCTTTCGTCAGATCTCCATCACTTTCGGTGAGGGCTTTCTTGCAGTCCATCATGCCCGCGCCAGTTTTTTCTCGCAATTCCTTGACGAGTTTTGCCGATATTTGCGCCATGTTACTCCTATTTATTTACTACAAACATGATACACTCTCAGTTACTCTTCTGAGTTGGCGAATTCAACGCTGTCTTCTGAGTCGCCCTCTTCAACGCCCTCTTCAACGCTGTCTTCTGAGCCGCCCTCTTCAACGCCCTCTTCAACGCCCTCTTCTGAGCCGCCCTCTTCAACGCTGTCTTCGGAAAATTCCTCATCAGAGAATTCCTCATCCTCTACATATTCATCCATCTCTTCGATTCCCTCTTCAAACTCTTCGTATTGATCGTCGGTTTCCAACTGACCGTGACGACCCTCGTAAATGGCATCTGCCAACTTACCCACAATTAGCTTAATAGAGCGAATGGCATCGTCGTTAGCGGGTATGGGAACATCCACAATATCCGGATCGCAGTTAGTATCCAGCAGAGAAACAATAGGAATATTCAGTTTTTGGCATTCCAGAATTGCGTTATATTCCCGTCGCTGGTCTACAATCACAACGATATCGGGAAGTTTGCGCATTGTTTTAATACCGCCAAGATACTTTTGCAGTTTACCCAGTTCCCGACGAAGAACTGCACCTTCTTTTTTCGGTCGTTTATCAATATTGCCGCTGTCTTCCAGGCGTTCCAATTCCTTGAGCCGTTCTACTCGGGTTTTGATGGTTTCCCAGTTGGTTAACATGCCCCCCAGCCAGCGCTGGTTAATATAGTATGCGCCGCTACGAGAAGCTTCTTGGGCGATAATTCCCGCCGCTTGACGCTTCGTACCCACAAATAGTACTTTTTTGCCTTTTTCAGAAGCTTTCCGCATGTATTGGTAAGCGGAGTCCATCAGTATCGCTGTCTGTACCAGATCGATAATGTGGACACCATTGCGGGCAGTATAAATATAGGGGGACATTCTCGGATTCCAACGGCGAGTCTGATGTCCGAAGTGAACTCCCGATTCTAACAATTCAGCGAGGGAAACAACTGGCATAATTTCTTTTACTCCTTATCGGGTTTATCCTCCATCCAGGGGGATTCCTCATGCAGAGAAACACCCGAAGCCCTAGATGTGCGAATTTAAACAACTTTTTTAGAGTAGCACAAAACAGTGGACAGTTGACAGCTCCCGACCGTCGAATTCAAAATTAAAAATTCAAAATTAAAAATTCACAATTGACGAATGCGACCCGAAAAATGGCAGAAACTAGACTCGCATTGTTCCTCTTGGTTCTTAGCTTGTTCTCAATTTTCAGATTCGGTCGAGTTGATAGTTAATAGCTCCTTCCGTCGAATTCAAAATTAAAAATTCAAAATTCAAAATTTAATTCGTGGCGAATGTCTCCGCAAAAAATGGCAGAAACTAGAAAAGCCTTATTCCTCTTGGGTTTTAGCTTGTTGTCAATTTCAAGATTCGGTCGAGTTGATACAGATGAAAATATTGCTGGCGATTTTGGTGGTTTTTGTCACCCTTTTAGTTATCTTAGAAGTGGGATTGAGATTAGTTTTTGGCTTGGGCAATCCACTAATTTATATTGCCGATGAAAAAATTGGTTATTTGTTAGCACCAAATCAGGAAGTTCGTCGCTTTGGCAATAAGATTACTATTAATCAATATTCCATGCGTAGTAACCCGATCGCTCCTGAAAAGCCTGATTTTACTTTGAGAATATTACTGTTAGGCGATTCTCTTGCCAATGGGGGTTGGTGGACAGCTCAAGATGAGATTATTTCTAATTTAATCCAAGCTAAATTATCATCTAAATTAAACACCAATGTAGAGGTTCTCAACGCCTCCGCTAATTCCTGGGGGCCCCACAATGAGTTGGCTTACCTTCAACGTTTTGGTACTTTTCAATCCCAAGTAATCGTATTACTACTCAATACTGATGATTTGTTTGCTAAAGCTCCTACTTCCGGACCAGTAGGACGCGATCGCAATTATCCAGATCGCAAACCTAACTCAGCTTTAGGAGAAATTTATCAGTACTACTTCCAGACTAGGAAAGCAAAACCAAAAACCGCCAAAGTAAAGGCTGAAAAGAGCGCAGAGCCAAAGGGATATCAAAAAGATCCCGTAGGGTTTAATTTAGCAGCAATAGAAGAAATTAAGGCGATCCCGCAGGGATCTGCTTCGCAGCACGCCACTAGCCAAAAAGCTAAATTAATCCTCGCTCTAACTCCTTTAAAACGAGAACTGGCAGAAACCGGACCTCGGGATTACGAATTAAAAGCGAGGATGGAACTAACTCAATTTACAGAGACAGAATCCATTCCCTATCTGGATTTTCTCCCCTTGTTTCAAATTGTAGAAGACCCACACAAATTATATCGAGACCACATTCATCTGAATAATTTAGGCAATGAATTAGTCAGCGAAACAATCTTTCAATCCCTTCAACAACTTATTGGTAGCTCCCGACCGTCGAATTCAAAATTCAAAATTCAAAATTCAAAATTTAATTCGTGACGAACATCTGGGCTATTATGCCCCCTACTATACTCGCCTTATTCCTCTTGGGTTTTAGCTTGTTGTCAATTTTCAGATTCGGTCGAGTTAAACTCTAACTACCTCACCAGGAAAATTAATCTTGGGAGAATCTAATTCCTCATGTTGCCATTCTGACTGCCACACTAGAGCATCTTGAGCTATTCGTTCAATCTCTCTGGCTAAACGCAATGCCTTCAAAGCTTGTTCTCCCCCTACAGAAGGTTTTTCTCCTCCCCGAACGCAATTAACAAAATGTTCTAACTCCGCATGTAGCGGCTCAATCTTGCTGGTATAAACTTTTTCAATCAATCCATCTTGGCGATAGAGTATTTGACCGTAATCTGTAGTATAATTAGCAGTAGTTTGGCGGTGAATGAGAATTTCATTATTGAGAAAATCAGCTTCTGTAAGAGAATTTTTGCAGTGAGCGGCAATACGGCGAATTTTGCGGTGGGTTATTTTGCTAGCTGTGAGAGTGGCGATGGTACCGTTGGCAAAACCCAAAGTCGCAGTAACATAATCCAGATTGTGAGAATTGGAACCCTGACTACCGCTGGCAGTTAATTTTACCACTGAGGATCCTGCTAACTCCAGCAACAAGTCAATATCGTGGATCATCAAATCCAGAACTACAGATACATCATTGGCTCGTTGGGAGTAGGGACTCATGCGATGGGCCTCCAAAGCCAATAACTTTTCCGTCTTCATCACTTTGCTCAATTCTTGAAAAGCAGGATTAAAACGTTCTATATGGCCTACTTGGAGAATGCAATTGGATTCTGCTGCAGCATTAACTAGATATTCAGCCTCAGTGATACTGGCGGCAATGGGTTTTTCAATTAAGGCATGAACTCCGAGTTGAAGACAGTCTAGTCCCACTTGATAATGCCCTCTAGTGGGTACAGCAATACACATTGCGTCCACGTAAGGAATGAGATCCAGATAATTTTCAAAGAAGCGAACCCGGTATTTGCTGGCAATTTCTAGGCCCCGTTCGATATTAATATCGGAAACACCAACTAACTCCACATCTTTGAGCATGGTGAGTACGCGGGTATGATGCTGTCCCATATTGCCAACCCCGATAACGCCAATGCGGATCGGTCTGGACTGGTTTCTTTGTACTTTGCCCTTTTCCAGTTCTTGCGACATAATAGTTTCCAATTTTCTACACTCCTCCACCAGGGACGATTCGGTCATTTACAAGGAAGCAACCGAGAATCACCCAGATACTAACATAGCGATCGCTATTGTAAAGAAATTTAACATTTAAAGCTGTCTGAGAACATTTATAGCTGCGACCTGCTCCTTCAGCGACGAGTTCCCAGTCACCAACTCATATCCCCCTAAATCCCCCTTATCAAAGGGGGACTTTTCACCCCCCCTGTTTCCCCCCAGTGGGGCTTGTAGGGTAGGTTTTTAAAATTTTCTTGCTCCCCCTTTCTTTTCCCCAGTGGGGGGACCAAGGGGGGAGGGGGATAGGGGGATCCAACGTTAAAGCATTCGCAAATAACTTATAAATACGATTGTATTTGTAGCAAATATTTTATTTTTCGTAGGTTGGGTTGAGGTCACGAAACCCTTCGGCGACCCTCTGGGCAGCGCCCAACAAGCCAAAAGATTTGGTGTTGGCTTGGACGATAGCGAAACCCAACCTACAATTATTTATAACTCTCGTGACTTTCGCCAAGAAACCGGGTTTCTGCTGTTACTTTGATACAAATACCGAGATTTTACTAAGAAACCCGGTTTCTAACCCCGCTCTAGATCTCACTCTCTTGTGTTGTCTTCTAACCTCGCCCTATATCCCACTAGCCAAGAAACCGGGTTTCTGCTGTTACTTTGATACAAATATCGAGATTTTACTAAGAAACCCGGTTTCTAACCCTGCTCTAGATCTCACTCCCTTGTGTTGTCTCATTACTCTGGAGATTGATATATAAGGGTTTGAGAATCAATTCTGACGATGTCTATTCATGTCTCAATTATGTAACGCCCGATTTTGCTTGTCGTCTATGAGTTTGGAGAAAGGGCAATCAGCACATTTGCTTGCTGGCATTCTTGAACTATTCATGCTATCCTTGGGTTATCGAATGGTATTATTCCTGTCGGCTATCGCCATCAGGTTTTTTTTTGTCGGTTCTAGCGATTTCTCGAACCGCCAATTCCTAGTAAGTAGTCGTGCAAAATTATTTGTATATAATTTTGACTCCTTACCAAGCGACCGCAATGAGCGAATATCCAATTAATTTTGCCTAGGTACTTATAGGTCACCGTAGTCCAAGTGTCGAATTTCCCTAGCTAGAGTCAAGAGCGATCGCCACCAAGACTGTCCTAATTAGAGTTTGCTGAATGGATCTAGTTTTGAGTTTTTTCGTAAACTACTTTTAGTGACATTAGCCAAGAAACCGGGTTTCTACTCTTATTTTGGTACAAATACCGAGATTTTACTAAGATATGAAGGGGAAATCGAGGGGCGATCGGGCCTATATTCAGCAGCAAGAATATGTTTGGAAAAGCGGAGTGATTCTGGAGAAAGAGCAAACCTTGGCTGAGGTAATTGAATATTATGGCAAGCGAGAGATTAGAATTAGAGTTTCAGGGAAACACAAACGAGATTTATTGATTATTGTCAATGAGGAATTAGATGAAATTCACCGTTCTTATCAGCGGTTGAAGTATAATAAATTAATCCCCTGCAATTGTCCGAGGTGCAAAAACAATGAAGACCCTTATTTTTATATATATGATGAGTTGCGAGAACGGATTACTTATGGGGAAACCAGCATCCAATGTGGCAAGCCTCCTTATAATAAGAATGTCAATGTTTTGTCTTTAATTGACGATACAATGGGTTGGCAGCAGTTTGACACAGCTCATCCCAAGCAGTTGGAAACTGATACCAGCGATACGGTCGAAATTAACCGCCAGCAGTTGATTGAAGATGAAAAGAAAAGAACTAAAAATAAGCTCAAACTAAAAATTACCATCCCCGGTTTATCTTTGGAAAGGGATATAGAAAAACGAGATATTGTAGTATTGTGGAAAAAGTTAGTAGCTACATTTAAGGGAAGAGGGAATAGGCAATAGGCAATTTTTTATCAGTAGGGTGCGTTCGTAACGCACCGCACTATCTTGAGCATAGTAAGTTGGGTTTAGTTCCTCTCCCCTTCCCAACCTAGATTATAATATGGTTGATTATCCGGATTTGGTATAACTGGTAATTGCTATTTTAGCTCAAGCAATACTCAACGATCGCTCGCCATCTTTTTCCCGTTTAGCAACAACAAAGTTAGAGTCAACATCGATAAACCAATTTTCGTCAATGAATTCTAAATTCTCATCAAAAATCAAAGTTAGTTGGGCGACTTCTTTGCGATCGATAACTGACTCTTTAACAGATGCTCTTGGTTCTGCTTGAAGCGAAAAGGTGAGTTTAATCCATTTGTTGTTTTCTTCGTCTTCTCTGGTATATCCTAGAGTGGAACTAACCAATTCTGGATACAGGGGTGTTTTAAAAGTAATCTCCTGATAAAAATGCTCACCATCGGAGTATCCTCTGACTTGGTAATGACATTTTTCTAGGTGTTTTTGCACCAAAGTAGTAGCCTCAATTTGTGCTAAAATTTTCTGGCAATCATTCCAAATAGGGTGATTGTTTAAGTTCATTCTCTTAATTATTGATTAATGATTTGTCGTAACACCAGGAAAATGTTTGCTACAGATACAATAGTGTTATAAGAAATTGTAGGTTGGGTTGAGCGATAGCGAAATCCAACACCTGATCTTGTGGCTTGTTGGGTTTCGTGACCTCAACCCAACCTACGATTTATAAACTCCCCCAGCCCCCTCCCCCCACCCCCCCCTGTTTCCCCCCCAGTGGGGGGGGACCAAGGG
>JH610784.1 GCA_000252485.1 Prochloron didemni P4-Papua_New_Guinea | reverse complement strand
TACTTGTCCACCTTGTCCACCTTGTCTAATAAGTTTCTTTTGAAAAAAACCTACCCCTGTGAGGGGACCAAGGGGGGGTGGGGGAAAAGAAAGGGGGGAGCCTGGAAAGTCCCCCTTTGATAAGGGGGATTTAGGGGGATAGTAGCAATAATTTTCGTAATTAATATTACAATTTTTCCTTGATGAAAATTAGTTATTTTTTTCTTACCTCTTGCCTATTCCCTATTCCCTTTCAACAGGAATATGTTCTTTTCTATAAATGCGAATTTGAGATAATCTCGGACCTTGAGCAGAAACAACCGTAAAATCCAGATTTTGATAATTTAACGTTTCTCCCTGAGCGGGAATTTTTTGCCAATGATAGAGTAAAAAACCTCCTAGAGTTTGGTATTCTTCAGTAAGAGGTAAATCCAGACCTAAAATCTCGTTTACTTCTTCTAGATTCATCCGCGCTTGGACTAAGAAAGTATTATCATCTACCAACGCATAGGCTAATTCCGATGCAGAACCTAGTTCTTGAACGTCCCCGATAATTTCCGCAATCAAATCTTGCAAGGTTACCAATCCAGCAGTACCCCCAAACTCATCTACCACAATTACCATTTTTAATTGGGAGCGCTGCATCAAGGGTAAAAGGTCGCTTAAAAGTGTGGATTCTGGTACGAACTGAACCGATTTAACCCAAGACTGGATGGGTGTTTCTGGCTGTAATTCTCCTTTGGCTAAAGGTACGGCCAGGTCTTTAAAGTCAATAATGCCCCGAATGTCGTCCAGAGAGTCCCCAGCCATAGGATAAAGGGAATGACCTGTACTAGCTACTTCATTGAGTAAAGTCTCGAAATTAGCAGTAATATTCATGGCTTTGATGCTAGTGCGGGGAATCATCACCTCTTCCGCTATGACATCCCCAAATTCAAAGACGTTGTTTAATAATTCTCTTTCTTCTGCTTCTAAGCCTGTAGACTCTTTTTCAGTCGTAATAATTAGTTGCAGCTCTTCTGGGGTAACTCCATTGTACCAACCAGTTCTCGTATATTTAATACCTACTAAGCGCAACAGACAGCGGGTAGATTGGTTTAAAATCCAGATAAAGGGATTAAAACAGCGAGCGATCGCCAGACTGGGAGGACCGAAAAACCGAGCTAATTGCTCCGAGTACAGTAGGGCAACTGATTTGGGGCAAAGTTCCCCGAGAACTATTTGCAAATAGGCAATGGACAAAAAAGCCGCTGGTACTGAGAGAGAATGGGCGATCGCTACAGTTATCCCCTGGGGTAAAGGGAGATTCTTCATGACTTTGGCCATCAAAACAGCCATGCTATTTTCTCCGATCCAACCTAGGGCAAGACTGGAGAGAGTGATTCCCATTTGTGTTGTAGAGAGGAGGCGATCTATACTTTGTTGTAAGGATTGAACTGTTTGTGCTGGTGCATCTCCTGCTGCTACCAATTGGCTAATGCGGGATCTTCTGACTGAGACAATAGAAAACTCAGCGGTGACAAAAAAGGCATTTAGTCCAATTAACAGCAGTACCGATAATAATCGCAGCAATACATCTAGACCAGTCATCCCATTCTTTATTCTGCTTCCTTTGGTACCTGATCCAAAACTGGAATTGCTGGAATTCTAAGCTGAAGTCTTTGCTCTGGATAATCAGTGAGAGTCAATGAGATTTCTTTAGTATCTTTTAACAATGCCAGGGGAATCTTCACCGTACCGCTAAACAATTCCCCATTAGCGGGCAATTCTGCCGGTAAACCATCTGTAATTGCACTTAAGGGTTTGTCTTCCTTATCTCTCACATCTAAAAAGCTGTAAAGAAATTTCACTGCTTTTCTGCTATCATTTTTCAACGTAACGTTCAGTAAGTAAGCTTCCCTGTCCAGACTGGGTTTTACCACCTCCATAGTAACATCCCCATCTTGAGCTTTGAGGGGGAACTTGGCCAGCAGCTTTTCTGCTTCTGTTTGAGGAGCCTCAACGCTTTTTTCTGCTTCCGGCTTCTTTTCAGTGTCTTTTTTCTGAGTGCCGTGAGTATGATTGTAAAACTTCACAATCACATCTCTTTCCTTGACGAGAGTGAGTCCTTTGCGAGGTTCATCAGTTTTGGGCTTGCCCACCAGCTTTTTCGATGGGTTGATATCCGGTTTTTCCACCCCTTTGAGGGCTTCATGACCCATATTAAATGCAAAATAGGCACTTACGGAACCAGCGCCTATCATCATGGCCAGAAAACTCAAGGTTAGCAGTATAGTTGATAATTTCATCAGCAATTTTTCTCTTTGGCAAAACTGCCTCGGACATGGTATATTGTAGCTATATACTAGAGAAAAAAATTAAACCAGGGTTGGCCGAGCGGTTGAGGCAGCGAACTCATAATTCGCCCTAGGCAGGTTCAACTCCTGCACCCTGGATTCTTATTTATAGTCGGGGAGGTAGCACCCCTTCCGCCAAACAAAATCCAGTGGTGTTACCCTAAATTAACTTGGTATCCACAGAAAGCCTACCTGGAACCCATATATTCTGGATTACTCAGCAAAGAAGACCCATAAGGATTTGGCAAATCTTGAGTTCTAACAATAGGGTCGCTGGAAACTTGCTGGTGCATTATTTCCCGATAAAGCTCGTTGATATTTTCAGCATCGCGAACAAGTTCGTTGTCTGGATAGGAACCCTCTGGGAATGAACTGACACCAAAAAAGGCATTAAATTGACGCGAAATGCTGGTGTTATAGTAAGGATCGCCAGATTTGTTGAAAAATGCCCGTTCAAAGACATCGTTAACTGTGATAACCTCTGACTCATTTTGAGCGATCGCCTTTTGGGCAAACAGGTTTTGGGCAAACAGGCTAGCCGCTATAGTCCCCACTAGGATTGGCATTAATTTGGTAAACTTCATTAGAATCTTTCCCCTATGGAATTCTTTAAGCATTTCTAAAATAGATGAAATCCGACTTTTCCACCCTTACTACCGATCTTACCTCTCTACGCCAGTTTGTTTTGGATTTATTTTCCCGACTAGCTTACCGAGAAGGAGATTTTACTCTCTCTTCAGGGCAACGCAGCTCTTATTATATCAATGCGAAGGAGGTAACGCTCCATCCCAATGGGGCCTTTGCCCTGGGAAGACTGCTACTAGCTATGATTCCAGAAGATACCCAAGCTATTGCTGGTTTAACCTTAGGAGCCGATCCAATTGTCACGGCGGTGTCTGTGGTTTCAGCCATAGAAGGGCAAAATCTCCCTGGACTGATCGTGCGCAAACAGCCGAAAGGACACGGGACCAAAGCTTATATTGAAGGACCCAGTCTAGACTCTGGGGCCAAAGTAGTGGTGTTAGAAGATGTGGTTACCACCGGGAAATCCGCTCATCTGGCTGTGGAACGTTTGCGCACTGCCGGCTACGAAGTAGAGCAAATCATCGCTTTGGTAGACAGACAGCAAGGTGGGGCAGAATTTTATCAGTCTGTAGGTCTCAAGTTTGAAGCTCTATCGACTCTGAAAGAGATTCAAAACTATTTACATTAGTTAACAAAGGCTCACCTATTTGTCTAAAAAAAGATTTTACCCACTGCCAGTATTTATTTAACAATATTTCATATTTGAGAAGAGCTTTTAGGACAACCATTCGCTATACTGAAAACAAGATAGGAAAAACGAGGAATCATAATGGATGCTATTTCTGACCGTGGCTTAAAGCAAATTAGCTGGTCCACTGTAGTCATGTTTGCTTTGGGGTTCTGGCTCAGTGGCAGCCTGCTCCTGGACTCTGTAATTATCCCCAGTTTATCCAATGCGGGCATGATGGCTCAAGCAGGATTTGCTAGTGCTGGTTATGTACTTTTTGGCACATTTCATAGAATTGAATTGTTATGCGCTGCACTAGTATTAACGAGCTTTTTAATATTTCGTCACACTCATAATCTCTCTCCAGAAAAAGAACGGTGGTCTATTATTTTAGCTGGGCTTTTGCTGGCTATTCCTCTGATTTATACTTATATCTTGACCCCGCAAATGAGCGGTTTAGGATTGCAGTTAAATCTGTTTGAAGACTCCCCTACTACTATGCCAGAAGCAATGATTTGGATGCACTGGGGTTACTGGAGTTTGGAAGCAATTAAGTTTATCGCTGGGGTAACTTTGCTGCGCTGGTGCTACCGTAATTCTTGCACTCTCACCTATAGCAATGAGCAATGAACAATTAACAATGAACAATTAAGAGTTCGTGCAGAAAAATGCCCCTTTCACTTTGTACAAAGGTGATGCAGCCGATGCAGCACTTTTGTCTAAAAAATGTAGCATGTAACGACACCAGCGCGAAGCGCTATAAAATAGACAAATAGAAACATTGCCCGTAAAACATCCCCTCAGCTTTCTTTGAGGGGATATTTGATTTATAGCAGTTGACAGTTGATAGTTGACAGTTGATAGTTGACAGTTAATAGTTATACGGCTTAATGCTACAGATATAGCGCTTCGTGATCACGCAGTGGCAGGCTCCGCCTGATCGCAAAAGTGCTGCATCCGCTGCATCGCCTTTGTACAAAGCGAAAGACACATTTTTCTGATCAACCTCTTAATTGTTAATTGTTAATTGTTAATTGTTAATTGTTCATTGTTAATTGTTAATTGTTCATTGTTCATTGTTCATTGATTATGTTACAGAAAAAAAAGGTAAATCCCTACCGCCGAAAATCCTTGTAGGACTGGCAAAATTTGTTTGGACAACTCTCTGGAAAACCATGATGTCTCAAATGGCTCCTCGCAATGAGCAAGGAGAATATATTCGCCCTGAGAGTCAATTTCGTAAGACTATTGGGACAGAAGTGGGAAACCCTCATCCACCGGCAACAGGACGCTATCGCCTTTACGTGGGACTGGGTTGTCCTTGGGCCCACCGCACTCTCGTAGTTCGCGCTTTGAAAGGATTGGAAGAAGCAATTGAGGTGGCGATCGCCTCTCCTTCAGCAGAAGCAGGAATTTGGCTGTTAGAAGGAGATAAAGAAGGTTGTACTAGTTTGCCAGAATTGTACCAGTTAGCAGAACCAGGATATCAAGGACGCTGTACGGTTCCGGTGCTTTGGGATAAGGAAAAAAAGGCGATCGTTAATAATGAGAGCGGGGAAATTATCGTTATCCTCAACTCTCAACTTAATCAGTTCGCTCGCAACCCCGAATTAGATCTTTATTCCGCTCAACTGAGGGAAAAAATCGATTTCTGGAACAACAAAATCTATCACGCAGTTAATAATGGAGTTTATCGCTGCGGTTTTGCTCAAACCCAAGAAGTTTACAACAAAGCTTGTGACGAGTTATTTACAACTTTAGATGAAATTGATTCTGTTCTAGCAACTAGTCGTTACCTTTGTGGGAATAATCTAACTTTAGCAGATGTTCGTCTTTTTACCACTTTATTCCGTTTCGATGTAGTCTATTACGGGTTGTTTAAATGCAATCGCCGCAGAATTCAAGATTACGAGCATTTGGGAGGTTATTTGCGGGATATCTATCAGCTTCCCGGAGTTGAGGCAACTTGCAGTTTAGAGGATGTGAAAAAAGATTACTACGGCAACCTATTTCCTCTCAATCCAGGTGGTATTATTCCTAATGGACCCGATATTAAGAATCTGCTCGAACCTCACGGTCGTCAAAAACTATAGCAGTTGACAGTTGATAGTTGATAGTTGATAGTTGATAGTTGACAGTTGATAGG
>JH610783.1 GCA_000252485.1 Prochloron didemni P4-Papua_New_Guinea | reverse complement strand
GTTGTTCGATGAGTTTAGAAAACAGTCAGAGCAACAAGTTGCTTAGAGAAAGATGATTAAATCAAAATAGGTTATTATATGAGTATTATAGCAGTTGACAGTTGATAGCTCCTGAGGTCGAATTCAAAATTCAAAATTCAAAATTCAAAAATTGATGAATGTCTCCGCAAAAAATGGCAGAAACTTTCTTGAGCCTTATCCCTCTTGGTTTTTAGCTTGTTGTCAATTTTCAGATGATTGTCGAGTTGATATAGCGCGAAGCGCTCGCGGAGAAACAGATTTTTCTCAGACCCCAAATGTATCAAAGGCTCTTTATGTAGTTGTAACAACACGCAAGGCGAGCGAAGCGCTATAGGCGATCGCTAAATTGAAATCCACCAAATACATACCTATCATGAATAACCAATTATCCATGACCCATTACCTCAAAACCTCAAAAAAAAATTGAGTATAAAAACTTCGTGCTATAGCACGAAGTGCGGAATGAGGGTTACAACTGCTTATAATCCCTCTTCATTTTCAGCGAGGGAGAAGTCTATTAACTCACTGATACTATAGAACGCTTTTTGGTAGAAGAGAATATAGGAGAAGGTACTTCTGGCGTTTGCAAGAGAAATACCACTAAAGGGCGACTTTGTAATTCCCGCCGCGCTAGTCTTTGTAAACTATTCTCAATTTCCCCCCTCAAACCAGTCCAATCTACTTCCATCTCCTCCTTGTCAGAATAGTAGCTAAATTCTTCCCAGCGCAAGTCCAAGGTTTTTTCGATCACCCTGATAATCAATTGTTCTAACAGCGATCGCTCTACCTGGGTCACGACTCCCCTGAGATGAATTTCTGGCTTGGCAATTAATTGACCAGACCAGTCGATGGCTGCCGCCACGGTCAAAACCCCTTCTTCCGCCAATTTCTGCCTTTCCTTCATGACGCGATCGTGGACTACCCCGGCCCGATCTACCAATTGAATGCCAGAAGTTACTTTTCCGCCAATACGAATGCGCTCCTCGGTCAACTCAATAATATCCCCGTTATTGATAATAACCATATTTTCTGCCGGAATACCCATGCTGCGAGCTGTTTCAGCGTGTTTTACCAGCATGCGGTGTTCTCCGTGAAAGGGAACGAAGAACTTCGGCTTAGTTAACGCGAGCATCAATTTGTGATCTTCCTGAGCGCCGTGACCGGAAACGTGGATTCCCTGGTTTTTACCGTAAATCACATTGGCCCCTAACATCATCAAACGGTCGATGGTTCTGACTACGGCGATAGTATTGCCAGGAATAGGATTGGCTGAGAGTATTATTGTATCTCCAGGACGAATTTTGATTTGTCGGTGTTCCCCTTTGGAAATACGAGTTAAAGCTGCTAGAGGTTCTCCCTGGGAACCAGTTGTTAAAATGAATACTTTCTCATCTGGTAAATGTTTAATTGCTTTCAACGACTCAAACAGATTGTCGGGACATTTAATGTATCCTAAGTTACGAGCGTGAGCAATTAGGTTCAACATCGATCGCCCCACTACCACAACTTTGCGATGGTGTTTTTGCGCCAATTCCAATGCGATACTGAGACGGTGCAGAGAGGAAGCGAAAGTTGTTAGCATCAACCTTCCTTTGGTTTGGCTAAAAATTCGATCCAGATTGGGATAAACAGCTCTTTCTGGAGGGGTATGTCCTGGTACTTCAGCGTTAGTGGAGTCGCTCAACAAACACAAAACACCTTTTTCCCCGTGTTCCGCCAGCCGTTGAAAGTCGAAATGTTCCCCATCTACAGGAGTGTAGTCTACCTTGAAATCTCCCGTGTGGATTACCACACCAATGGGAGTGTGAATTGCTACACAGAAACTATCAGCAATAGAATGGGTATTGCGAATAAACTCCACAAAAAAGTATTTGCCAATTCTGACAACTTCTCGAGGACGCACGCTTCTTAGGTCAGTTCGATCTGCTACTCCTGCTTCGTCTAATTTATCTTGCAATAAGCATATAGCTAAACGAGGACCGTAGATGACGGGAATGTCGAATTGTTTAAGGTGATAAGGAATACCACCAATATGGTCTTCATGACCATGAGTGACGATCGCTCCTTGTATTTTATGGCGATTGGATTGCAAGTAGGTTGTATTGGGGAGGACGATATTAATCCCGTGCATTTCATTAGAAGGAAAACCAATTCCGGCATCTAAGATAATCATTTCGTCATCATATTCAAACACGCAGGTATTCTTGCCGATTTCATGCAACCCGCCGAGAGGAATAATTTTCAGGGTTGGTTGAGAACCGTTTTTACTCATTTTTTTTCGCTCCTTATATGGTTTGTTTATTCAATTTTTGGCCATTGAATCTTGATTCAATTTTTTTTTATTATTTTATTATTTTATTATTTAAATATAGCCATCTTTATCCATATCCCTATGGGCAGCAATTTTTAGGGAAAAGATGAATAATAATTTTCAACCTATTGAAAAAATTTATTTTAAGCCTATTAAAAATTATAGTAAATTTAGCTCTTTCAAAACTATTTTTAACTTTTCTTCTAAATCTGGATTCAGGGTTTCTAAGGGCAAGCGCAAACCACCCACATTCCAACCCTGTAATTGTAAAGCAGCTTTAATAGGAATAGGATTAGTAGTACAAAAAAGAGCTTTAAATAAAGGAAAAAGTTTTAATTGTATTTCGCGAGCAATATCAATTTTTCCCACCTCAAAAGCTTGAATCATTTCTTGGATTTGGTTGCCAACTAAATGACTGGCAACACTAACTACACCAGTACCACCAAGAGTAAGTAGGGGTAAAGTTAGAAAATCGTCTCCAGAGTAGATACTAAAAGAAGTTGGTGTTCGTTCGCGAATTTCACAAACTTGCTCCAAGGAACCGCTGGCTTCTTTAATAGCGATAATATTATCTATCTTAGCAAGTTCGGCAACTGTTTCCGGTTCCAGATTCGTGCCAGTGCGACTGGGAATATTATACAGCATTATGGGCATATCTGGCACTGCATTGGCGATCGCCTGGAAATGAGAATACAATCCCGACTGGGGCGGTTTATTGTAATAGGGAACAACTTGCAGGGAACCATCTAAACCTAACTCAGCAGCGCGAGCAGTAGCGGTAATAGCCATTTTTGTACAGTTAGCTCCAGTTCCCCCAATGGTAAATGCTTTACCCGCCACTGCTTCTTTTACCACCTTAAACAACTGATACTTTTCATCCCAACTCAAACTAGGAGATTCTCCAGTTGTCCCACACAGTACTAAAGCATCGTTGCCATTATTTACCAGATGTACTGCTAATTTTTCTGCTACTGCATAATTGACACTCCCATCTTCCTTGAATGGCGTTATCATTGCAGCGATTGTCCTGCCAAAATTTATCATTTGTTGTTTGTTGTTTGTTGTTTGTTCTTTGTTGTTTGTTCTTTGTTGTTTGTTCTTTGTTGTTTGTTCTTTATTAATTTTGGCTGCTGTTTTCAATCATCAAAGAGAAAACAATATGCCAATTAAAATCCCCAATCTGTTAATCATAGTACTCATTCAATCATAGTTTGTTGTTTGTTTTTTGTTTGTTTATGAATTTTTGCCGCTGTTTTCAATCATCAAAGAGAAAACAATATGCCAATTAAAATCCCCAATATCTCAATCATAGTATTCATTCAATCATAGTTTATAGTTTATAGCATATTTTCATTTACTAATAACTCAGCAATTTGTACTGCATTCAGAGCAGCTCCCTTGCGAATTTGGTCGCCGCAGAGCCATAATTCTAACCCATAGGGATGAGAAAGATCCTGACGAATTCTACCTACCAATACTTCATCTTTCCCTGTAGCGTCAATAGGCATGGGGAAATAATTAGCCTGCCAATCTTCCACCAATTTTACACCAGGAGCCTCTGAAAGAATTTCCCTCGCCTGAGCTACCGCAAACGGGCTAGCAAATTCTAAGTTAACAGCTTCTGAATGGGCCCGCAATACTGGAACCCGAATGCAGGTAGCAGAGAGACGCAAGTCAGGCGCATTAAAAATCTTTCGCGTCTCGTTAATCATTTTCATTTCTTCGGAGGCATACCCCTGTTGGTTGAGAGGGGAATTGTGGGGAAACAAATTAAACGCTAAAGGATAAGGAAAAATTTCTGTTGGCGGCGGTTCGTTCTCTAAAATTGCTTTAGCCTGAGTTTTTACCTCTTCCATTGCCCTCGCACCTGCACCGGAAGCAGATTGATAGGTAGCAACTACAATCCGTTTTACCGACTGTACCTGATGGAGGGGCCACACTGCCATTGCCATTAAAATCGTCGTACAATTGGGATTAGCAATAATGCCCTGATGCAGTTTTGCCGCTTCCGGGTTAATTTCCGGTACAATTAAAGGAACTTCTGGGTTCATGCGGAAAGCACTGGAATTATCGATAATCACTGCCCCTGCTGCTGTTGCCTTGTTGGCCCAAGCTTTACTAGTAGAGCTGCCAGCAGAAGCCAAAACCAAGTCTATGTGGGCAAAAGAATTATCTCCTACCGTTTCTACCAGCAAATTTTCTCCCGCAAAAGGGATTGTCGTACCCGCAGAACGAGGAGAAGCCAGAAGCTTCAAATTGGCAAGTGGGAACTGACGATGGGCTAATAATTCTATTAATTCTCGACCTACTGCCCCAGTTGCTCCGAGAATAGCAACGCGAATGGGATTGGACAAATTTTTTCCTCCTTGCTAATTATTGGCCAGTGAGAGATGCAGCTTTGATTGTAATAGCTTAACCTATTGCTTTGCCATCCCCCTCATCGCTCCATTGTACTATCATCATATAGGTCTATTAGACTACAAGAGAGGAAAGAGGCTTAAATTAGCTCGCCAACTATATTTCCTTCTTACCGTCTTTGCAACCCGGCAATTATCTTAAATAAGAAGACATCGATGAAAGTTACCCAGGAGAAGCTTCCTGCCAGCCAAATTGGTTTAGAAATTGAAATTTCCGCTGAAACGACCAAAAAAACCTACGACAAGGTAGTGCGCGAATTGGCTCGTTCTACTCGTATTCCTGGGTTTCGTAAGGGGAAAGTACCTCGTCATATTCTTGAACTGCGAATCGGCGTCACCAGGATTAAGGCAGCAGCTTTAGAAGAAATAGTTCAAAATAGCTTAGAGAAAGCAGTTAAAGAGCAATCCATTGAAAGTCTCGGCAATTTAAACTTGATTTCCAAGTTTGAGGAATTAATCGAGCAGTACCAACCCGGAGAACCTCTGACTTTTTCTGCTTCTGTAGACGTTCCCCCAGAAGTTCAACTGGGAGATTACCATTCCTTATCCATTAAAGCGGAAGAAATTGTTGCTCTACCCAGCAAGGTAGAGGATTTTTTAAGCGATCGGCAGCAAGAACAGGCTACTTTAGTCCCAGTAGAAGAGCGTCCAGCGCAAATGGGAGATTTAGCCACTATAGATTTTGTCGGTCGATTTGCCACTGAGGACGGAACGGAAGGGGAATTGATTTCTGGATTTGAGGCTAAAGATTTTCCAGTGGAATTAGAGAAAGGCAAGCTGATTGACGGCTTGATTGAAGGCATTGTGGGTATGACCCCAGAATTCGCGAAGGAAATCTCGGCTACTTTCCCAGAAAATTATGCTCGGGAAGAATTAGCGGGTAAACCTGCTGTTTTTACAGTCCAGCTGAAAGAACTGAAAGAAAAGGAACTGCCGGAGTTGGACGATGACTTCGCCCAGGAAGTGAGCGAATTCGAGACTATGGAAGAGTTACGTCAATCGTTAACAGAGCAATTTGCCCAACAAGCAGCAACTTCTACGAAAAATAACATTCACCGAGCAATTATCCAGCAACTGGGGGAGTGTTGTTCTGTGGAGTTGCCAGAAACCATGATCAAAGAAGAAGTGGATCGTCTTTTGACTCAGACGGCAATTCGCATGAGCAATTCTGGTGTAGACATGAACGAAATGTTTAATGCCCAAACTATTCCGAAAATGCGAGAGCTATCTCGAGTCAACGCAATTCAAAATTTGCAAAATTCTCTTTTTATTGAGGAAATTGCCAAGCAAGAATCCATTGTAGTGGAACCGGAAAAGCTAGAAGCTAAAATCAAGGAAGTAGAGTCCGCATTGACTAAATCTCAACAATCCTACGATCAGTCACGGCTTAAGGAAATGCAAGCCGAGCAGTTGCTTCAGGAAAAGACTTTAGATTGGTTGCAAGAAAAAACTACAGTAGAATTGGTTCCAGAAGGCTCTTTAGAGTCATCAGAAACAGAAGAGGACGGACTACAGACAGAGAACTCCCAAGAAACAGAGAACTCCCAAGAAACAGAAACAGCACAAGTTACATCCCAAAACTAAAAGAGGCAATGGGTCTTTTTGGCCTCTTTATTCATTTTTGGCTGATGCCATCATCTTGAAACTGTCCCATAATGTTGATTATTGAGTTAGGATCTAGTAAATACGCGACCTACACGAGACCATATTTAGCTTGAGTTAACAGCATCTAAAATCCCATTTTTTGCCTCTATCAAGGTCTATGCTTCAATCGAGATCTCCAAATTATCCAGTATCTAGTTTCCACAAGCCCGAAATTTATTCGACCTCTAGTAGTATGATGACAAAGAGCGTCGTGCCCATGGTCGTAGAACAGTCCGGTGTAGGAGAACGAGCATTCGATATCTATTCCAGACTGCTGCGAGAGCGCATTGTTTTTCTCGGCACGACCGTATATGACGATGTGGCCGACTCTATTGTTGCCCAGTTGCTCTTTCTGGAAGCTGAAGATCCAGACAAGGAAATTCAGCTTTACATTAATTCTCCCGGCGGAGCCGTTTACGCCGGTATGGCAATTTACGACACAATGCAGCAAATTCGTCCCGATGTGGTGACTATCTGCTATGGTTTAGCTGCTAGTATGGGCGCATTTCTGCTCTCTGGGGGAACCCAAGGCAAGCGCATGGCTCTGCCTTCTTCCCGGATTATGATCCATCAGCCTTTAGGTGGCGCTCAAGGACAAGCGGTGGATATTGAGATTCAAGCGAAAGAAATTCTCTTCATTAAGGAAAGGTTGAATCAATTACTTGCTTTGCATACGAGTCAGCCTTTGGAAAAAATTGCCGCAGATACGGAGCGGGATTTCTTTATGTCTTCAGTTGAGGCAAAAGAATACGGTCTCATCGACCGAGTAATTTCCCGGCAAGAAAAATCTGAGCCAGAGGTTAGTGTAAAGGTACTTTAAGAAGAGGCAAAAATGGCTGTTAAAGGATACGATTCCCATCTAAAATGCTCGTTTTGTGGTAAATCCCAAGAACAAGTGCGCAAATTGATTGCTGGTCCTGGAGTCTACATTTGCGATGAATGTGTTGAGCTATGTAACGAAATTTTGGATGAGGAGCTAATGGATACCTCCTCTTCCATGTCTCAGTCAGTATCGCCTGACCAAGAAGCTAAACCGAAGAAAAAGCGAGCTGCAGAACGCCTCTCTCTGAGCCAAATGCCCAAGCCCCGAGAGCTAAAAAAGTATTTGGACGAGCATGTTATCGGTCAACAGGAAGCGAAGAAAGTCCTGTCAGTGGCAGTATACAACCACTACAAGCGCCTTAGTTGTTCGACCGGGAATAACGGCAATGGCAATGAGGCGACAGGGTCGGATTCGGTGGAACTGCAAAAGTCGAATATTTTGCTCATCGGACCTACTGGAAGCGGCAAGACTTTGCTGGCTCAAACCCTAGCAAAAATTCTGGACGTGCCTTTTGCTGTAGCAGATGCCACCACTTTGACGGAAGCAGGATATGTGGGGGAAGATGTGGAAAATATTCTCCTGCGACTGCTGCAAGTGGCGGATATGGACGTGGAGGAAGCGCAACGGGGAATTATTTATATCGATGAAATAGATAAGATTGCTCGTAAAAGCGAAAACCCTTCTATTACTCGGGATGTTTCCGGAGAAGGAGTGCAGCAAGCCTTGTTAAAAATGTTGGAAGGAACCATCGCTAATGTACCTCCTCAAGGTGGGAGAAAGCATCCCTATCAAGACTGCATTCAAATCGATACCAGCAATATCATGTTTATCTGTGGTGGTGCTTTTGTGGGTTTGGAAAAAGTCGTAGAACGGCGGTTAGGCAAAAAATCTATGGGTTTTGTCCGTCCAGGAGAACTACTTCAGTCCAAGGAAAAACAGACGGCAGAATTGCTCCAACAAATGGAACCGGACGATTTAGTCAAGTTTGGCATGATTCCTGAATTCGTGGGCCGGATTCCTGTGATGGCTTGTCTTGAATCTTTGGATGAGGAGGCCCTAATGTCAATTCTGACCAAACCCCGCAATGCTCTGGTGAAACAGTATCAAAAACTGTTGAAGATGGATAATGTTCAACTGGAGTTTAAAAAAGATGCCGTAAAGGCGATCGCCCAGGAAGCCTATCGTCGCAAAACTGGAGCGAGGGCCCTCAGGGGTATTGTGGAAGAAATCATGTTGGATATCATGTACGATTATCCTTCCCGCAAAGATGTGCGCCGTTGTACCATTACTCGCGAAATGGTTGAGAAGCGCTCAACTGCTGAGTTAATTGTCCATCCTACTTCCCTACGCAAACCAGAATCAGCGTAATATCTCTCAATTTAATGGTTCGGCGTTCTACAGCTGAGGCATTGTCTGATCGCTTTGATTGCTTGCTTTACGACTTGCGCGGGTTCGGACGGTCCAGCCTATGAACGTGTTTAGTATTGAGTGAGAGCAACCGCTGCTGTGCTGTATAACTCGACAATCATCTGAAATTGCTTCCAATATGCTCAAACTATTACTAGCTAAGGGATTGAAAAGTTTCTGAAATTACATTTGGTGACCGACAAGTCAAAAACTGAAAACTGGTCACTGGTCACTGGTCACTGGTCACTGAAAAGCTATCAACTATCCACTATTCACTATCAACTGCTATATCGATCTCATCCCTTTACTACCTCCTGGAAAACCTGCGCTACAGTTAAAGGGGACTCTTGCTCCAATTCTGACAAGAAAGCAGAAGCTATGGCCGCATTACCTGTAAATACTTTTTCTTCATAGAGTCCTGATGCCATAGTCAATACCGTAATCTTCTGCTCAATGGGGTCAACAATCCAATACTCCGCAATATCCCTCGCTTGGTACTGGGATCGCTTGTAACGATAATCTCGCTCTTGATTTTCCCGTCCTGGGCTGACTATTTCCACCACTAACTGGGGCGGTGGCATATCCAAAGTTACCATGGAACGACTGGCACCTTTCATTGCTTGCGCTAACTCGGATCTCAGGACGATTAAATCTGGGACCCGCACTGTTGCTCGCGAACCACTCACCACCACTTCTGTCTTCATGGTCAACCGAGAAAAGGGAATCCCCAGTTGCAGAAAATAGGCAACCAAAAACATCGCAATGCGTCGATTTATCTCGCTCTCGCTAGGCATAGATAGTAGTCTCCCATCTTCTAGCTCGTAACAAGCATCAGTACCATCATCATAGTCAAGAAAGTCCCCCAAGGACATGATTTGTGATGCTCGCTCGTCTGGCTTCAAGAGTATATTTGTCATGGTTACTAGTCCTTTGATAACAGCAGTTTGCTGATACTAATAATCTAGCGAATTACCTTTAAGCTTGGTAGAGAAAACGAGCATGATAGAACTTGACAAGTCCCTAGTTATAGCAATCGCCAAGTAGACTTAGATCACAAATTCCTCAATTAGTTTGGTACCCTCAAGGACAACAGCTATGCTAAAGCGTTCTTTAGTTTCACCTCGGAAGCGTGGTAGTTGGATGAAGTTATCTTGAGTGGCTGATTTGACTGAGCGTAGGGTTTCTCCTTTCTCATTCAGTAAACTCAATTTTAGATTAGGAGGTAGCACTATTTGTTCTCCCATGGGTTGGGCTTGAACGCGAATACTGATTTTGTCAGCTTCTACGGCGATCACCACCAGCAGCGCTACCAATTGGTCTTGGGAATCAGTTCCCAAGTTTAGCTGTTTGAAGCGCTTGACGAGATTCTCATTCCTGAGATGGAAGGTACTGCGCAGCTTGAGAGTAAGTTGATTGGGGTTGCCATCTAAAAGAGCTTCCACACTTTGCCAACCTAGCTCAAATTTACTTTCGAACCACTTGCTTAAGCGAACTGGTTTTTTCGAGGATGGAGTCAGTTCGAGGGATTCTTCTTCTTTTTCTGTCTGTTGCAATAATTGATTGCGTTGGTTTTGCCGAGTTACTACGGTGGAGCTGATCTGTTCCACCAGTTGATTGGTGATATATTCCATGACCATTGGCTGGAGAGCAAACAGAGATTTTCCTGATTGCGTTGGGGTTTCCAGCAGCGCTCGCTGTCCCAGAGAGGCCAATACCTCTAGTAGTTCGCCTTGAGAGACTGGTAAGGTAATGTTCTTTTCGATTGTTGAGAAGGAAACTGGTTCGTTCTCAATTGCTAACCAGTATAGTACCTCTTTTTCCAGATTGGACAAGCGGTAGAAGGATTTGGCTAAGAGTTCTTCAATGTCTCCGAATACGAAAGTTTGTCGTTCTAGAAATTCAGCTACGTTACCGTTGAACAGTTCCCGAATTAATTTGGCGACAATCTTTAAAGCGGCAGGATTGCCTTGATAATTATCGATTAATCCTTGCCAGTCTTTGGAGGAAACTAATCCTTCTCCTTTTAATATTTCCCTGGCTCGATCTTCGGACAAGCCGGATACCATAAAGGAGCGAACTGCGGAGTTTTCTCCCGAGCGGAGGGAAACTTCCCGAGGATTTTCCAGGGTGGTGACGATGACGCAGCTTTGATGAGATTCTTCTCCTACGCGACGCATCAATTCCCCAAAATCTTCATAGCCTTGGCGGTACCGTCCGGCTAACTGTCCTGATTCCAGTATTGCTTCTGCTCCATCTAGAACTAGCAGACAGCGTAAGGAGCGCAAGCAATCAATCAATTGAGAGACGCGATCGCCTTTATACCTGTAGGCTGGGTGATAGAGAAATTTCAGCAGGTTCTCTACTAACTCTTTGAGTGTGGGACCGTGACTGAGAGAACGCCAGATGACATGATCGAAGTCTTCTTGAAGTTCTTCTACCAGTTTTCGGGAAAGTGCTGTTTTGCCGATACCGCTGATACCGCGCAAAACTACCAGTCGGCAACTATCTGTGAGGATCCATTCCTTGAGGGTATCTACTTCGTCTTCCCGACCGTAGAATATGGATATGTCGGGAGCTTCGCCCCAATCTTTGCTCGGGCGGGTTTCTATGAGACCGTTTTCACGAGCCCCTTCACCGCGATGGTCGCCTAATTTGGAGTCAAAGAAGACAGGGTCTTCATTTTGGTAAAGTTCCGACATTGGGGATAAGCCTTTTTGATATGGCTTTCCGTAGCGGCGTTCTAATGCAATGCGGAAGTTGGTTTTACCGACTTCTTCTCCCAAGGCTTCTGACAGGAGTTTCCAAAATTTCGGTCCAATATCTCGCATGAGGTAGTTGACACTATATTGGGATGTGTCCGCCATTTGGTCATAGGTCATTCCTTGCCAAGTTCCTCGAAGAATTGTTTCTTCAGGAACGCTCAGGTGTCGTCCTGCCTTGGTAAAAATTGCGCTGTCTACAAATTGCAATGCGGTTTCAAAGTCCATTTGTTCTCGATAATCTATCGTGCTCATTGAGACTCCTTGTTTTGTTTCTTTCTTTAACCTCGTTTCCAGCATAACCTAAATCATCCAGTTTGACAACCAAATTATGATTGTATTTAATTTTTTTTTGAAAATCGTAGATTTGCTTAAGTAAGAGTCAGAAAATCGAAGGTTAGTATTTTGCAAGTTTTTCTTTATCCGTACATCGGTAAATACCCTATTGTGGATACTGAGAATAAACCGATGGGTATCAATTACAGGACTTACGCAAAATGTGGTCGATCGACACAGGTATTTAGTGATTAGAAAAAGAAAATTATTAACTAAAATTAATCAGAATGAAACTTTGCTCGTTTCGACAATTCAACTCAATACATGTTAATTATTTCTTGTTTTTTATTAATTTTTAGATAATATAAATTTAACCTAGAGCGAAAGGATTTTAGCTTCAAAAATAATTCAAGAAAATAAACTTAATCAAAATTTAACTTAGCTTTTACCAATACTTGGTGGTAGGTTGGCGAGGGGTTATGGAAGATGATTGTGGATCTTTATCAGTCGGTAGACTAAGCACAGCTTTGCCTCAGGCTTGAGATGGAAAATTTGTGGAAACAGGCGAACTGCCTGTAGAACAGACACTTTCACTACTACCGCGATTGAACATCCTTTTATCTGGGAAATTTCAGTTATAACCTCTATGACAGCTCAAATTAAACTTGGAGCAATTGGCACTTTTGAAACTGGTGTCTTTGACGAAAGTGCAGCAGAAATTCCTGCTTATGATTCCATCAGTCAGCGTTTATTTGTAGTAAATGCTAACCGCGCTACTCTTGACGTACTTGACCTCAGCGATCCTACTAACCCAAATCTTCTTTTCTCTATTTCCCCTAGTGAAGAAGTGGTTCCTTTAGAAGAATCGGGGGTTATTGGGGGGATAAATAGTGTTGCTGTCAGTAATGGGATTGTGGCTACTGCTGTAGAAGTGGTGGACTCAGAAAATAATGATATCCAACTTCCTGGACAAGTGTTTTTCTACGATACAGATGGGAATTTCCTCAACTCCGTAACTGTGGGAACACTTCCGGACATGCTCACCTTTACCCCCGACGGAACCAAGATTCTCGTAGCTAATGAAGGGGAACCAGGAGGAGACACGGACCCAGAAGGTTCTATCAGTATTATCGACCTCTCCGGTGGAGTGGAAAATTTAACCGACGATAATGTCTCTACTGCCGATTTTGCTACTTTTAACGGTCGGGAAGAGGAACTGCGGGCTAAGGGCGTGCGGATCTTCCCAGGTAAAACTGCTGCTGAGGATTTGGAACCGGAATATATTGCTGTTGCCCCCGATGGTTCTACTGCTTTTGTCACTCTACAAGAAAATAATTCTTTTGCTGTTGTGGATCTTGAAAGCAGCACGGTGGTGGATATTCTTCCCCTTGGTGTCAAAGACCACAGTCAAGGTCAGCCCACTTTAGAAGAGTTTGAGTTTGACCAGTTGCCGGTTTTGGGAACTACGGAGGGAGGACAAGAAATTTTACTAGGTGGACTTTCCGGTCTTTTCTATGAAGGAGTGGCGGAAAATGGCAATCTCCAGTTTGTCACTGTTCCCGATCGCGGTCCCAATGGAGAACCCACGGATGTTGATGGAGATGGGGATAATGAAAGACCTTTCGCTCTCCCAGATTACCAAGCTCGGGTTGTTCGCGAGTAACTGAATGAAACTACCGGGGAAATTGAAAATCTCAGGGAAACTCTTCTGACTCAGTCCGACGGTATTACCCCCATTACCGGTCGTCCCAATATAGAAGGTGTTGATGAAGAACCGGTAGACCTGAATGGGAATTTACTGGAGTTAGACCCCCTGGGTGCGGACATGGAAGGGATTGTTATTGCTCCCGATAACACCTTCTGGATGGTGGACGAATATCGTCCAGCTATTTACCATTTTAATCAAGATGGTTCTCTGATTGACCGCTTCGTACCCCAAGGAACTGCAGCCCTTGCAGGCGCGGCAGTAGGTACTTTCGGCAGTGAGACTTTACCAGAAGAATACGCTAACCGTCGCCCCAACCGAGGTTTTGAGGGGGTGGCTCTGGATACGGATGAGAATATTCTCTATGCTTTTATCCAAACTCCTCTGGCTAACCCGGACCGAGATGCTTCTGATAATTCCGATATTATTCGCGTTCTCGGTATTGACCCCACTACGGGTAATGCTGTTTCCGAGTACGTTTATTTACTGCAAGACCCAGACGAACGTGATGGGGGACGGGTAGATAAAATTGGGGATGCTGTTTATGCCGGAGATGGGAAGTTCTACGTTATCGAAAGGGATTCTGCTGTTGGGGAAACAGCGAATAAGTATATCTTCCAGATAGATTTGACGGGAGCCACCAATATCCTGGATCGGGATTTAGGGGATTCTACTTTAGAACAGTTGGCAACTGCTGATGCTCTCGCTGCGGAAGGTATACAAGCTGTCAATAAGCTTAAAGTTACTAATCTACCTTCTATTGGCTACGATGCTGGGGATAAGCCGGAAGGTTTGGCTTTGTTGCCGGACGGTCGTTTAGCAGTTTTGAATGATAACGATTTTGGTTTGTTGGATGAGGAGATTCCTCTAGATGGAACTGTTCCTCTCAATCCTAACCCCGTACCGGTGGTTCTGGGAATTATGGATCTGGGTGAGAATAATGCTTTGGATGGGAGCGATCGCGATGATGCGATCAAGATAGAAAATGCTCCTGTCTTCGGTCTTTATCAACCAGACGGTATTACTTCTTTTGCAGTAGATGGGAATACTTATTACATTACTGCCAATGAAGGGGATTCTCGGGATGAGGACGAGCGGATTGAGGATTTAAATCTAGATCCGGATGCTTTCCCCAACGGGGAAGTTTTGCAGTCGGAAGAGGAACTGGGTCGTCTGGAAGCTTCCACAATTGACGGAGACTTAGATGGGGATGGAGATTACGACCAACTTTTTGTCTATGGCGCTCGTTCCTTTACTATTTGGGATAGTTTCGGCAATTTAGTCTTCGATTCTGGAGATGATTTCGAGCAGATTACTGCTGCTGAAGCACCTCTGATTTTTAACTCCCAAGGTCAACCTGATAGTTTCGACAATCGCAGCGATAATAAGGGACCGGAACCGGAAAGTGTGGTTACCGGAGTTGTAGGGAATAGTACTTACGCATTTATCGGCTTAGAACAACCTGGGGGCATCATGGTCTATGATGTGACGGAGCCAGCTAATGTCTCTTTCGTCCAGTATCTGCCCTCTCCAGAAGGAGATATTTCTCCTGAAGGTTTGGCTTTTATTGCTCCTGAAGATAGTCCTAACGGTCAACCTTTATTGGTGGTTGCTAATGAGGTCAGCGGTACTACCACGGTTTTTGCCATTGATGAGGTGGCTATTAATGAAATCCGCATTGACCAGTCTAGCGATGACAATGACGAGTATTTTGAGTTAGCTGCAGCTCCTGGCTTTCCTCTAGATAATCTCACTTATGTGGTTATTGGTGATGGTGAAAATGGTGAAGGGGGTAGCGGTGTTGTTGAAGCAGTTGTTGACCTCTCGGGACAAGTAGTGGGAGAGAGCGGTTTCTTTGTGGTAGCTGAAGATACTTTCTCTTTGGCAACTGCCGATTTCACTGCCAATCTCAATTTTGAGAATAGCGACAATGTCACTCATCTGCTGGTAGAAGGGTTTAACGGTGCTGATGGGGATGACTTGGATACGGACGACGATGGGGTTTTGGATGTTACTCCTTGGTCTCGAATTGTAGATGGAGTGGGATTGAAAGAGAATGATGAAGGAGAATTGCTCTACAGCGATACAGTTGTAGGACCTGATGGAGATTTCGTCCCGGCTCATGTTTTCCGCAGCAGCGATTTTACTGGCAATTGGGCAATTGGGGATTTCAGTCTTGGAGCGCAGGATACTCCTGGAGCTGCTAATTTTGAGTTTCTATCTACTACCATTCCCGCTATTCAAGGAGAACCTCAGTTAATCTTTGGCAGTGCTGAGGATGATGAGTTTACTGTAGGAGTAACTCCCGAATTTGATGGGGAAGAGGATTTGCTCTTCTCTGGTGCTGGGGAAGATTTAATCGATCTGGTAGGTGCTAATACCCCTTCGGCTGCGCTCAGGGCAAGTGGCAGCCGCGTTTATAGTGGTTCTGACAATGACGAACTGTTTGCTGGTTCTGAAGACCGTCTCTTCGGTGGCGCTGGTGATGATACTCTGGAAGCTTCCGCTGGTGGCGGTGGAAACCGCCTCTATGGAGGAGATGGCAATGACGAGTTGATTGCTGGGGAAGGCGATCGCCTCTTTGGTAACGACGGAGATGATACTCTGGAAGCTAGTGTTGGCGGTGGCGATAACCGACTCTATGGCGGCGACGGGGATGACTGGTTCTTCCTGGGAGAGGGCGCACCGCGAAGCGGATCTCGTGGAGATCGCCTTGTCGGTGGTGAAGGAGATGATACTTTCTTTGTCGGTACTGGTGGCGATAATGTCATTACCGGTGGTGAAGGAGCTGATACTTTCTGGATTGCTGACGGGGAAGTACCAGAGAGTGTTAATACTATTACGGACTTTGAATTGGAAGTTGATGTAGTTGGTCTTGGCGGTCTTGGGATTGGATCTGTTCAGGAACTTAGCTTTCAGAACCTTGGGGAAGGTGGAGCGATCGGCTTTAACGGTCAGGATTTAGCTGTTTTCCTCGGTGTTGATGCAACAGATTTGCAAGCTAATGCCACTTTTGTTTTTGGCTAAATTGTTCAATTAATTGTTTTGGGTTGATTGAATTTAATTTTAATTTGTAGGGGTGCAAGGTTTGCCCCCCTACCTTTTTTTGTTTTTTTTTGAGAAAGTATTTGTAGCTTTGTGTTTTAATAGAGAAAATAATATGAAATGCGAAAATGTTTGCTACAATCCCCCTAAATCCCCCTTACCAAAGGGGGACTTTCCAGATATAAGTGTTGTCTCATCCAAAAATGATTGCTCGCTGTCATTATATTTGTAGCATTCTTTTTCGGATTTGATATAACAATCTAATACTTAAACGATTTGTCTAAGTTTTATTAATAAACCGTGGGATAGCCCTCTGGGCTGTCCGCAATTGTTATATTTGATATTCAGTAATTAGAGGAGGCTATAAACTGTGAAAATTGACTATCAAACTATGACGGATAAAGAATTAAGAAGTTACATGTTAGAGCATAGAGAAGATAATGATGCTTTCTATGCCTATATTGAGCGGTCTAGAGCTAATGGTAGGTTGATAACCATCGATCCTAGCGCTCCTGACTGGGAAGATAAAGCTGTGAGAGAAATAGAAAAGCGGATTAATAGCTTTTCAGTGACCAGTGACCAGTGACCAGTGACCAGTTTTCAGTTTTTTCACCAGTGGTCACCAAATGTAATTTCAGAAACTGTTAAATCCCTTAGCTAGTAATAGTTTGAGCATATTTTGAGCGATTTCAGATTCGGTCGAGTTAGATTATTTATAGCGTTGCACATAGAGGCACAGAGTCAATATAAGTTCGATCCCCCTAAATTTCCCTTGATCCCCCCTTGATCCCCCCTTAATAAGCTATGCGTTATAAGAAACTTTCTTAACAAAAGCTGGAATCCTTGTTATAAAAGCAACACAGCCTGTTCTTAAACCATGACGACTTGACAAAAAGACAAAACTATGTATTTGGAAAAATCCCACTATGTTGTAGGCGCACTCTTCGCGGATCGCTACGCGAGCGCTACCAAAAATGGTCATTTCAGCCCTATATACACAAAATGCGCTTTTGTCAAGTTTTTTGTAAAGAAAGATGTTTATAAAGGATAGCTTAATAAGGGGGGACTAAGGGGGGATCCAGGCTCCCCCCTTTTGAAGGGGGGCTGGGGGGGATCCAACGTTAAAGCATTTACAAATAACTTATAAATACTATTGTATCTCTAGCAAACATTTTTGGATTTCATATTAGAATAGGCTTTGACAATAGCTTCTATATCCGCCCCTATCTGTTTTTTAGGTTAAAATTGCAACATTAGATTCTGAGTTGAAACTTTCCAGTTGAGATATCTCTTGCTTTAGAGGATGTTGCTTGACTAACCAGCGACGGACTAATTCAATTTTTACTTTGTATTGTGTGAGTTGTTCCCCTGGTTCTGCAACTTCTGCAATATCTAAGAAATCCCATTCAACTAATCTTGCCTCGCTAATTTCTATTGCTTCATCTACAATACTTGCCACGCGATCGCGAGTTACTTGCCAATTATCTTCGCTTCTAGCTCTTGCAAACAGCCCATAGCAGATAACCTGAGTGAAATATGGATGACACGAGGAAAGTTCTAGGATTGCCTCAACTGCATCAGATTCGTACACCAAATCATTCTGAGCAGGTTCGGTAATCAATCGCTTGCTACTGACTCGATCGAGCAAGCCAATTTCTCGGTGAGGCGCTTCTCTGAATAAGCCAAGTAACTTCGGCAGGTCATCCGGTTTTCGTCCCACCACAGGTATGATAAATAATCGCTTCTGCTCCTTCAATATGGATTGTAAATAAGGGAAAAAATGTTTTGCTGATGAGGTGGGCTCGTAACTAGTCAAGACTTCAAACTCATCTAGCAATAAGACTAGATTTTTCTTTCCCAACTCCCGATAAACTTGAGGCAAGAAGTTCTGAGAGAATAGCTGATAGTCTCTGTTGAAATCCTTGCTTGAAGGCAGTTTGACTCTCTGAGGATCTAGTTCCAGGTTAGCTAGGATTTCTTCAGCAAGACTATGAAGGAGATTGCTGAGGGATAATCGCCCCATTGGGTCGAGATCGAAATGAACAAAAGCGAACTCATCTTGTGCTACAAACTTGGGAATCTGAAAGATTAAGGATGACTTCCCAATCCTTCTTTGACCGCTCAAAAGAATAACTTGTACTCCCTGCTTGAGGTTATCCTCAATGAACGCGAATAAATTTTGGTGACCGAAAAATAATTCTCGTTCGGAGATTGGACGACCAACAATATAAGGATTTAATTTGAATTTTGCTTTAGTCATATTTGTTCGATCTCTTTTGCTATTACTCTAGTCTTAAAATAAATTTTTGTTATAGCGCTGCTGTTAGTTTTCCAATCCATCGCAGGATAGATCGCACATTTTTTTATGCTGCCATAGCCATTGAATTGCTCTTGTGACTTGTTTTGTTTGCCTACGACTCATTATCTTCAGCAATATCTTTTGCCGTTTTTGAAGCCAGGTATCATTACTATTGGCCAATTCTTGAATCACCAACCGTTCCATGAGTGATGAAGTGAATGAGTAAACTTTTTGCCCATTTTCAATCCTGTGAGTAATGACGTTTCGTTCTTCTAAATATCTCAGCTCTCGCTCTTGTTGCCTAAAGATTATATTGATTCCACTTAAGTCGTATTTTTGGTTATGCAAACGACCTTGCAAATCAGACAGAGCGAGGAGCATCATCAAGGTTTGCTCTACTTCATTGGAAAGTTGCCAAATAGATTGGAAAAAAGAATCGGTTCTGCTCTCAAATTCCTTCGCCAATGCTTCAAAATTGGGTTTCTCAGTCCCTTGCTCTTTTTGCTGGTAGAGAAGAGAACTGACAATTTGTAACAAATAAGGATTGCCGCCAGTAATTTGCCGTACCCCTTGCTGCAACTCTGGTGTCAGAGTCTCACCTAGCAGTGCGGCAATTTCACCATCGGTAAATGGTTTGAGGGGCTGAAAAAAATAGTGATTGTACCACGGGGAACTATAGGGGTTGAGTGGAGGTCCAAGTTCATTAAGTCGTCGGGATGAGGTGATGATCATGGAGAGGTATTGTCGTTCCTGATTATGAGCGAGACTGCGACACTCGCTCAAAAAGGTTTCTACGTCCGCTTCAGTGTATTTTGGGTTTGGTATCAGAGCTGCATGGTAGTCATCTACTAGCAACAATAAGAATTTACCTTGTTCCCCCAACTTCGCCAATACCTGGCGCAGACTATTTCTACTGGCTTGTCCTTGTGCGAGCAATCGTTCTATTTCGGAGTGCAATCGAGAAGAACCTTCCAACTGCTCTTTAACGCCAGTCAGAACTTCATGCCAAAAGCCAGCGCCACTAAAGGGTATGATGCTCTCGCAATCGAGAAGCACAATCACAGCCTCAGATGGATCTAATCCTTGTTCTTCCCAGACTGTAGGGTTTGCCAGTTGCTCTAGGAAAGAAGTTTTACCCATTCCCGGTCCCCCCCACACCGCTAAGTGAGAGCGGTTAAATATGAGATCGAATGCAGTGGCAATCTCAGCTCTGCGCCCGATAAAATGGCTTGGAGGTGCTGGTTTACCGATAATGAAGGGATTTGGTGGCATGGCCATAGTTATATTGCTTGGATTGGCTTACCTGGGACTCTATAAGGTCAAACTCCTTTGAAAGGCGATTGCTATTGAAAACGATCGCAGATCGATAATCTACAGGAAGTCATCAATAGATAAATTATATAATATTTAGTAACCTTATCAAGGATAATTAGAGGCAAGGTTTTGGTAGTAAAGCTATTCGTAAAAATGTCATTGAAGAATATTTAGTAGATTGCCAAGCTTTAAATAAAATTCCTGACCAGCCTTGTTTATAAAAGCATCTTGCCGACGCTCCTCAAGAATAAGAGCTATAGCTTCTGCAAGGTTTTGCTTGCATTCTTCTATGTTAGATCCTTGTCCGTTCGCACCGTGAATCTCAGGGCAATAAGCGATAAACCAATCTTCATCGCGCTCAGTAATTGCAGTAAATTCATTAGACATGTTTTCGCTTTAATTAATCTCAATCTTGATATATTATAATGAGTAATCAGATAACACCATCTAACCATTCTCTATTGAATGTAACGTTTAGCAACTCAGGCTGAGTTTCTCCATTCTCAAGACGCTCTGCAATTACACGCAGGGCTAAAGCTTGTACTCTAGTTGTTGCTTCTTCTGGGGTTTTGCCGTACAGCATTACTCCAGATAATTCTGGAATCTCTGCAAGCCAGCGCCCATCTTCTTCTTGCTCAATCTCAATCTTAAAAATCATTACTGACACTCGGTTACAACTGTGTTTATAATAACAAGGAATAGTACAAATTGAACGCTGAGTAACCTCAAAAATATTTGTTTCATTTTTGCTTAAATTTATTTAATACATATGCTAAATGATAGGCGATCGCGGGAGTTTTAATAGGGAAGTATTGCTCTCGATATTTTAATTCAATGACTATAGGCCCTTCTACACCTCTAGTGCGCAATTGTTAGAAATATCGTTCTCTAGGATAGAACTCGTAATTCTCAAAATGAACCGCAGATGAACACAGATAAACACAGATGAATCAGGATAATTGGTTAGCAATGCAGCACCCTACTTAATAGGGTGGACAACTCTCTATGAATGCAACTTGGTCTTAAGCATGGCTTTTGGTGGGCAGTGCCGCACCCTACTGAATCTTAATTCTCCCCCCGGGGGGATTGCCCAAATAAAAGATAAAATTTCTCATTAAACGGCAAACCTTGCTATAGTATCTAACTGTCCAAATCTTAATGAGAATTTTTACAAATGCTCAAATCTACTTTAAACTACAATTGGCAAAAGTCCAGACCTATTTTAGGCACGCTCTTGACGGGAATGCTGCTCCTCGGAACCGGTTGCAGTTCCAGCTCTCCCCCAAAAACCGAATCCAGCGACCTGCAAATCACTATTATTAAAGATTTCGCCGATGTAGTAATTATTCCCACTTACCAACAGTTAGTTGCGAAAGCTGCCAAGCTCTCTCAAACTACCAATGCTTTTACTAGCAATCCCAACGAAACTACTTTAAAGGCCGCTCGGGATGCTTGGATTGCGGCTCGCGCACCGTGGGAACAGAGCGAAGCTTTCGCCTTCGGTCCGGCGGACTCTTTGGGCTACGATGGGGATTTGGATGACTGGCCTGTAAACGAAACTGATGTGAAGGCTGTCATCAACAGCAACGAGAAAATCACCCAGGAATTTATCGGCAACCTGCAAACTACCGAAAAAGGCTTTCACACTATGGAACTGCTACTTTTTGGCAATAATAATAATAAAAAGGCAAAAGATTTCTCCCCTCGGGAGTTAACCTATCTGAAAGCTTTAGCTACAGCATTTGATGCCACTGCCAAGGAACTGCTCCAGAGTTGGCAATCGGGAGTTCAAGGTAAACCCCCTTATCGGCAAGTACTGGTGACTGCAGGGGATGAGAACAACCCCGCTTATCCTACAGTAGCTGCAGCCATAGAAGAAATAGTCCAAGGAGCCATGGGTTGTTTGGATGAAGTGGGTAATGAAAAGATTGGGGAACCCCTGGCTACTAAAAGCGCTGAGGGTTTGGAAAGCCGTTTCAGTCATACTTCCCTCAATGACTTCAAGAATAATGTCCTCAGCGTTAATAATGCCTATTTGGGTGAGGTTGCCATGGCGGGAACCAGTGGTAAGAGTTTGAGCGAGTTGGTAGCTCAAAAAGACCCGGAACTGGACAAGCAAGTTAAAGAAGAAATCAACAAGGCGATCGCCGCTATAGATGCGGTTCCCGCTCCTATTGAAACCAATCTTACCAATGAGTCAGCTTTAACCAAGTTAGAAGCAGCTCAAACTGCAGTTCTGGCTCTGTTCTCCACTATGGAAGAGAAAGTACTGCCACTAGTTCAGTAACCAGCAAGCAGTTATAGCGCTACGCGCAATTCAAAATTCAAAATTCAAAATTCATAAAGACGGCTATGACTAGGTTTCAGGCTTTATTAATGACAATACCTAAATGCGTAGTGCTATATCGCTGTAGTCAAAAGTAGTCTAGTTCAGAAACCCGGTTTCTGCCTAAGTCCTAGTTAAACTCAACTACACTATTCATGATTTACAAGCGAAAAATCTTTTTAGTCTTATTCCTCATAGGAGCGATCGCCACCATCTCCATCCCCATCTTACTGGGTCAAAGAACCCAAGCAATACCCCTCGCAGGAGGAAAGACCACTGTTTTCAATCGAACCTCTAGCGCTTACGAACAGCCTTCAGCAGGTATTAGCCAAAAGAACTTTGACCTCCATGGGGAAGGAGATATTGCCTTCGAGGCAGTTTTTGTCACTCCACCAGCCAACATCAACCCCGGTTTAGGACCCTTATTTAATAATGCCTCTTGCGTTGGCTGTCACATTCGCAACGGTCGGGGAATGCCGGAAAAAGGCCAGCTTTTGGTCAAAGTAAGTCAAAATCCCTCGGTGACATCGGGGAAAGTAAAAGACCACCTTGGGAACCTAGAAAAAACTGTCCCTGGAGGAAGTGCCCTCCCCGTACCGGGATTGGGAACTCAAATCCAAGACCAAGGAGTTTACGGACATCCCCCAGAAGCGAAGGTAGAAATTAATTGGCAAGAGCAAACCGGACAATATCAAGATGGAAGTCAATATAGTTTGCGATCGCCCTCTCCCAAAATCACTCTTTTCAACGGCGAACCCCTGCCTGACTCAGTAATGACTGGATTGCGTATACCTCAGCCAGTGTTCGGTCTCGGTCTCTTAGAAGCAGTATCGGACCAAACTATCTTAGATTTAGCTGACCCAGAAGACAAGGATGGAGATGGGATTTCCGGTCGTCCCAACCAAGTGTGGGATGTAGAGAAACAATCCCTGGTTCTCGGTCGCTTTGGTTGGAAGGCCAATCAACCCAATCTCTTGCAACAAACTGCTGCGGCCTATGTGGGTGATATGGGAGTCACCAATCCTATGTTTCCAGAAGCTGATGGTTCCAGCGATATTGACAGCAAAACCTTGGAAGTAGCAACATTTTATGTCCAAAGTTTGGCAGTTCCGGGGCGCACTTTACTGAAAGATCAGAAAGTGAAAAGGGGAGAAAAACTATTTGCTGCAGCTAATTGTAATAAATGTCATGTAGAAGAATTAACTACTGGCAATTACTTTATCCCCGCCTTAGCCCAGCAGAAAATCCATCCTTATACAGACATGCTCCTCCATGACATGGGCCCTGGATTGGCGGATAACAGGCCGGATTTTGACGCATCTGGCACGGAGTGGCGCACTCCCCCTCTCTGGGGTATCGGCCTCACTCAGACCGTTCTGCCCTATTCTAGTTACCTCCACGATGGTCGCGCTCGCACCTTGGAAGAGGCCATTTTGTGGCATGGAGGAGAAGCAGAAATGGCTAAACAGGCTTTCGTGAATATGAGTGAGGGCGATCGCTCTTCTCTCTTGCGCTTTTTGCGGTCTTTATGAACCGCAGATGAACACAGATGAACACAGATGATTTCTGGCTGAAGCAAAATAGCACAGACTTGTGGTGGGCAGTGCCGCACCCTACTATAACTATAGCACGAAGTGCTACAAAGTCTATATCCTAAGTCTAAAGGTAGATAAAGCAAGATTTGAAAAATTAGCATATGAGAATGATAATCATTATCATTCTCGTCTTTTGGACATGATTGAATAAGTAATAGAAAAAAATGCAATAATCTGATAATCTTGCTAAAAGAGAGTCTTGACTCAATAATAGGTAACTGTAAAATTACCTATTATATTTTAATTGGTGTGAGGTCATAGAATCAAAATGAAATTGTCGAAATTGAATTTAATTAGCCCAAAAATCCTGGGTTTAGCCCTGTTAACTGCAGTTATTGCCGTTCCTGAAGCTTATGCACAAGAGAACAACTCAGTTAACCCCAGTTCAATCTTAGAACAAGTACAAGACAATAAGCTGGGACAAGTTAACAGAGTTTCTCAATTACGAGATGTGGCTCCCGGACACTGGGCATACGAAGCCTTGCGCAACTTAATCGAACGCTATGGTTGTATGCGGGGCTACCCGGACCGCACTTTCCGAGGCAATAACCCGGTTAACCGCTACGAATTTGCTGCTACATTGAGCGAATGCTTGCAGAAAATTGAGCAGTTTATTGCCAATAATAATGAAAGCGGCACTCGTAACAGTTCCCGACCAGCACCCAGGGTGAATAATGCTGACCTGCGACGGATTCGGCGTTTGACAGATGAGTTTGCAGCAGAATTAGCTATTCTCAGCGTCAGGGTAGATGAGTTGGAAGAGAAAGTAGATTTTCTAGAAGACCATCAATTTTCCACCACCACTCAACTGGAAGGTAAAGTGATATTTGCCAGTATCGGGGCGTTTGGAGGGGATGATGACAATGAAACTAATATTACTTTAGGTTATCGCACCCGGTTAAACTTTTTATCTAGCTTTACCGGAGAAGATTCTATGATTGTCCGACTGCAAGCCGATGGGGCCATCGACCCCAATACTGGCACTGGGCAAGGAGATTTATTCTTTGCTGAAGCTGCAGATGATGCAGATGGGAACGTGTTCCTAGATTCCTTAGCTTATAACTTTCCCATTGGGGAGAGGACAGAAGTGGCTATTGCAGCTAATGCAGGTGCCTCAGACGATTTTGCCAGCACCATTAACTTTCTGGATGGAGACGGCAATGACGGCGCTTTGACTACCTTTGGTAGTCGCCATCCCATCTATTATCTGATCGAACAAGCAGGGGTAGGCATCAACCACCAATTCAGCGATAAATTTTCACTGGCTGCAGGTTATATGGCAGCGGACCCCAGCGGCCCCAGTAAGGGCACTGGCTTATTTAATGGGTCTTATGGGGCTATGGGACAGCTAATGTATACCCCTAACGAAAAGCTCAATATTGGCTTGACTTACCTCAACTCCTACAATACAGAAACTGGAACCGGGACCGATCGCTCTAATCTACGCACTTATATAGATGATACGTTTGGGAAAGACTTGCCTATTTCCAATAACGCTTATGGAATTGAGTTTTCTTGGCAGGTAAGCGATCGCTTTGTATTAGGAGGATGGGGCGGTTATATCAATACTCAAGTCCTTTCCAGCTTAGACGGGGATATCAGTCGCGGCAGCCTGGATATTTGGAACTGGGCGCTTACCTTTGGCTTCCCGGATTTAGGGAAAGAAGGGAGTTTAGGAGGTGTTATTGTTGGCATGGAGCCGAAAGTAACTGATTCCAGTATTGATAACGTAGCTAAAGATGACGATACCACTCTCCATATCGAAGCAATAATCAATATCAAATCAACGATAACATCGCTATTACCCCAGGCTTTGTGTTGTTGACACACCCGGACGATAGTGTGGCTATAGGTACGGTGCGCACCACCTTCTCATTCTAGACTGGAATTCAGCATAGTTTATAACTCGTAGGTTGGGTTGAGGTAACGAAACCCAACAACCACAAGCTTTCTGTTTGGTTTTTACTCTATCGATAGGTTAGAGAGAGAG
>JH610782.1 GCA_000252485.1 Prochloron didemni P4-Papua_New_Guinea | reverse complement strand
CTTCGCGAGCGCAACGCACCACATGATTTATTTTGAAAGATAGGCAGCCCAGAGGGCTACCCCACGTTGATAAATACATATTCAGCCCCAAGCAACTACACTATAGCAGAAGTAATCGAATATTACAGCCAGCGAGACATTAAGATTAGAGTGGCAGGAAAACAGAAGCGATACTTCTTGACTATCCTCATTGAGGAATTAGACGAAATTCACGCTATACTCAAGGAGATAACAACGTGACTAGCGATCGCACTGCCTTGCCAGGACTTACGCAAACAAGTCTAGAAACCGGGTTTGTCCTCCGGATAAAACGGCCTATTATCCAGAGTTTTAGTTCAGAAACCTGGTTTCTTGGCTGAAGTGGTTTTGGGCGACAAAACCACCTTCTGAACAAGGGTAGATTACCATTGGATAATTCATAGTTATTCTCCTTCTATAATCTCTAGGATTCGACGAATATTTGAGGTTATCCCGTGGGTTTCCAATCTATTCCGCAATATTAAAGGCTGTTGGTGGGCGATGCCCACCCTACAAACTCTTGGGACAAATCAAACAACAAATAACAAACAACAAAGAATCAGACTAGAGGATGGCGAGGGATGAAAATTCTCCTAGTAGAAGATGACCAAGGCTTTGCAGAATTGGTCTACAAAACTCTGAGCGATCACAATTATTCGGTGGATTTAGCCACAGATGGTGAGAACGGATTGCAATTAGCAGAATTGTTTGAATACGATTTAATTTTACTGGATTTATTAATACCAGAAATAAATGGAATTGAATTTTGCCAAGAGCGAAGAAAACAAGGCGATCGCACTCCCATTTTCCTAATGACAAGTGAAGAATCTACCACTAGCAAGGTTCAAGCATTAGATGCAGGAGCGGACGATTATCTCATCAAACCCTTTGATATAGAAGAATTATTAGCCAGAATTAGAGCCCTATTGCGCCGAGGAAATTTAGCTTTATTGCCAGTAATAGAATGGGGACCTTTGCGTTTGGAACCTAATCGCTGTCAAGTTAGTTATAAGGGAGAAATTTTACGTTTAACTGCTAAAGAATACGCTCTTATCGAACTATTTTTACGCCATCCCAATCGCATTTTCAGCCAAACCGGACTGATAGATCATCTTTGGTCGATAGATGAAAATCCTTCAGAAAATGCAGTGAGAAGTCATATTAAAAGTTTGCGCCAGAAACTAAAACAAGCAGGAGAAACAAAAGATTTTATCGAGACAATTTACGGATTGGGATATCGACTTAAACAGAATCCCAAGCAACAGTTAGTCAAGAGTCAGATTGCTGCCCAGCAAAATTTAGACCAAAATTTAGAAAATTTAGAAACGATAAATTCTCTACCTGGAAAACTGACTGCTATTTGGCAAAAACAACAAGCTCAGTATCTAACCCGGATTGAAGTGATAGAAGCTGCTCTTGCAGGATTGAAAAACCACAAATGCAGTCCAAAATTGCGCCAAAAAGCTCATAAGGAAGCACATACTCTCACAGGTTCTCTAGGAATTTTTGGTCTAAATCGAGCTTCTGAACAATGCCGAGAAATAGAACAGATGTTAGTACCTGGCAAAAGATTTGGTAAAAAGAAAATTGAGGCTTTGTCACTTTTAATAAAAACAGTGCGACAAGCTGTAGAACAAGAGAAAGGTCAAGCAACAACAGATAATGAATCCAATAATGAGTCCAACTGGAAACTTGCCCAGTCTGCCCAGTCTGCCCAGTCTACTTTGCCTCAACTATTAATAGTAGATGACGATCTTAGCTTGAGCCAAGTATTAGCAAAAGAAGCTCGGGTCTGGAAAATGTATCCCCAAACTGCAGAGAATCTTGCCGTAGCGAGAAAGATTATAGCTGTTCAAAGACCGGATTTAATTCTTTTAGATCTCTCCTTTCCCGACTCTACTGAAGATGGATTGCAGTTCTTAAAAGAACTGACTATTCTGCAACCTCCTATCCCCGTGTTAGTCTTTACCGCCAGGCAGGATTTCACCCACCGGGTGCAAGTAGCTCGTTTGGGAGGACGGGGCTTTCTGCAAAAGCCCATTTCTCCAGTTCAGGTGATGGAAGCCATTACCCAAGTCTTGCAACAATCCAATCCTACGGTCGCTAAAATTTTAATTGTGGATGACGATCTCCTTATCCTGGACTTTGTGCAGCAGTTGCTCCAACCGTGGGGATTTCAACTCACTTTGCTCTCTAAACCAGAAGAATTTTGGCCCATTTTAGAGCAATGTAATCCCGATTTACTGATTCTAGATATTCAAATGCCGGAGTTCAGCGGTTTAGATCTCTGTCAAGTAGTGCGCAATGACCCCCAATGGCAAGATTTGCCTATTCTTTTTCTCTCGGCCCAAACAGATGAGGGAACGGTGCAAAAAGTTTTTAATGTGGGGGCTGACGATTACATTCCCAAACCGTTTGTGGGACCGGAACTTATTGCGCGAGTTCTCAATCGATTAAAACGGTCTCAAATGCGCCGCCAAGTAGTTAATATGAATGATTAATGCTAAAATTTTGGAATATTCCCGGAATAGGAGCTGAAATCATTCACTATTGTATCTGTAGCAAACATTTTCAGATTTCATATAAAGAGGAAAACCGTACAAAAACTGTTCGATTACTAATATTACTTAAGTCGTTGAAAAGACCGTTTTTCGTTGCCATGATCTTCCTTGTCTACCTTTCTTCTAGCCTTCCTTGTCTAGCCTTCACTCAAATGTTAAAAACCTACACTTGTGAGAACAGGGGGGCGGCTTCCGTTTGCCCGAGAGGTATCGTGAATTGCTTGAGGTAGATCGAGTTCTGATTTATTGTTTTAATGAAAATTGGAGCGGCATTATTAATGTGGAATCGGTCAATTCCCCCCAATGGTCAATTTTAGGCAGAACCATTGAATATCCTTGTTTTAAACATTCTTACGTTAGGAAATATGAAGAAGGTAGAATTCGGTCTATTGATGATATTTACACTGCCCAGATTCAGGAATGTCATCGTCAACTTTTAGCTCAGTTTCAAGTCAGAGCTAATTTAGTAGTTCCTATTATCTTAAAAGAAGAAAAGCAAGCAAATGGGAATCGATTGTGGGGATTATTAATTGCTCATCAATGCAGCGCTCCTCGACGGTGGCAAGAATTAGAAATAAAATTACTAGTGGGATTGGCCAATCAAGTAGCTATTGCCATTCAACAAGCAGAATTATTAGCCAAAAAAGACAAGGCAGTTGAGAAATGGCAACAACTGAATCGAGAACTAGAAGATAGAGTAAAGGAAAGAACTGCAGCTGTCAGAAAAAGCGAACGAAAATTTCGTTCTTTATTTGAATCCGCTCCCGATTTTATATATATTTTAGATACTCAAGGGATTATTCAACAAGTAAATTCTACTGTTCTCAGAGAATCAGGTTATTCTCCCTCAGAATTAATCGGCAATCATTTGATTCACTTTTTAACTTCTAGATCTCAACAAATTTGCCGGGAACAATTTCCTATTTTATTACAACAAGGCACTCATGCTCAAGAAATGGAATTTGTCTGTAAAAATGGCAAAATAATAACCGTTGATTGCTCCTGTTCCGTAGTGCGCAACCCGAAAGAAAAAGCTTACATTTTGGTATTGCAACGAGATATTAGCGAAAAGAAGCAAACAGAAGCGAAATTGAGGGAAAACGAGCGGCGTTGGCGCACCTTACTGGAAGATGTGCGTTTAATAGTAGTGGCATTGGATCGATGGGGAAAAATAGAATACGCCAATCCTTTCTTTCTAGAATTAGTAGAATATTCAAGCTGGGAAGTTTTAGGCAAGAATTGGTGGACAAATTTTGTACCCAAGCACGAGCAATTAGATAACCAAGAATATTTTAATCAATTTCTCAAACAAAATTGTAAACCTCACTCTCAACATAGTATTCTCACCAAGTCTGGAGAAGAAAGATTAATTGCTTGGAACAATGCGCTTTTGCGCAATGAGTTGGGAGAAGCCATGGGGATGATGAGTATTGGGGAGGATATCACGGAACGATATGCTATTGCCAAAATGAAAGATGAATTTATCTCTGTTGTCAGTCACGAACTGCGCACTCCTCTCACTTCGATTTATGGCGCATTAAATCTGCTGAGTAAAGGTTTAGTGGATGGAAAATCCCCTAAAGGGGTGCAACTCATGAAAATTGCTACGGACAGTACAGATCGTTTGGTACGATTGGTTAACGATATTTTGGAACTGGAAAGGTTGGAGTCTGGTAAAATCAAGTTGTGGAAGGAAAAGGTGAATGTCGCCTATTTAATGGAACAAGCTACCGCACAAATAGAAGTAATAGCTAGTAGAGCAGGAGTTTTATTGGAAGTCAACTCCCTAGACTTGGAGATTTACGCTGACGGCCATCGCCTCATTCAAGTACTTACCAACCTGCTGGATAATGCTGTTAAATTTTCTCCTGCCCGAGCCAAGGTAAAATTATCTGCAGTATTGAGGGATTCAATGCTGAACAGTCCCATTCTCTTTCAAGTTGAAGACGAAGGACCAGGTATTCCGGAAGATAAACAAAAAAGCATTTTCGAGCGGTTTCACCAAGTGGATGCTTCTGACTCCCGGAAAAAAGGAGGAACAGGTTTGGGATTGGCTATTTGCCGCAGTATTGTCCAACAACATGGGGGCGAAATTTGGGTTGAAAGCAACTTGGGACAAGGCAGCACTTTTTACTTTACAGTGCCTCCAGAAGAAGAAAAATGATTCAAAAGAAGATTTTGGTAATTGATGATAGAATGATGATGGAGTTCCGGCGATCGTTCAAATCTCCTTAGAAACACTTACCAACTGGCAAGTACTCACCGCTGCTTCTGGAAAAGAGGGATTGAGCGAGGCGATAGATTCGCAACCGGATGCGATTCTCTTGGATGTGATGATGCCAGAACTAGACGGTCCTGCCACTTTTCAGCTATTGCGGGCTAACGCGAAGACAGAAAAGATCCCCACTATTTTACTCACTGCTAAGGCGAAAATTAGCGAGCAACAGCGGTTTATTGATTTAGGAGTGACGGGGTTAATTATCAAACCCTTTCAGCCCATCAATTTAGTCCAGCAGCTCCGGGACATTCTTCACTGGTAGTTGAAACTTGGAATTTCCTATTTCGTTAAGACAATGTTGCGTAATGTATATTTTTGTATATTCTAGGTGTTTATTTGGCTAAGTTCACAGAATCTTCACATTTATCTCTTAATCTCGAAAATATAGCTCAGTAAATTACTGCGTTGGCCAAGAATTGTATCTAAAAAAACAATTTGCTGTCAATATATTTCAGGAAATAAGTGAGATGCGTAATTCTACTTGTCCTTGTTGCTCCGACACCTTGCTGCGTCATGTTAATTCTAAGGGAATTTACTGGTACTGTTGTCACTGTCGCCAAGAAATGCCTAGTTTAAGCGATCGCTTTTCTAGCAAAACTCAGAAACTAGAAATCAAACAACCATCGTTGGCAAATATGTTAAACAAATCAAATCCATTGAAGGTTGCTTGTGCAGTTTAAAATTTTAAATTTCAATTGTTTAGATCAGACCAATAATAATATACCGCGATTTTTCTCTAATGAGTTAGGGGCGAAAGGGCGATCGCCCCTACAACAAGCATATAACCAAGAGGAATAAGGCTCCTCTAACAGGGAGCATTTTTAAAAGTTAATATTGCCATTAGTCCACCAGATTGATTGGTGTGGTAGCATTAGGCTTGTGGTGGGCAGTGCCGCACCCTACTCTCAATAATATAGTAGGTTTGATGTATCAACTATCAACTATCAACTATCAACTATCAACTATCAACTGCTGAAAACTCATATTATTGATTGAGGAACTATTCATTTGGTTCTTGTTTTTCAACCTTTTCAGCGATAGAGCGGGTGCAGGACCAATTACTGGGTAGTGTAGATGGCCATCCCATGCGCAAGGCTTCCGGACAGATGGCCATGATAGTTAACTGACAATCAATAAGTTGAAATCCTTCTTTTTCAACTTGTTTCAAACTTTGCTTTAAAATCGAATCATTCTTAAATTCAATGGTTTTGTTACACTGAATACACACCATATGATGGTGATGATGGGCAGGCTGATTCAGTTCGTAATGCTTGTGTCCTTCTGCTAATTCCAACTCCCGCAGAATCCCCATTCTAGACATCAGCTTGACGCTGCGATAGATAGTAGAAAGACTAATTCCTTCCTGCCGTTTTTCCATCAAATCGTGTAATTCTTCTGCACTAAGGTGGTTTCCTCTAGGTAAATTTTGGAAGACATGGAGAATCTTTTTTCGCTGGGGTGTCATGCGCCAGCCTCGAGCATTAAATTCAGCTTTTAGGGAATTGGTTGTATAAAGAGGCATATGGTAGAGTCCTTTCAAGAAACCTTAATTATTGACAATGATAGTGCCAATGGGCTTCTATTTGCAACAAACTTGGATAATTGAGAATAAATTGCAGAACCTCCCTCAAGAGGCACATACACAGAACTTAGGCCAACAAGCCTAGAAACCTGGTTTCTGCGTAAGTCCTAATACAGTTTGTGGTTGTTGTATAAGATATATAGTGCTTGGCGGTTGCTGTATCAACTATCCACTATCCACTATCCACTATCCACTATCCACTATCCACTATCCACTATCCACTATCCACTATCAACTCGACCGAATCTGAAAATTGACAACAAGCTAAAAACCAAGAGGGATAAGGCTCCTGTAGTTTCTGCCATTTTTTGCGGAGACATTCGTCACGAATTAAATTTTGAATTTTGAATTTTGAATTTTGAATTCGACGGAAGGAGCTATCCACTATCAACTATCCACTATCAACTCTCCACTGCTATAGATGGTTCGTATCCCAAAGCTGAAATTTGAAGGAGGCACTCTAGTACTGCATCCACCACCGCGAGGTAAAGCGTGGATAGACTATGCTACCTGGGACGATCGCGTGGAGAAATTTCGGGTTCCGGCAATTCACTATCGTCAGTTAGTGGAAACCTTGCAATCTAGTGAAACTAATTTCATTGATGAAGCTAAAGAATTTGCCTCTCTAGAACTAAATCTCAGCTTCGAGATGGAACCCTATCCCCATCAGAAAGAGTCCCTCTTAGCCTGGAAACAGGCAGGACGACAGGGAGTAGTGGTATTGCCCACAGCAGCGGGGAAAACCTATTTAGCCCAACTAGCCATGGAGTCCACACCTCGCACTACTCTGGTTATCGTTCCTACCTTGGATTTAATGCACCAGTGGTACGCCCAAACAGAGGCGGCATTCCCGGATATAGAAGTGGGTTTGTTGGGTGGGGGGTCTCGGGATAGAACGCCTATTCTAATTGCTACTTACGACAGTGCAGCTATTCATGCGGAAACTTTAGGCAATCAATACGCTTTGCTGATTTTTGACGAATGCCATCATTTACCGACAGATTTTTATCGGGCCATCGCCGAATGCGCGATCGCCCCTTATCGTCTCGGTCTCACTGCAACTCCAGACCGGGCTGACGGTCGTCACCGGGAACTAGACGCTCTCATTGGTCCAGTAGTGTATCGCAAAACTGCAGAAGAACTTTCAGGAGTTGCTTTAGCGGAACATCAAGTCATTCAAATTAAAGTTAAACTATCTCAAAAGGAAAGGGAAAGCTATCAAAAGGCCATCAACATCCGCAATGAATTTTTGCGAGATGCCAATATTTCCCTGGGTTCCCTCAAAGGTTGGCAGTTATTCGTCCAAGCCAGCGCTCGCACTCAAGAAGGAAGACGGGCCATGCTGGCTCATCAAGAAGCAAAAAGAATCTCTTGCGGTACTGATGGCAAGTTGCGGTTATTAGCGGATTTGCTTTGGGAACATTACCCGGAAAGAATCCTGATATTTACTAATGATAATGCTACAGTTTATCGCATTTCTCAAGAATTTCTCATTCCTGCCATTACTCATCAAACATCAGTCAAAGAAAGACACGATATTCTCACCAGATTTAAAGAGGGAGAATATAAAAGTTTAGTCACGTCCCACGTTCTCAATGAAGGAGTAGACGTACCAGATGCCAGCATTGCTATTATTCTATCGGGAACTAGTTCTGCCAGGGAATACATTCAGCGATTGGGTCGGATCTTGCGCCAAGGTAGCGATAAGAACAAACAAGCAATCTTATATGAAGTAATAGCAGAAAATACGGGGGAAGAACGTACTGCAGCAAGGAGAAAAGGTGAGGGAGGTAGGACACAATTGCCTAAACCGGAATTAGTGAAGAAACCGGAGAAGAAAAACCGTCAATTGGAATTGCTTCCTTCCCCACCTTTGTATAAGAATACGAAACAGAGAAATTTGAGAGCTGCTGAATCGAAAGATAAAGGAGATAATTATCATATAAATTCAAAGGATAAGGAGCAAAGCGAGAAGGAGGATGATAATAAGTAAACTATAGCAACGAGCAATGAACAATTAACAATGAACAATTAACAATGAACAATTAACAATTAACAATTAACAATTAACAATTAAGAGGAAGAACAAAAAAATGCCCCTTTCGCTTTGTACAAAGGTGATGCAGCAGATGCAGCACTTTTGTACAAAAAATGTAGTATGTAACGACACTTTAGGAGCGAAGCGCTATAGTTTTGACTGACGACGGCGATCGCTCTCTGGCAATTCCCGCTGACGAGCTAGAAACAAATTCATCTCTTGCTCGATCTTTTCTGGAAACTGTTGCTGGGATTCCAGCATTCGTGCTATTATTGTCTGTATTTCATCAAAAGTCATAATTATCTATTAGACATCTCCAGAAAAACTTCTGCAACCCTTGTATATCAAGATTGCAACCCTAGTTTTTCCAGATGTCTATTTTTCCTACTTACAAATTGACAGCTCCCGACCGTCGAATTAAAAATTCAAAATTAAAAATTCAAAATATTTGAATTGATCAATGTCTCCGCCAAAAATGTCAGAAACTAGACTCGCCTTATTCCTCTTGGTTTTCAGCTTATCATTATACATCGTTCGGAGCGATGCAGGGGAGTTAGGAAACAGGCCGCGATCGCTCCATAGCCAGGATCGCCCCCAAATCAGAATGTCAACGGAATTGATATAATCTCTCGATCACCGAGATTCTTATAACTTTTGTATATAATAATCTTAAGCGAAGCGCTATAACTCTCTTATTCCGGGTTTCTGACCTGGAGCGAACGGCTCAAATCAAGATTTTTCGTAGAGAAACCCGGTTTCTGCGTAAGTCCTAAGTTCTACTCTTGTTCCAAACGACGAATCCTTTCTTCGTGGTCATCAGTGATGCGATTGTTAATCTCAGCATTGGTAACCAACCGTTCTGCAATGAGAGTCAAACCTTCAATTTGTTCTGAGACTCGATCTAGTCGTTGCGAGACTTCATCTAGTCGTTGCGAGACTTTATCTAGTTCTGACTGACGACGGAGATCGCTCTCTTGTAACTCCCGCTGACGAGCTAGAAACAAGTTCATCTCTTGCTCGATCTTTTCTTGAAACTGTTGCTGTCGTTCACCTAATTGCTCTTGTTGGCGAGTTAATTGCTCTTGTTGCACAATCAACAGTTGCTGGGATTGCAGCATTCCCTCTACGATCGCCTGCATTTGTTCAAAAGTCATTATTACTTATTTCTCCTTCTTACTCCGTTTATCATTATACATCGTTCGGAGCGAAAACTCCATTTATAATTATCTCATCGTTCTGAACGATTCAGAGGAGTTAGGAAACAGGCCGCGATCACTCCATAGCCAGGATCGCCCCCAAATCACAATGTCAACGGAATTGATATAATCTCTCCATCGCCGAGATTCTTATAACTCTTGTATATAATAATCTTAAGCGAAGCGCTATAACTCTAGATACCGGGTTTCTGACCTGGAGCGAACGGCTCAAATCAAGATTTTTCGGCAGAGTTACCGGGTTTCTGCGTAAGTCCTAAGTTCTACTCTTGTTCCAAACGACGAATCCTTTCTTCGTGGTCATCAGTGATGCGATTGTTAATCTCAGCATTAGTCACCAACCGTTCTGCAATGAGAGTCAAACCTTCAATTTGTTCTGAGACTCGATCTAGTCGTTGCGAGACTTCATCTAGTCGTTGCGAGACTTTATCTAGTTCTGACTGACGACGGAGATCGCTCTCTTGTAACTCCCGCTGACGAGCTAGAAACAAGTTCATCTCTTGCTCGATCTTTTCTTGAAACTGTTGCTGTCGTTCACCTAATTGCTCTTGTTGACGACTTAATTGCTCTTGTTGACGACTTAATTGCTCTTGTTGACGACTTAATTGCTCTTGTTGATGACTTAATTGCTCTTGTTGCACAATCAACTGTTGCTGGGATTGCAGCAACAGTTGCTGGGATTGCAGCATTTGTTGCTGGGATTGCAGCATTCCCTCTACGATCGCCTGCATTTGTTCAAAAGTCATAATTACTTATTTCTCCTTTTTACTTCTTACTCCATTTATAATTATACATCGTTCGGAGCGAAAACTCCATTTATAATTATCTCATCGTTCATAGCGATTCAGAGGAGTTAGGAAACAGGCCGCGATCGCTCCATAGCCAGGATCGCCCCCAAATCAGAATGTCAACGGAATTGATATAATCTCTCCATCGCCGAGATTCTTATAACTCTTGTCTATAATAATCTTAGATGAAATGCTAAAATACGATGGAGCTATTGAATTAAATCTCATCATTTTCTGGCTCGAAAATCTTAATTTGCTCCGACAACTTCTCCAATAAATATTCTCCATCTGTAGAAAACAGAGGTAGAATATCTTGACTAAAAGCTTCTGCAGCCTTAGAACGATACCGATTGGGATTAATAATTACCGAGAGAGTACGTTGCACGCTCACATCTTGAATACGAGTAGCATGAAGAACTCCCATTTCCAACTCTTTCTCAATAGCAGTAGTAGAAACAAAAGCAGCTCCCAATCCTGCTTGAACTGCATTTTTAATGGCTTCAATAGAGTTTAATTCCATCTCCACTTTAAGGGATCCAGTATCGATTCCGGAGCGAATTAAGACATTTTCTATTACTTTACGAATTGTGGATTGATAATCTAAGGTAATAAATCCCAACTTATACAAATCTTCTTTTTGAATCTTATCTAAGTTCGCTAAAGGGTGAAACGAGGGCAAAATTAATGCTAGTTCATCTTCCGCATAGGGAATAACTTCTAAAATTTCTTGTAGTTCTAGGGGAACTTTCCCACCGATAATAGCCAAATCTACCAATCCATTAGCGACAGCCCAAGAAGTGCGCCTGGTAGAATGGACTTGTAACTGTATTTCTACTTGGGGATATTTTTTCCGAAACAGACCGATCATGCGAGGTAACAGATAAGTACCCGTAGTTTGAGAAGCCCCGACAATCAGAGTACCCCCCTGGAGATTTTGCAAATCCTCGATCGCCCGACAGGTTTCTTGACAGAGATTGAGAACCTGTTCCCCATAGGAGAGAAGCAACTTCCCCGCTTCTGTCAATTGGGCTTTTCGTCCCCCTCGGTCAAATAAAGGAACGTTGAGTTGTTTTTCCATATTCTGTACCTGAAGGCTCACAGCAGGTTGGGAGATAAAAAGACTGTCCGCAGCCCGTTTGAAACTTCCCTCAGCGGCGATCGCTTTGAGAATCCGGAGTTGATCCAGAGTGAAAGGAATGTCGGACATGGGTTTGGGAAAGAAGGAAGGTTCCATGGGGCAACCGAAAATCGCAAGCTGTTAGCGAGGCATGGTTAGTTATAACTACCTGCTCCTAAACCTGACAGTAACACAACCAGGTGTGTAATCGATCACAAAACCCAAAAGGCTTTCATCTAGACTACTTTGATGGGTATTTTCCACCAAATCTATAATTAATTACCAAATTGCCAAGAGAAAGGAAAAGTAAATAATGATTCAATTATTTTGTTTGGTTTGCGCTTGGAGTTTAGTGGGTTTATTTGTTTGGAATATTTATAAAATCTGTAAAGAAAGTTTAGTTCGTCTTAAAAGAATGCATCAAATTCCTTGCAGTCGATGTGCCTTTTTTACTCAAGAATATTGTCTGAAATGCACCGTTCATCCTATAATAGCATTGTCTGAAGAGGCTATTGCTTGTCGAGATTTTGAACCTCTTGCTTAAAACTTGTTCTACAACAATAAGCATATAGAGACAAAAACCTAAAACAGCTAGAAGTACCATGATAGTTTCTAACGATATGCTGAGTGTGAAAACTACCTATTCCCAAGCAAGAGCTAACTTAGGCAGTATCTTAGAGGAAGTTGTTGAACGGGGACAAATTATAGTTATTGAAAGAAAGGATGGCAAAAATGTAGCTTTAATTGCAGAAGAGGAACTATCAAGCCTTTTAGAGAGTGTTTATCTGTTGCGCTCCCCTGAAAATGCTAAACGTTTATTTCGAGCTTTAGAGTGGTCGGAATCGGAAGTAGAAGAATCGCAAACTATTGAGGAATTGAAAGAGGAATTGGGAATTGAGTAATAAAAAGAAGAAAAACCCCCCGATAACTAATAGACATCTCCAGAAAAGGTTCTGAAACCCTTATATATCAAGATTGCACCCCTAGTTTTTCCAGATGTCTAATATGATTTATGAAAATGTTTGCTACAAATAGTTTATTGCATCATAGTATAGATTGAGGCTATCCCGTGGGTTGAGAAACCGGGTTTCTTTCCAAAATTTCAGCATTAATCCTTAAAATAATAAGAGAAACCCGGTTTCTTGGCTGAAATCTAATCCACATTGTTAGTGTGCTACGGCATTACAATTACTTATAACACTATTGTATCTCTAGCAAACATTTTCAGATTTAATATAAGAATTTCCAAAACAATGTAAAATGAGCAATGAGCTAAAGATATTGTAGGAGAAAATAGAACATATGTGGGGAATAAGCTGGCTGACACCAAGTCACGGCATAATTTTAGCACTGTTGTTGGGATTCGCGATCGCCCACAGCGGTTTAGCTGCTTTGCGACTTAAGGCAGAAGCAAAAATTGGCCCTAGACTGTTTCGGGTTATTTTTGCTTTAGTTAGTATTCCCTTCGCTACAATTCTAATTATCTATTTTTTCAACCACCGTTACGATGGCTTAATTCTTTGGCAAGTACAAGGAGTACCGGGTATTCAATCCTTGGTCTGGATTTTGTCAGCTATTTCTTTTCTTTTTCTCTATCCGGCAACCTTTAATTTATTGGAAATAGGAGCCATTGTAAAACCGGAAGTTCATCTCTATTCTCAGGGAATCGTTCGCATCAGTCGCCATCCTCAAATGGTGGGACAAGTTATTTGGTGTATCGCTCATACTCTTTGGATTGGCACTAGTTTTACTCTTCTCACTTCTTTCGGTTTAATCGCTCATCATTTATTTGCAGTTTGGCATGGCGATCGCCGTTTGGAAAAGCGCTATGGGGAAGCTTTTATTAAAGTGAAAGAGCAAACCTCTGTGATTCCTTTTTTAGCTATTATACAAGGTCGGCAACACTTTCCTTGGTTGGAGTTTATTCGTCCTGCTTATTTGGGAGTTACCGGTTTCGTTCTGTTACTTTGGTGGGGACATCCTTGGTTGATGGAAGTGACAGCTAAAGTTAATTGGTGATATTACAATTAACAATTAACAATTAACAATTAACAATTAAGAGTTTGATTATTAAGAATGGCTTCGCTTGATAGACCATTTTTACTTAATCATTGTACTCAAAAATAATATTAATTGATTATTGATTATTGTTCATTAATTATTGTTAATTGTTCTTGAATCACCTGTGGGGTAGCCCTCTGGGCTGCCCTAGCTTAATAATATCAAATAAAAAATTGTTGCTACAAATAGTTTATTGCATTGTAGTCTAGATTGAGGTTATCCCGTGGGTTGAGAAACCGGGAATATTCTAAAATTTTACCATTAATCCTGAAAATAGTAGGAGAAACCCGGTTTCTTGGCTGATAATCCACATTTTAAATATCACAAAAAGCAATTGATTATCACTATATCCCCCTAAATCCCCCTTGTCAAAGTTGGTTGTTTGTATAATATCTATACCGTAGGGTGCGGCACTGCCCACCTTTCCCCATCAAACTATTTATATCTAATTATATCCATTAGACATCTCCAAAAACTAAGGGTAAAATGTTGATATATAAGGGTTTGAGAACCAATTCTTACCATATCTATTTCCAATTAACTAATACACCTCGTCATGGTTCCCAATATCAATAAAAACAGCATTTCCATTATCTGTAAAGTAAAATATAACTCGTTGGTAATATTCTATGCTGAAGCTCCATAAATCTTTCAGTTTTCCCGATAGCTTATGAGTTTTCAGACTTGGATCGAAGGGGTTTTTGGTAAACAGTTCTAGTTTGTCCCAAAATCTCGATTCTAGTTCCTTTTTCCCTTTAATTCCCTTTTTGAAACCTCGCCGAAAAGATGAACTAAAGCTAACTTTAATCATTAATCTTCAATTAGTTGTTTTAATTCATCAATGTAGGAAAAATTTAATTCCCCTTGTTGCTCTTCATCAATACTTTTTTGATAATTATTGTATATTGCTTCCCGTCGTTCCTCTCGCAAGTACTGAGCTAACAGAGCTTGAATTTCTTGTTTTTCCTCAAACGAAAGGTTTTTGATTGTTTCAACTACATCGCTAAAGCTCATAAGCTAATTCAATTTCTTTGGTTGTATTTTATCGCAATAATACACGAAAACCTGCTTGAATAAAATGAATATCCGTTAAAGAACGCATCGATTAAGTTTTGCTGTTCCATGATGATAAATGAAAGTAGGATAGATTTGGAGAAATAACTAAATTGTAGGTTGGGTTGAGGTCACGAAACCCTTCGGCGACCCTCTGGGCAGGCCCAACATCCCAGGAAATTTGTGTTGAATTTTCCCATTGCTTTACCCAACCTTATACTACTAAACTTAGTAGTTTATTAAACTTGAACCTGGAACCGTAGAATCAGGTTTTCCATTATTTCCTCAGCCTCTTCACATTCTTTGGCCACGGAAGCTAAATACAACAAAGCTTCAGCAGGCTCGTCTTCTGCCATAGCGTTGATAACGTTGACAACTCCTTCTAAACACTCACCCAGAGTCTTAGACTGAGCCAGCAAACGCTCATACTTGCGCACTTGAAGTCGTATTTGTTCACCAGAACCATCAAGCTTATTTTTAAGAGTTTCTATTTTCTCTTCTTTTTCTTCTATGTCCTCCTTAAGCTTTTCAGTTTGATTGCGCTCTTCCTTCAGTTCTTCGCTTAACTTGTCTTTTTCTTCTTCAACCTCCTCTAAACTCGCTTTGACTTCTTGAACCTGGCTGTTCATATTAACATATGTAAATCCAGAAAAACCCAAGGCAAGAAAAATACCGATTCCCAAAGCTATGGGAAGTGTTCTATTATCAGCCAGAACTAATAAATAATTATCAAATTTTATCTTATCAGTCTCCAGCAGTGGTTTGGGATGAAACCTTGGAGATACACGGGCTTTTAGTCTATGAAACAGAGATACACAGGGAATTCGCCTGTACAACAGAGCGATCGCATTAATAAATAAAAACTAATTGTATTAATTATGACAACGCTTCCTACAGATATATAAGTCTTTCATTATTATTATTGTTAAATCCCATTCTTCAATAACCTGTGGGGTAGCCCTCTGGGCTGCCCTAGCCTCATAAATAATTGATCGTATCGTAGGTTGGGTTTCCGCCACGAAACCCAACAGTTCCCAATTACAAATAGCTCTCCAACAATCCAAAAGAAGCGCTAAACAAGCAGGTAACAAGGGAAAAGTGTCAACCCAATCGGTCTCTAGCGATAGTTTGGAACGGAACCGCAGAGGCGCAGAGGTCACAGAGGAAAGAATTAAAGAGAGGGAAAGTCCCAGCAACTCAAAGGAAAAGCGATCGCCGACAGTATCCCGACCCTTTTAGGTGCGGTATGCACTACCTTTTTTTCTTGTCAACCCCCTTGCAACTAATTGTTACATTTCGTTATATTTGTTAACAACAACAGCTCGGGAGACTTCATCAAATGTTTGCACCTATTATCGTCTTGACTCGCAACTGGTTCGGCAAAAAAGAATTTAACCGCCTTCGCGGCCAAGTTATCGCCCTTCACTCCAAAGTTATTACCGGTTTCTGCCAAAACCTGGGAATCGAGTCCAAGCAAAGACAAAGTTTAATTCGATTAGCCCGCGACAACGGCAAAAGATTGGGTTTCCTCGCCTAACACCAATGAGGAGTAATGTGGTGCGTTGCGCCCCAGCCTCGCGCCGCTCTTAGGGACCACACCCTACCAATAGCTATTATTTTATAATTATAGTTTGTAAGTTCCACAAGAGAGATAACTGTCAACTATCAACTATCAACTATCAACTGTCAACTATCAACTATTGTTGCAATATCTGCCTTGCTGTTAAAAGTGAATCAGGATTTAATTTTGACAGCAAAGTAGATGCTATTTTATCCTCCCCGGAAAATACCTCTTCCTCATAAAGTCCTGCCACCAAACTCAACACTGTAATCTGTTGTTTTATCGGGTCAACAATCCAATATTCAGCAATACCTCTTGCTTGGTATTGGGAGCGTTTAGCATTATAATCTCTCTCTTCATTTTCCTTTCCCGGACTAACTACTTCTATTACTAACTGAGGTGCAGGCATATCTAACATGACAATAGAACGGCTGGCTCCTTCCATTACTTGCGCTAACTCTTCCGTTAGTACCATTAAATCTGGAACTCGCACTGTTGCTCTCATACCGCTGACTGCAATTTCTGTACCTATACACAAACAATAAAATGGGATTCCCCTTTGGGCAAAATAGACTAATAAAAAAGTAGCAATCCTTCGATTAATTTCGCTTTCGCTAGGCATAAATAGCAGTCTCCCATTTTCTAGTTCATAACGAGCATCCGTACCGTCATCATAGTTGAAAAAGTCCTCTAAAGACATGATTGAGTCGGAGGAGATGGGGTTTTCTGTAACCACTGTATTTGTCATGATAATCTCACCAGAAATATGAATTAGATTGAGAATCGTCTTCCTAAACGGTAAACATAGTTTGAATCTCGATAAAAATCTTACAAAGGATTAACCAAACTAGGGGATAAATTGCGATCGAAAAGCAACTTTATATTTTTACAATTAACTGTGCTTTTTCTCTATCTTATATGAAATACAAAAATGATTGCTACAAATAATTTATTGCATCATAGTATAGATTGAGATTATCCCGTGGTTGAGAAACCGGGAATAATCCAAAATTTTAGCATTAATCCTTAAAATAATAGGAGAAACCCGGCGAATTGGCTGAAATCATTCACTAATGTATCTGTAGCAACCATTTTCAGATTTGATATTAGGACTTACGCAGAAACCAGGTAACTCTGCCGAAAAATCTTGATTTGAGCCGTTCGCTCCAGGTCAGAAACCCGGAATAAGAGAGTTGTTTGCGTAAGTCCTATAAGTATTACTTATCGCTAAATAAGGAAAGAATTAAAGAGAGGGAAAGTCCCACCAACTCAAAGGAAAAGCCATCTAGGACGGTATACCGAACCTGAGAGGTTCGGTTTGCACTACCTTTTTTTGCTTGTCAACCCCTTGCAACCAATTGTTACATTTCGTTATATTTGTTTACAACAACAGCTCGGGAGACTTCATCAAAATGTTTGCACCTATCATCGTCTTAACTCGCAACTGGTTCGGCAAAAAAGAATTTAACCGCCTTCGCGGCCAAGTTATCGCCCTTCACTCCAAAGTTATTACCGGTTTCTGCCAAAACCTGGGAATCGAGTCCAAGCAAAGACAAAGTTTAATTCGATTGGCCCGCGACAACGGCAAACGATTGGGTTTCCTCGCTTAATACCTAATACTAATAAAGAGTTATAGCGCTACGCGATAGGGAATAGGCAACGCTCTAGAGAATAGGCAATAGGGAATAGACAATAGTTACTAATCAATCTGGATTGTAAAGAAACAAAAATAGACATGTTTCCCTCGATCCCAATTGAAGGTAATACGAGATTCATACTCGATGCTGATTCATCTGACGCGACTTGCTGGCACTTATCGCCGGAAAACTCTTCCTACTCTACTATTTGGACAGCTATAGATATCTAGAGTACAGTTTTGTTTCTCTAGATTTTCTTAAGGAAAAGAGGTGTTTTGCTGGGCAATGCCCACCCTACCTGGTAACTGGTAACTGGTAACTGGTATAGCACTACGCATTTAGGTTAGGACATTAATAAAGCCTGAAACCTAGTCATAGCCTAATTTTGAATTTTGAATTTCTCAGTTTGAATTGCGCGTAGCGCTATAACTGCTGTGGGTATAAACACTCCATTAAGAACTCCCATGTGCCAGAATAATTAGCGGTAAATTCCAAATAGTAAAGCAATATTAAGAGTAGGCGTTAGTAATGGAACCGCTTTATCATTACGCTTGGCTGATTCCTTTCCTGCCACTGGCAGGGGCGACCATCGTCGGACTCGGGCTGATATCCTTCAGTAAAGCAACCAATAGTCTTAGACAAATTAATGCCCTCTTTGTGGTCTCCATCCTGGGAGCGGCAATGGTTATGTCTTCTGCCCTGTTGTGGAGTCAAATTCAAGGACACGAGACTTTCACTACCACTATAGAATGGGCAGCAGCCGGTAATTTCCATCTTTCTATGGGCTATACCATCGATCATCTCAGTTCCTTAATGCTGGTGATTGTTACTAGCGTTGCTTTTCTGGTGATGGTGTACACCGATGGTTACATGGCTCACGACCCAGGTTACGTGCGCTTCTATGCCTACTTAAGCCTCTTTAGCTCCTCCATGCTGGGGCTGGTGGTTAGCTCTAACCTGGTGCAAATTTATATTTTTTGGGAACTGGTGGGCATGTGTTCCTATTTGCTCATCGGTTTCTGGTATGATCGCACTGCGGCAGCAGATGCCTGTCAAAAAGCTTTCGTTACAAACCGAGTGGGAGATTTCGGCTTGCTTCTGGGCATGCTCGGTTTGTATTGGGCTACCAACAGTTTTGAATTCGATGTCATGGGGGAGAGGCTTTCCGAACTAGTCTCTACCGGGCAATTAGGGGCTGGTTTGGCAGCCCTTTTTGCTGTTTTGGTGTTTTTAGGTCCCGTAGCCAAGTCAGCTCAATTTCCCCTGCACGTGTGGCTGCCAGATGCCATGGAAGGCCCCACACCTATTTCTGCTCTCATCCACGCCGCAACGATGGTGGCAGCAGGAGTATTCTTAATTGCTCGTATGTATCCCGTGTTCGAGCAGGTTCCCACAGCCATGACGGTTATTGCTTGGACGGGAGCCTTTACCGCTTTTCTGGGAGCGACTATCGCTCTTACTCAAAACGATATTAAAAAGGGTTTGGCCTATTCCACTATTTCCCAATTGGGTTATATGGTGATGGCCATGGGCATCGGTTCCTATACTGCGGGACTGTTTCACCTCATGACCCATGCTTATTTTAAAGCCATGCTCTTCCTTTGCTCCGGTTCGGTGATTCACGGCATGGAAGCAGTGGTAGGTCACGAACCCATCTTGGCTCAGGACATGCGCCTCATGGGAGGATTGCGCAAATACATGCCTATTACTTCCAGCACTTTTTTAATCGGGACTTTGGCTATTTGCGGTATTCCTCCTTTTGCCGGTTTCTGGTCCAAAGACGAAATTTTGGGCGCAGCTTTTATAGCCGATCGCGGTCTCTGGGCTGTGGGTTGGTTGACTGCGGGACTCACTGCCTTTTACATGTTCCGCATGTACTTCATGACCTTTGAAGGAGAATTTAAAGGTAACGATACTGCTATTCGCAGCGAGTTATTAGCTGCAGCAGGTGTTGGGGCAGCATCTCACCATCACGACGGACATAAACAAGACGGTCACGGCGCAGAGGGACATAGTCACAGCAGTTCTCCCCACGAGTCTCCTATCAGTATGACTTTCCCTCTCATGGTGCTGGCAGTTCCTTCTATTGCCGTTGGTTTGCTGGGTCGTCCTTGGAATAATACCTTCGAGGCATTTATTCATGCTCCCGGAGAAGCAGTAGAAGCCATAGCCGAATCAGCCCATTTTGACTTGAATGAGTTCTTAACTATGGGAGGACTGTCCGTATTTATTGCTGCAGTTGGTATTCTCTTCGCCTACTTAACCTACGTGTTAGGTAAAATTGATGCGGGGGCCATCGCCGCGAAATACCAAACCCTCTATCAATTCTCTCTCAACAAGTGGTACTTCGACCAAATTTATGACTCTTTGTTCGTCCGAGGTAGTCGCCGTTTAGCCCGACAAATCATGGAAGTAGACTTCCGGATTGTAGACGGTGCGGTGAACTTGACCGGTTTAGTGGCCATCGTCAGTGGAGAAGGTTTGAAATACCTAGAAAACGGTCGCGCTCAATTTTACGCTCTGATTATTTTCGGCGCAACCTTGGGCTTTGTCCTCGTATTTAGTATTACTTAATTGTTGGTTGTTGGTTGTTTGTTATTTGTTGTTTGTTGTTTGTTGTTGGTTATTTGTTGTTGGTTTTTTGTTTTACCAACAACATCCATATTCATCCGCGTTCATCTGCGTTCATCTGCGGTTCAAACATGACACAATTGCCCTGGCTAACTATAATCATTCTCTTTCCCATTCTGGCCGCTTTGTTAATTCCTATTATCCCCGATAAAGAAGGCAAAACGGTTAGATACTATTCCCTCTACGTAGGGTTAATTGACTTTGCTTTAATTGTCTATGCCTTCTATCAAGGCTACGATGTGAGCAGTTCAGAACTGCAATTAGTAGATACTTTTTCTTGGATTCCCCAAATAAATTTAAATTGGTCCGTAGGAGCAGATGGCTTATCCATGCCTCTAATTCTCCTCACCGGTTTTATCACTACTCTGGCCATTATGGCAGCTTGGCCCGTTACTTACAAGCCCAAGTTATTTTACTTCTTGATGCTGGCCATGTACGGCGGTCAAATTGCCGTTTTTGCCGTGCAAGATATGCTGCTGTTTTTCCTAGTTTGGGAACTAGAGTTAGTGCCGGTTTACATGATTTTGTCCATTTGGGGAGGCAAGAAGCGCCTCTACGCCGCTACTAAGTTTATCCTCTACACTGCAGGTAGTTCCCTCTTCATTCTCATTGCTGCTTTGGCCATGGCATTCTATGGCGATACAGTTACCTTTGATATGAGGGCGATCGCCGCCAAAGAATTTCCCTTTAATCTGGAGCTTTTGCTCTACGGCGCTTTCCTCTTTGCCTACGCCGTCAAACTGCCCATTTTCCCCTTCCACACCTGGCTCCCGGACGCTCACGGAGAAGCCACTGCTCCAGCCCACATGCTGCTGGCGGGGATTTTGTTAAAAATGGGGGGTTATGCTCTATTTCGCATGAATGCGGGCATGTTACCCGACGCTCATGCAGTATTTGCTCCAGCCTTAGTGATTCTGGGAGTAGTCAATATTATCTACGCCGCTTTAACTTCCTTCGCTCAAAGGAACCTGAAGCGAAAAATTGCCTATTCCTCCATTTCTCACATGGGATTTGTGTTAATTGGTCTCGCCTCCTTTACCGATATCGGTACTAGCGGAGCCATGCTGCAAATGATATCCCACGGCTTGATTGGAGCCAGTCTCTTCTTCATGGTAGGTTCCACCTACGATCGCACTCACACCCTCATGCTAGATGAAATGGGAGGTGTGGGCAAAAAGATGAAGAAGATATTTGCCATGTGGACCACCTGTTCCATGGCTTCCTTAGCCTTACCGGGAATGAGCGGTTTTGTAGCAGAAATCATGGTGTTTATCGGTATTGCCACTAGCGATGCCTACGGCAATACCTTTAAAATCTTAGTAGTATTCCTAGCAGCAGTAGGAGTGATTCTCACCCCAATTTATCTCCTCTCCATGTTGCGGGAAATACTTTACGGTCCGGAAAACAAGAAATTGGTAGAAAAAGAAGCGCTTATCGATGCCGAACCCCGAGAAGTGTTTATTATTGCCTGTTTGTTAGTGCCTATTATTGGCATTGGTTTGTATCCGAAAATTGTCACCCAAATTTACGATGCCAGCACTACTAATTTAACAGCTTTAATGCGCAGTTCCGTGCCATCTTTGAAGCTAGCCAAAACATCTTTACCGGTTGAGAATAGTTCTCTGGCCTTTAAACAAGCCCCATCTATTCCTACAAAGGATTAGGAGAGAATATCCCCCTAAA
>JH610781.1 GCA_000252485.1 Prochloron didemni P4-Papua_New_Guinea | reverse complement strand
TTTATTTAGTTTAGACAAACCGCTGGGGTTAGAAACCGGGTTTCTTTAACAAATTCAAGTATGGATTTCAAAATCATTGTAGAAACCCGGTTTCTTGGCTATTAGTAATATTTATTTAATAATTAATGAAAGCACAAGAGTTAGAATTGACTATGGAGTAGGTTATCGAACCATAGTTGCTCAATCGGGAGTCACTATGGTTCTTTCGTTTTGTGGTGGGGATAAAAGTAGTCAAAATCGAGATATTATAGCGCTACGCGCAATTCAAAATTCAAAATTCAAAATTCAAAAACAGGCTATGACTAGGTTTCAGGCTTTATTAATGTCCTAACCTAAATGCGTAGTGCTATATTAAAGCAAAGCAGTATTGGAAAGATTTTCAGAAGAGAAAAAATGTCAACATATAAAAGCTACCATTCTTATTTAATCAACTCCTTAAAAGATCCAGCCGAAGCAGCTGCTTATTTGGATGCTGTTTTTGAAGATGGCGATAAGGAGCATATTTTATTAGCATTAAAAAATGTAGCAGAAGCTCGCAAAAGTGCGATCGAGGGGAATAAACAGACTGAGACTAAGTCAAGCCAGTAGGGTGCGTTCGTAACGCACCTTATCTTATTAAAATTAACCCAGAAAGGTTTATAAATTATCCATCCTGTTACTCTGGAAAAACACTTGCAATTTCTAAATTATAGACCTCTTAAACCACAACCGATTGATACATTATTTTCTCATAATAAATCAAAAATATGCTCTATTCGCTGAATACTTGTTACAATAACGCCAAGGGCGATCCGGAACGGATCCGCTTCGCGGCGCGCGCAGGGATCTGCGAAGGGCCCGCCTTATCAGAGAGTGACAGAAAAGAGATATTTTCGATGGTTCTTTGCGATGGGGTTAGACCAATTCTCTATGAAGATGCAACTAATACATTTGAGCAAGATTAAGCAACACTCTTGATATCAGCTTTTCTATTAAGCGCAGTGTTACAGAGAATTGGTATTAGGATGGTGCGTTGCGCCCAGCTTCGCGCCGCTCTTAGCGCCCGCACCCTACGAAAACTAGATTGTTTGTGTAAGTCCTGGGTTGGTTTTTAACATTTATTCTAGCTACTTAATTGCAAAATCTGTAAATTTTCTCACATCTGGTGGTTGAAAAGCTAAAACAATATCTTTCTGGCTTACACCCAAATTTATTAATTCATTAGCAATTCCTTCTTCTGTAAAATCTTCTTCTATATAAATCTTTTCATTTTTAATTCTAACGTGAACGTGAGTATAGTTATATCTTTTACTACCTTGCCAATCTAAAGTTAACCACAAATAATGGTGGCGCTGTTCGTCAAATATCAAACAAGTCTCAATTTTATCTCCTGATGATTGAGAAGATAAGCCATCGTATTCTGTTAATACTTGTTTAATCAAATCGCTATATAAACTTATTTTATCCATCGTTTTAGTTCCTCCCGTTCGGAATTAAAGATGATTAATTTTACCTTATTCAAGGTAATAATAGATTGAATCGATTTTCTTACAAAGAAGGTATCAAAAACCATATCTCTAAGAGCTAGATAAATATCGTAATCTGTATGACTTAATTGTAAAAAATTTCGATAAATGATGTATTGTCCCATGGCGTTTTCAAAATCATTCATAGGTGAAGGACTAATAAAACTTTTAATTTCAACAATTATTTTTTCTCCATTTCTCTCTGCGGCTATGGGTTTTTCTGCGGCTAAATCAGCATAAAGTCTCACATCTTCATATTCAATTTTATAAGGATCGTCCGTAATAATCCAACCATCTTTAATGAGAGCATTTTTAACGGTTTGGTGATAGATATCTTTTGCAGGCATCGATTACCTCCTATTCCCTATACTCTCTTATCCTTTTTCTTTAAGTTTTGGGGCAAGGGCAATGGCTACAGATTTAACTGTATCAAGGTTTCCATCATCTAGCAGATTTCTCCAGTATAAATCGGTAATAAAAATCAAGGTTGGGCAATGTCTAACTTACTGGCTGAGTATACTCAATTAAAAGCAATTGTAGCTTATCGAACTGGGATTGCATTTCTCCAAACTCGAATATCTGTATCCGCACTCCCACTAACAACGGTGGAGCCATCGTTACTTATTGCTACGCTATTAACAGAGCCAGAATGACCCGAAAGAGTGCTAAGTAATTCCCCAGTGGCTAAATCCCAGATTTTGACGGTTTTATCCCTACTCCCACTAACAACGGTGGAGCCATCGGGACTTATTGCTACGCTCCCAACATAGTCAGAATGACCCGAAAGGGTGCTAAGTAATTCCCCAGTAGCTAAATCCCAGATTTTGACAGTGTTATCCCTATTCCCACTAACAACAGTGGAGCCATCGGGACTTATTGCTACGCTCATAACAGAGCCAAAATGACTCTCAAGTGTGCTAAGTAATTCCCCAGTGGCTACATCCCAGATTTTGATGTCATCCTCACTCCCACTAACAACAGTGGAGTCATCGGGACTTATTGCTACGCTAGAAACAGGGTCAGAATGAATCTGAAGGGTACGCAATAATTCCCCAGTGGCTAATTCCCAGATTTCCACCGTGCCATACCAACTCCCACTAACAACAGTGGAACCATCGTTACTTATTGCTACACTCTCCGCAAGGCTAGAATCACTCTCAAGAGTACGCAATAATTTCCCGGTGGCTAATTCCCAGATTTTGATCGTTCCATCCCAACTCCCACTAACAACAGTGGAACCATCGGGACTTATTGCTACGCTCATAACATGGCTAGAATGACCCGAAAGAGTGCGTAATAATTTCCCAGTGGCTAAGTCCCAGATTTTGACTGTGTTATCGTCGAAACCCCCACTAACAACAGTGGAGCCATCGGGACTTATTGCTACGCTGAAAACAAAGCAAGAATGACCCTGACCCTGAAGAGTACGCAATAATTTCCCTGTGGCTAAATCCCAGATTTTGATATTATTTTCATAGGTAATTATTGTTTTTTCATCGGGAGTCAACACCAAGCCACTTCCAGATCCAGAGATTATGCCATCTTTAAGATAGTTGGGATTGTAAAGGTAAATAACCGCTGGAGAAGATCTAGATCTAGGAATACTGCTGAGAAATGAAACTTCTTCATTGAATACATTATCACCCTTTTCTTTCCGTTCAGGTGTAACTTGAAACTGTCTGAAAGAATCTAATTCTACTTCCGTAACCACTTCCAGTGCCAAAGCCCAGGATTCTATAGCCCAAATAGCTGCACCCTCCGTCATGTCGAGATTTTGCTGCAAACGCTCTTTCAGTCGATCAAAAACCAATGGAAAAAGGATCTTTTGACTGTTGTTCAGTAAATCTGTTGCTACTCTTTCATTTAAAGCATTAATTAAAACGTTAATTTCCCCTTTATATTCTCCGCAATAGTCCAGCAAAAAGGATTTACACCTTTTGGGGTCTTCGTGTAATTTTCTCCCATAATCTTTAATTATTTCAATTAATTTCTGACGAGGTATATTGTTCACAATCTATTTCCAGCTATCAATTATTATATTTTATTTATAGAGGTTCGTTAAATAGTTTATACTATAAACTCGAATATTCGTATCCTCACCTCAATTATTCTATAATCTTAATCCAAGGAGTAGCAATTGTAGGTTGGGTAGAGCGATAGCGAAACCCAACACCAATCACAAATCATCCGCGTTCATCCGCGTTCATCTGTGTTCATCTGCGGTTAATAATCCTCTTCCGCAACAACCTAACAGCATATCGTTGACCCTCAGTCTTACTAACCTCAATCAGTTGGACCACTTCCCCAACAGGAAAAGAAGGAAAAGCAAGGCTTTCATCCTTCTTTTCATACTCCTCACCCACTAATTGATAAACTTCCAAATTCCCTTTATAATAGCGCCAAAGTTCGGTCACTCCCAAAGAAGCATAGATAGAAAACTTATTCAAACAAGAATTAGTATAATCGGACTCAATTGCTAAATCTGGAGGTGGATCTACTGCCAAATCAATTTCCTTCTTTCCTCTCACTTTAGCTTCATTTTGAATATAAAAGCAACCATCCGGTTCGATCGCCCGCTTCAAATCTTCTCGTTCCAGTCTCAAAGCACCAGCTTTCATCAGTTCAATTTCCAACTCATCTGCTGTTGCTTCAATAAAGCTTTCTAACAAGCCTTTAGGAAGTTCATGTTGTAACAGTGGCATTCTAATTTCTAAGATTCCTTGATTATAAGCAATGCGCCAAGGTCTATTTTCCCCTATATCAGTCATTAACGCTTGATAAGTTGACCAACTAACTCCTCTTAAAGGTAAACAAGGAGTTAAAAGAGTTTCTTGGCTAACTTGTGTAGATTTTGGTGTAGATTTTGACTTAGGACTAGCAATGACCATGATTTAAACCGCAGATGAACACAGATGAACACAGATGAATATAGATAGTTGATATGATAACTAGCGATGACTGCGATTTAAATCAGATCAGCTGTTTTTGAAGATATAGCGCTTCGCTCCTAAAGTGTCAAAACATGCTACATTATTTATGCAAAAATACTACATAGCTGTATCACCTTTGTATCAAGCGAAAGGCGCATTTTTCTTATCAACCTCTTAATTGTTCATTGTTAATTGCCTGCACTGCCCTTCGGCTACGCTCAGGGACCGCGTAGCCGAAGTGTTCATTGCTCATTGCTATTTGGCCGATCACTGTGGTGAGGATGTGAGCGCTTATTGTTAAAATTTGTTAACATGGCTGGAGACCTACTGCTCCTTTTCTCTTTCATATGGCCATTATCCCTCTTAAAGCTTGGTATCTGGAACATTACGAACCAATTCGACAAATAATTCAACGACCTCACGATTTGCGTTTGAACCGCAATAGTTTGCTCAAGTCCGGTTTGCGGGCTGATTTCTTGGATGATAGTCAGGAAGTGCAAAACTCTCTCTGGTTTAGTCGCTATTTGGAAGGAGAAAGGATTGAATTCTATATTGAAGGGAGCGGAGGCTATGTTATAGCTAATATAGATTTAATCTCTCAGGAAGTTTATTTTACCAAACAGGAAATGGCGGCAATCCATTCCCCCACAATCTTTTTCAGCTATCAAAGAGAATATGAGGCTGCTTGGGACGCTTTAGTTCCAGCTCTGTCAGACGTTGTAGACAGCTTGAACGAAAAATCTCGCTATCCGCTCAGTTTAGAATTATCGCCGCGACCGGCTGATGAACCTATGCGTTTCAGTTCCAGCCAACTGCGCAATATCCGCAAAAGCCTGCTTTTTATTGCTGACTGTACTGCTGTGGCTTGCTTACCGGGGGACAAGACAGAGCAGTTATTGTTCAATTCTAACGTTTGTGTGGAAATAGGCTATGCTCTAGAGACGAAAGATCCGGGACAAATTTTGTTGGTTCAGATGGAACGTCCAGACTTAAAGGGAAAATTGCCTTTTGATTTGCCCGTCCCCCAGCAGTTAAAATTTAAAACTAGCTCTGAATTAACTCAATTGGAACCTTTAATGGAAACTCTACTACAACGATTTAATTTATTCTTGTAACTATAATCCAGATTATTATAGCAATCGTCTTGGCGATCGCTACAGGAGAGAGCAACCAACCAGTTGCAGTATTAACTATCCACTATCCACTATCAACTATCAACTTATATATATGCCCAGACAACCAGATGAGTTCGCCGTTCACATTTTTATCTCTACCGGCCACAAGGAAGAGGTGCGTTTTTCGACGATTCAAGAATTTCAGAAATGGTACAGTGGCGAGTTGGTGCCCAAGTCCGACTCTAACGACTTTATTACTGTGCCCATTAAAAATATCCAAGGGGAACATATGGTGATTCGTCCTGCTAGCGTGATGGCCATTCGGGTGGAACCAGTTTTTTTTGGCAGTGTGGAACGGTTGTAACTGATTGGTCGTCAGTTACAAAGCTACAGGAGGCGAGGAGGTCATTATTCCTGATGAAAAACCTGATGAAAAACCGCATGAAAAAAAAGATTGCTTTAATTGCTTTGAGTCTGGGTTTAACTGTTCTGAGCCCGAATCTGCTCTTTGGTGCTGAAATACCTCTGCGACAAGTTCAGCTGAATAGGAACTCTCTGGGTTTGGACGAACAGTTGTGGGAAATGTACGGCCAAGAGGGTGATCGCCGTCAGCTTTTGAAAGCCATCGACCAAAGTTTGACTTATTTAAAGACTCCCAGTGCAGCGGAAGATTATCAAAACCATCCCGTGCGGGGAATTACTCGGGAGCGAGTGATTCGCTCTCTGAAACGTTTTCGTCAATTGCTGGTTAATTCTCGCAATGCTCGGGAGTTTCAAGCAGCGGTGGAACGGGAGTTTACTTTTTACAAGTCTGTAGGGCGAGATAATCGAGGGGAAGTGTTTTTTACCGGCTATTTCGAGCCAATCTATGAAGCCAGTCGGGTTCCTACGGCAGAGTATCGTTATCCTCTCTATCGTCGGCCTGAGAATTTGGAGAGTTGGCCCAAACCTCATCCCACTAGAGCCCAGTTGCAAGGTGACGATGGCTTGGGACTGCGAACTCCTTTGGCTGGTTATGAGTTGGTTTGGTTGCGCGATCGCTTTGAGGCGTTTTTGGTAGAGATTCAGGGTTCGGCTCGTCTGCGCCTTCCCGATGGCAGTATAATGTCGGTCAATTACGATGGCAATACAGACTATGCCTATCAAAGTATTGGCAAGGAAATGATTAAAGATGGAGTCTTTCCTGCAGATGGTTTGACTTTGCCAGTGATGATTGAGTATTTTCGCGCCAATCCTCAAGAACTGGACAGGTATTTACCTCGCAATAATCGGTTTATTTTCCTGCGAGAAACTCATGGGGCTAAGGCTATGGGTAGTATTGGGGTACCCGTTACTGAGGATCGTTCTATTGCCACAGATAAGTCCTTAATGCCTCCGGGGGCTTTGGCTTTGGTTAGAACTCGCATTCCTTATTTTACCGAGACTGGGACCATTGAAACTCCCGTGGTTAGTCGCTACGTGTTAGACCAGGATACTGGCAGTGCCATTAAAGGACCGGGACGAGTGGATCTTTTTATGGGAACCGGTCCTTTTGCAGGCGATCGCGCTGGTATAATTGGCTGGACTGGGGAACTCTATTATTTGTTGCTGAAGTAGAAGGTTTTATCCCCCCCAACCCCCCTTATCAAAGGGGGGAGTATTCATTAATACTATTAACTATCCACTATCAACTATCCACTATCCACTATCAACTATCAACTATCCACTATCCACTATCCACTATCCACTATCCATCGTATTTTTCACCTAGCTGAGACAAGATATCATTATACCATGTCAAAGTGAGAAAAGTTAATTTACTCCCTTGGCCAACAAAATTAGATAATCCTTGTAAAGGATTGCTGTCTAACGCAAAATTTAGGATAGTGGATTGAAGGAGTTTATTGTAGTCCGTAGTGGTGAGGATAGCAAAAAAATTCAGCTCTGCTTCTCTTTGAATGCCATATTTAATGCAAAAATTAACCAAATCTTTACAATATTGCACCAAGTCATCTAAATCTGGGTCAGTTATCTTTTGATTATCGATATCGCTGAGAATAGCACGAGCCTCATAGAAAGTTTTTGCTACCGTAGCATCTTTCACTTTTGTAAAGGATTCTTGATTATAGTCATTCATGATTAGATAATAGAGAGTATCAAGGACATTGAGCAAGCTCTAATGTTGAAATCTATTCTCATTATAGCTAATGTTCCACATTCTTGAGGGCGAGATATACTGAGGCTACTTCACCATTGAGATACCACTTATATTCTTCATAAAAATCATTATAACACTTGTCAAGGGTTATAGAGTCGGGTTGGCCAGAGGGAGACCACCAAATCTCAGATATAAGTTCTCTCTCTTTGAATAATAATTCGCGATCGCCAATATTATCTTCAAATAGACACACTGCTCCAGAAATTCTTGTGTAGCCATATATGAAATACAAAAGTTTTTGCTACCAATAGGGTCTATCCCCCTAAATCCCCCTTGTCAAAGGGGGACTTTTTCTTCTTCCCTCATTTTTTCTTATTCCCCCATTTTTTCTTCTCCCCCATTTGAATAACAATTCGCGATCACAAATATTATCTTCAAATAGACACACTGCTCCAGAAATTCTTGTGTAGCCATATATGAAATACAAAAGTTTTTGCTACCAATAGGGTCTATCCCCCTAAATCCCCCTTGTCAAAGGGGGACTTTTTCTTATTCCCCCATTTTTTCTTCT
>JH610780.1 GCA_000252485.1 Prochloron didemni P4-Papua_New_Guinea | reverse complement strand
CCCCCCTTTTGAAGGGGGGCTGGGGGGGATCCAACTATCAAGCAAAACTTATCTAAAAACCACTTGACAACTATTTGGGCAATAAGTTATATTGTAAGCGTGGGAAAATGTGCCGACATATATATAGGGTCTGAATCAATCTACATTAGGACTTACGCAGAAACCGGGTTTCTGAACCAAAACTCTGAGTTTTACCATTTTATCCCGACGAGAAACCCGGTTTCTTGGCTTGTTGGCCTAAGTCCTGTACATGAGAAAAGAATGACAAGGTAAGACTGATTAGAAATGGCTCAAATAATTATCATTCTAACCCCAATTAAATAATGACGATACAACTTTCCAAAGGGGGAGCAAAGGAAGGAAGGAGCAAAGTCCCCCTTTGACAAGGCTTGCCCTGCTCTTCGACGACCCTCAGGGAGCAAAGGAAGGAAGGAGCAAAGGAAGGAAGGAGCAAAGTCCCCCGACCATAAGGGGGATTTAGGGGGATTTATAAGATTAAATAATTCTTTATGCAAGGCCAAAACCGGCGGTAGTTGGGGAAAATCTACAGAAAGAAAACTCTAAGCAAAATCATGTCAGAAACCAATATAGAATCAGTCCTGCAAGAAAAACGCTTATTTACCCCACCCCCCGAGTTTTCCCAACAAGCCCAAATTAAAACCATCCAACAGTACGAACAACTCTACAATTCAGCCGCAGCAGACCCGGAACAGTTTTGGGCAAAATTGGCCTCCGAAGAACTGCACTGGTTTCAACCTTGGGATAAGGTGTTGGACTGGCAACCTCCTACTGCCAAATGGTTTGTCAACAGCAAACTCAATATTTCCTATAATTGTCTGGACCGTCATCTTGCTACTTGGCGACGGAATAAGGCAGCTTTAATTTGGGAAGGAGAACCAGGAGATAGCCGCACTCTCACCTACCAGGAGCTGCATCGAGAAGTTTGTCAAATGGCTAACGCCATGAAACAGTTGGGAGTGCAGAAGGGCGATCGCGTAGGCATCTACATGCCCATGATACCGGAAGCAGCCATTGCCATGCTAGCCTGCGCCAGAATCGGCGCTCCCCACACAGTAGTATTTGGGGGTTTCAGCGCCGAAGCCCTGAAAGACAGGCTTGTAGACGCAGAAGCTAAATTAGTAGTAACTGCCGATGGCGGTTATCGGAAAGATAAAATTGTCCCCTTAAAGGCCCAAGTAGATAAGGCTCTGGCGGACAACGGTGTACCCAGCGTTACTAACGTCTTAGTAGTAAAGCGCACTGGGGAAGAACTGCCCATGGAAGAGGGAAGGGATTGTTGGTGGCACGAACTGCAACCGAAAATGGCTGGAGACTGTGCTGCGGAACCCATGGATAGTGAGGATATGCTCTTCATTCTCTATACCAGCGGCACTACAGGCAAGCCCAAAGGAGTAGTTCACACCACCGGCGGTTACAATCTCTACACCCACATGACTACCAAGTGGATCTTCGACCTGCAAGACCGAGACGTGTATTGGTGTACTGCGGACGTGGGATGGATTACCGGACATAGCTACATTGTCTACGGACCCTTATCTAACGGCGCAACTAGCTTAATGTACGAAGGAGTTCCCCGTCCTTCTAATCCCGGTTGTTTCTGGGATATAGTAGAGAAATACGGAGTCAATATTTTCTATACTGCCCCCACTGCCATTCGGGCCTTTATGAAACTGGGAGAAGAACTGCCCAAAGCCAGAGATTTATCCTCTCTGCGATTGTTGGGAACCGTGGGAGAACCCATTAACCCAGAAGCTTGGATTTGGTATCGGGATGTAATTGGGGGAGGACGGTGTCCCATCGTGGATACTTGGTGGCAAACGGAAACCGGAGGCATCACCATCGCCCCTCTACCGGGAGCCACTGCCACTAAACCCGGTTCCGCCACTCGTCCTTTTCCCGGCATTATGGCCGATGTGGTGGATTTAGCTGGTAAGGAAGTGGGAGAGAATGAAGGAGGTTACTTAGTAATTAAGCGTCCTTGGCCCAGCATGATGCGCACCGTCTATAAAGACCCAGAGCGGTTCCGTCGCACTTATTGGGAACCCATTCCTCCTCAAGATGGCCACCATTTCTACTTTGCTGGAGATGGGGCCAGGCGAGATGAAGATGGCTACTTCTGGGTCATGGGTCGAGTGGACGATGTGATTAACGTTTCCGGCCATCGTTTGGGAACCATGGAAATAGAATCTGCTTTAGTATCCCATCCCGCAGTAGCTGAAGCGGCAGTAGTAGGCAGACCCGATGAAGTGAAGGGAGAAGATATTTTTGCTTTTGTCACTTTGGAGCAACATTATACTGGTTCTGAAGAGTTGGCCAAGAAACTGAAGCGACATGTGGCGGCGGAAATAGGGGCGATCGCTCGTCCCGGAGAGATTCGCTTTACCGAAGCAATGCCTAAGACTCGTTCCGGGAAGATTATGCGCCGTTTGTTGCGGAACTTGGCCGCAGGGGAAGAAGTGGTGGGGGATACTTCTACTTTGGAAGATAGGAGCGTTTTGGATAAATTGCGCAATGAGTAGGGCCCTCTCCCCCCCAGCCCCCCTCTCCCAAAGGGCGAGGGGGGAGCCAGAGCCTCGTTCGTGTGGTCAAAACTATTGATCCACCGTGGGGTAGCCCTCTGGGCTGCCTAGCTTTCAGTGTAGTTTTGTAGGGTGCGTTCGTAACGCACCAGCAGGATATATGGCTCTATCCAACCTATAAGTAGCTAGCGCTGGCGACTTTAGAAAGACTTAAAAATTGAAAAAACCACTTCAACCCAGAAACCGGGTTTCTTCTATTATTTGGAGGATTAATGCTAAAATTTTGGCAAGAAACCCGGTTTCTCCACCTACGGGATAACCTTGCAATAACTATTTGTAGCAATCATTTTTATATTTGATATAATTTTGATTATCCCAGTTCATAATAATCTTGTCAAGTCTGTTTATAGCGTTTCTTGAACTCATGAGGTACATCTAATACTGGCCTATAAACGTTTTTACTATTGAGTGAGAGCAACCAACTGGTTATTGTATAACTCGACTGAATCTGAAAATCGACAACAAGCTAAGAACCAAGAGAAACAAGGCGAGTCTAGTAGGGGGCATTTTTTTGCGGAGACATTCGTCACGAATTAAATTTTGAATTTTGAATTTTGAATTTTGAATTCCACGGTCGGGAGCTATGAATTATCCAATGGTAATCTATCCTTGTGATGAAGGTGGTTTTGTCGCAGAAATCCCAGCCTTGCCTGGATGTTTGGCACAGGGAGAAACTTTAGAAGCAACTTTACAGGAGTTGATGACTGTTAAAAGTTTGTGGTTAGAGACAGCAGAGAAATATGGTCAGAAACTGCCCGATTTAGAAAATGCTATTGCTTCTGTGAAAGCATTGACTGTTGTGTAGCCCAACAAAAACTTCCTTAACTCTTAGGAGGTCTCTGAGTTTTGTGGAAAGGTTTAGTAATCTCAACTGATTTACTAATTCTTGTTTATACTTTATCTTGAATTTAAAAACAATTCAACCTACGGGATAACCTCGTTTTTTGGAAATATTTCGTAATCTCAAAACCATTTTAGTTTTGTAGGGTGCGTTCGTAACGCACCAGCAGGATATATGGCTCTATTGAACCCATAGCAATTAGCGCTGGTGACTTGAGAAAATTTCTAGGTATACCTAGATAAAATTTAGCCCTGATGCACTAATTTCCTATAGATAAAATAGACAAAAGTAATACAGCAAAAGCTATAAGCAAAATTTATCTACAAACTACTTGACAACTATTTGGGCAATAAGTTATCTTGTAAACGTGGGAAAATGTGCCGACATATATATAGGGTCTGAATCTATCGAAGTTAAATTTTAGTTTAGGAGAGCTATTTTCCAAAAAAAGGCGATTCGGGAATCTTAGGTTGGTTTTTTACGTAGTTCACCATTTTTCTTTCCTGACCAACCCATCTCTACTACTGTACGTATTCGATAACCCCTCAGTTCTCGCTTCAGTGGTTTGGGGACACATTCATCAAGCAGGATTTCCCTAACTAGCCAGCATTTCCTTTACTAATTCTAATATTGCGATCGCTTGTTCTCCTTGGACAGTAGGAAAATGCTCTAAAAACAAATCTAGAGAATCTCCTGCTTTAATTTCCCTCTCCCCCCCCAGCCCCCCTCTCCCAAAGGGCGAGGGGGGAGCCATAGGAGTAGGTTGGGTTTGAGCAACGAAACCCAACAGCACAGGGGGGAGCCACAAGTATAGGAGTAGGTTGGGTTTGAGCAACGAAACCCGACAGCAGATTAGTTTTGTGTAGTCGAAGGGTTTTGCTATCGTCCAAGCCAACCTAAAATTGCTTATAACTGAATATGTAGAAAGTCAATGGTGGGGTACCCTCTGGGCTGCCTAGCAATCGCGGGTAAGCCACCACTATTGAGAATTAAAAATTCAACATATTAATTATAATTCTAACTAATCAGTTGAGTGAGGTCAGGCAAGATTTTGTCGCAGGCTTCTACAAATTTAGTGGCTTGCGGTAAACTAGTGCCAATACCTTTAAATACTAATGTGGCTGTCTTAGCTGCTTTTTTCCATTTGCCATCATTAGGATTTGCTCCTGCTTCCTCTAAGGTTGCTACTTGTTCTAAAGCTTCCGTTTTATCTTCTTCCTTCAGTTCTGGAGTAGAGTTGATGGCTTCTTGTAATTGACTCAGCAACTCTTTAATTTCTGTTTCCTTAGAGTGGAAGTAGGTTGGGTTGAGGCAACGAAACCCTTCGACTACCGCTCAGGGACCACCCAACACAACTTGGTGCTGTTGGACTTCGCTATCGCTCTACCCAATCTACGATGCTCTAGATGAGGAAAACGTAGATGGCAAAACGAAGAATTTTTTAAGACGGTCAAAATTCCCCATTCCCCGTTCCTAACTATGTCGGCGCTGCCAGAATGGGGAACTCGGCCAGCGCCGTTCCATCTGGTAGTAAGCAGCGCGCTCTTCTAGGTAACTTCCAAATTTTTGTTGGATGTCATGGTTATAGGTTTCGAGGGCTGAAGTATCTCCCTGGAAATACCTCAGAACGATCTGGCTGGCAACTATGCCGCTCTTCAATCCCTTTGTAATGCCCATGGAAGATAATGGATCGAAACTCATAGCAGCATCTCCCACTGCCAGCCACTGCTCCCCCGTTACCCGCTCCAGACAATGACTCCGCGCCGACCGGACAATGACAGTTTCGGCGGGTTCGTAGCTGTTAGCTACATCCTTAAAATATCGGGTCGATTCTAGGCGATCGCGCCACGCCCCAAGGGAACCCTCTTTTCCCGGAGCGAGCAGATCCCCATCGGTCACGTGCAGGAAGACACCTCGACCATCCTGAAGGCGGGCAAAATACCACCATCCCCATTGGCAGGCTTCCAAAAGCAAAGTTTCCCCATTCCCCCCGCTGGATGGATTGCGGGGTTGTAAAAAGGCTGCAACTCCCACCAACCGATCGCGGTAGTGAGACTTTTGCCCCTGGCTCCTGGCAACTACGGCATTTCGTCCACTGGCATCCACCACAAATGCCGCCCTTACAGTTCTGTAACCCGTGGGGGCATTGAGGGAGAGAACCCATTCCTCCCCCTCTCGCCGAACCGTTTTTAATTGGCTGGAGAGCAGTATATCTACTCCCTCCCTGCGGGCTAAGGCCGCTAGGTCGCAGTCAAAGGCAGGACGGCTCAAATTGACCCCATGGCCGCTGGGATGAAAAATATAGTCGCTCTGGGCAATGCGATCCTCTCCCCAAGCAGAACGGATGCCGTAACAGAAACGGTGTTTGCCCGCAAACTCATCGTTCCAGAGACCGAACTGCTGCAATACCATCACCCCCTCTGGGGTTAGATGTTCCCCCAAGCGCGGTTGGGTATAGTCGCTTGCCTCGATGGCGATGCAACCGATCTGGAGGCGGGCAAGGGCGATGGCCGTAGCTAGCCCTGCCGGTCCCCCGCCTACAACCGCCACCTGGGCTGCTTGTGAGTTAGCCAATGGGTCGGCGTTCTCTCTCAACGTACTCGTCCCCATCTTGAACTATGAAACCTAGATCGGACCAGTGGCGTACCATCCCGGAAAAGTCACGAATTCCCCGGGAATAGTCCTGGAAGCTGCCATTCGCCCTGACGGAAACGGGCCGCTGGGCAGGCCACCACAATCGACCGCAAGCGAGAAAATCAGCTTGCCAGGGCAAGGCCATGGGTTCTGTCAAATAACCCGGTGGGTGAGCTGGATCGATCCGAAAGGGTTCGCTGTAGGTTTCGGCCAAGGTCATCAGGTAGGTGGTCTCAATGCCTGGGAAAAATGGTCCGCCAATGCAGCCTTCCAAGGCGGCTTGGGTGAGAGCATCCGGTTGTTCTGCTAGGGGAAGGTTGTCAAAAGGTATTGGGGTTGGCTCGGAACCAGACCAATCCGACTCAAAATCTCCATCCTTCCATTTTGTCATCATCCGATATTGATGTTCGGTCAGGGATGTGTCAATTCTCCTTGAAGGGTTGCTAGGATTGACTCCCGATCTCAAATCTGGCATATCCCGCCTCGGGTTATCCGGATTGGCCAGACGGTTAAAAACACTTTCCCGGTCGGGTTTGTATTGGTCAGAATTATTGCTAAGCTTGGCCAGCTTATCTGGAACCAAAAAGTCTCCCCCAGTATTGTTGCCATGTCCGCGGCGTGCAGGCATACTAACCCACTGAAGAAACACCGTTCGCTTCAGGATAGGATAGATGTCTTTGGTAAAGGAGGGGCGGTCTAGCTGCCGAATCGGATGGAAAAAGCTGGCGTTGACGCTGACGGCTTGATCGTACCAGGTCATCATATTATAAATCCCTGGGGCATAGGCTGGTGCCGCCACAACCACCCAAGCCGAAATCGCATTGACCGTTGTGCCGTCAATCGTAACGGTGGCTGTCACGGGACCGTCAGACACGTCATCGTACCAGCCGTCATTGTTGGCAAAATTGTCCAGATCGCAACCCAAAGGAGAGGCAGACTGGCCATGGCCCCCCAGCACAATGAGGCGGCCTGCCTCGTCTGTTTTAAGAGCGCCGAGTTTAACCTGGGCGCTCCCCTCGTTAATTCTTGTTTTGGTGAAAGTAATATCCCCCTGTAAGGGACCGACACTACTGTTCTTTCCAGTGATCATTTGCGATCCCGCATCAATGGTTAGACCTTGGCGCTCGTATGCAGCGTTACGATTTGTACTTTTCAACGGGGGGAATTTTTTGCCTGCTGCTTTGCTGTTAACTAAATGTACTGTCCAGTTAATTGTGGCATCGTCGGCTGTCACTTCGCGCTGGAGAGTTGCCCCGCCCCATTGATCTACCTCATACTCATAGATTCGGAAACGGGCACCCTGACGCTTAATTTTCTCTTCAGCATCCCGATATGGCGGCGGGGGAACAATGCCAGGAGCCTCCGGACCGATGAAATAGTCATTGGCGCTATTTCCCAAGCGAGCGATACCAATGCCAGGGAAAATTTTGTAGATTTTGCTCATATTTTTCAAACCTCACAAGAGTTACGCACTGAACTAAACAACTAGGGTAGAACGATTTTAGTGTATAACTCCTAAAACTTCTTCTCTCTCGAGATAATTTAATGTTAAGCTACAACAGATAGAATTGTCTAGATGAAAAAGTTATATTTAATTAGGTATTTACTTTTTATCAAAAACATGAAAATTTTAGAACGAAGTGAAACCCAACACCCAAGCATCGCACAGAAAAGTCAAATCGAGCAGCTTGGGGGATAGAACTACTAAATAACTATTTGGTTAATAAGTCATATTGTAAACGTGGGAAAATGTGCCAACCTATACATAGGGTCTGAATCCATCTAAATAAGAAAAGAATAACAAGGTAGGACTGACGTAGAAACAGCTAAATATGTGGAATAGATTGTAGGTTGGGTTTGAGCAACGAAACCCAACAGCAGATTAGTTTTGTGTAGTCGAAGGGTTTCCCTATCGTCCAAGCTGGCCTATGAAAGTGTTTACTATTTCCTCAGAGCAACCGCAGGTTGCTGTATAACTATCAACTATCAACTGTCCACTATCAACTGTCAACTGCTATCATTCTAACTAATCAGTTGAGTGAGGTCAGGCAAGATTTTGTCGCAGGCTTCTACAAATTTAGTGGCTTGCGGTAAACTAGTGCCAATACCTTTAAATACTAATGTGGCTGTCTTAGCTGCTTTTTTCCATTTGCCATCATTAGGATTTGCTCCTGCTTCCTCTAAGGTTGCTACTTGTTCTAAAGCTTCTGTTTTTTCTTCTTCTCCCAGTTCTGGAGTAGAGTTGATGGCTTCTTGTAATTGACTCAGCAACTCTTTAATTTCTGTTTCCTTAGAGTTAGAATCTGGTAATTGATTGATTGTATTGGCTATAGTACCGTTAATATCTCCCAGGTTCAAAACAGCAGCATCGCTGGCGTTAATGGTTCCATTTGGCATGTTTAGAGTGCGATCGCTACTCACGTGGTTATCTCCTTTATTGTGATTTTGATTGAAATTATTAATAGATAGATTAGGTAATGCTTTGATAATTTCTAAAATACTTTCTCCGTCTATTCTTCTCCTTTCAGCTTCAAGAGACTTTTCTAATTGCCTCAAGTCCAGGGTCTGGTCAATTAAAGACAGCACGTTAGCTTCATGATAAGGACTCTTACGACATTCGATAGTTTGTTTGTGATTGCCAATCCGTTCTAACAACTCATCATATTGATAAAAATAAGGTTCCGGATTGTCTTTACACCTGGGACAATTACAAGGGATTAATTTATTATACTTCAAGCGCTGGTAAGAACCGTGAATTTTGTCCAATTCCTCAATCAGGATAGTCAACAAGTCTCGCTGGTGTTTTCCAGCCACTCTAATCTTAATTTCTCGCTGGCTGTAATATTCTATTACTTCTGCAATAGTTTCCTCCTTCTGGAGAATAACCCCGGTTTTCCACACATATTCCTGTTGCTGAATATAGCGGTGCATCACCACAATAAACTGGGTTAAAATCCCTTTCGGCATGAAATCGTAAGTATAGCGGAGAAGGAGATTATTGGTTGGGTCCCAATCATATCTTGGTGGGTTCTGGGTGAGGAGTTGAGGCGCGATGTAAATCTCCTGATTCGGTATTTGATAGCAAAGTTTGAACTTAATCATCAATTGTAATAGTTCATCCTGGCTATCTTCGTATTGTTTCTCTTGCCAAATCTCAGCCAAGTCTTCCTTAGTAAATTCGCCGAAATTATTCTGGACTTTATCATTGTCTAATACTTTATACACTGCTGCCGTTCCCCATTCCGGTTTGAGAATTACAGCTTTCTTTAATAAGGGGTCATCCTGGAAATGAAGGCAAACTCCTAGGTCGTGTAAATAACCGCTCAGTTGTAATTTATATTCTCGTTCTGTAATGCCATTTTCTTGGCAAATGCGAAAATATTCCTCTAGACTAATGTAGTCCTCCGGGTGTTTTTCCAATACTTCCCGAACTTGTTTCCAAGTCTTCGGTAAGACATCCCCAACATGAGGTAAAGTACTAAGATAATGTTGGATTTGAGTCAGGATTTCTGGCAAGCCTCGGTTAGTCTTCAGGTTAGTCGGGAAGATTTCCTTGAGATTGCTGAACTGTCCCCGGAAATACAGTTCGTTAATTTCTCGGTTCCTATCTTGTTTTTCATTTTTAATAATCAGCACCGGACTGTTGTCGCTGAGGAGTTCTACTATATTGAGCCAATAATCTAAGTTATCATCTTCTTTTCTGTTATCTACTACTACAGCATAGAGAGAGCGTTTGGTCAAGAAAAATTGATGGGTGGCGTGGTAGATTTCTTGTCCCCCAAAGTCCCAGATGTTGGTGCGGAAATTTTGTTGATTTGGAATATTAAAATTATAAGTAATTACTTCTATTCCTTGGGTGGAGTCTTCTTCTTGCAGTGGATAGTTGGGATTGTCTATTTTCTTGGCTAAGGTGGTTTTTCCCGCTCCCGCTTCTCCCACGATGAGCAGTTTCGCTTCGTAGAGATAATCTTTCCCTTGTTGGAATTGTTGGAAGTATTGTTTAATGTCTTTGATTCCTCTATTGGCAATTTCTAGAGGGGGATGTTTTAAAGGATTATTATCTAACGATAGCCAGGTAAAGTTAGAGAGTTTGCTAATAGACTCTGGTATCTCTGTTAGTTGGTTACCACTCAAATATAGCTGGGTCAAGTTAGAGAGTTTGCCAATAGACTCTGGTATCTCTGTTAGTTGGTTACTACTCAAATATAGCTGGGTCAAGTTAGAGAGTTTAGTCAGAGACTCTGGTATCTCTGTTAGTTGGTTAAGACTCAAATCTAGCTGGGTCAAGTTAGAGAGTTTAGTAAGAGACTCTGGTATCTCTGTTAGTTTGTTATTTCTCAAATCTAGCTGGGTCAAGTTAGAGAGTTTAGTCAGAGACTCTGGTATCTCTGTTAGTTGGTTATCACTCAAAG
>JH610779.1 GCA_000252485.1 Prochloron didemni P4-Papua_New_Guinea | reverse complement strand
TAGCTCGGTCAAGTTAGAGAGTTTGCCAATAGACTCTGGTATCTCTGTTAGTTGGTTATCACTCAAATATAGCCCAGTCAAGTTAGAGAGTTTAGTCAGAGACTCTGGTATCTCTGTTAGTTGGTTCTCACTCAAATCCAGGCTTAGTTCTTTAATTCTAGCTAGCCACTCAGGAAATAATTCTAACGAGCGTATACTCAATCTGAGTCTAGCTAAGTTAGACAAATTACCCAGCACATGAGGAAACTCAATTAATCTATTTCCCCATAAATCTAAAGATTGGAGATTTGGCAATCTCCTCAGCTGTTGAGGAATCTTCCTAATTCGATTATTGCTCAAATTCAATGATTCCAGCTGTTCCAACTGAAAAACTTCTGCAGGTATTTCCGTTAACTTGACTGCACCGTTTGTTCCCCGATCGTTACTTAAATCTAACTCCCTCAGTCCTTGTTCTTGAGCTTCCTTTATCCTGGCTTGAAAGTGAGGTGCTATGTAGCTCATGTTCCTGTCCTCCTTATTTACTAATTCTGCTTATATTATAGACAACAGAGGGAAATAGTTTTGTAGGGTGCGTTCGTAACGCACCAGCACTAATTCTGCTTATATTATAGACAAGAGAGGGAAATAGTTTTGTAGTTCGTAACGCACCAGCACTAATTCTGCTGATATTATAGACAAGAGAGGGAAATAGGCAAGAGTGGAATAGATTGTAAGTTCCGTTGAGGCCCTTTACCCAACCCAACCTACGAAAACTACTGAAGAATTGAAAAAACCACAGAGAGGGAAGAGAAATAGAGAGAAAGTGTTGGGAAATAGTCCACCGCAAAGAGCTATAGAATTTCAGCCCATTCGCCGGGTTTCTTCTATTCTTTTAAGGATTAATGCTAAAATCTTGACTCATATTCCCGGTTTCTCAACCTACGGAATAAGCCCAAATATTCGTCGAATCTTAGAGATTATAGAAGGAGAGTTTGTAGGTTGGGTTGAGGAACGAAACCCAACACAACTGGGTGTGGTCAAAACCAGTTGTTTTCGGCTAATACCAATTCTCTATTAAGCGCAGTGTTACAGAGAATTGGTATAAATCTGTATTTATCAATGTGGGGTAGCCGGATAGGCTGCCTAAGAGTCAAGAGACTATTGATACTGCTTTTGGCCTGCTGTGGTGGGCAATGCCCACCCTACTAGAAAACTCGCATCTTCTAATGAAAGAACACACCCCTTCGCGATCGCTCTACTCAATCTACAATTGCTATAATTGCTTTTGCCCAACCAAATAGCCATCGCCAGTTGCAGTAAGGTATTAGCCTGATTTAAACTTGAGGTACGAATCAATCTTGATGTATTATGAGCTATCGCAGCATCATCACTATGGAACCAGATAAACGTGGTGGAAAACCATGCATTCGCCATATGCGGATTACAGTCTACGATGTATTGGGCTGGTTAGCTGCTGGCATGTCTACAGATGAAATCATTGATGACTTCCCAGAGTTAGTGGAAGCGGACATTATAGCTTGCCTGGAATTCGCCGCTGACCGCGAGCATCGTTTAGTTGCTTTGGTGAATGCTGCATGAAACTGCTATTCGATTATTCTTTTAAGGATTAATGGTAAAATTTTGGCAAGAAACCTGGTTTCTCAACCTACGGAATAACCTCAAATATTCTACAGCGATAGATGCTGTGGTGGGCAATGCCCACCCTACGAAAAAACCTTGTAAATAAAATAAATTTGATTAGTGACAAGTGGTAAAAAAAGATAAGTTAGTTGAGAAATTAAAAAATAGCCCTAACAATGTAACATTTAGCGATATCCGTAAACTCCTGGAGCTAGAGGGCTTTTTTTTTGCTAGAATTACAGGTAGTCATCATATCTTCAAAAAAAATGAAGTAATTTTGATTATCCCAGTTCATAATAATCGTGTCAAATCTGTTTATATTCGTCGAATCCTAGAGATTATAGAAGGAGAGTAACTATGAATTATCCAATGGTAATCTATCCTTGTGAAGAAGGTGGTTTTGTCGCGGAAATCCCAGCCTTGCCTGGATGTTTGGCACAGGGAGAAACTTTAGAAGAAACTTTACAGGAGTTGATGACTGTTAAAAGTTTGTGGTTAGAGACAGCAGAGAAATACGGTCAGAAACTTCCTGATTTAGAAAATGCTATTGCTTCTGTGAAAGCATTGAGTGCTGTGTAGCCCAATTTTTAATCCTTTTTTTTGGATATAGGTTTTGTAACGTATCATTTAAGCTTCTCTTTAAACATGACACCAAAATCTGTCTTTGTCAAGTCCCATGTAGGTTGGGTTTCGCGATCGCTTAACCCAACCGGAGATGTAATACTAATTCTGGTGATATTATAGACGACAGAGA
>JH610778.1 GCA_000252485.1 Prochloron didemni P4-Papua_New_Guinea | reverse complement strand
GGAATAGGCACTCTTGAAATAGGCAGAGCGATCGCTATCTCAAACTTTTTCTATTTGAGAAGAACAACCAGCAAGAAACTATGGGAAAGCTTTCAGGACTGTCTGATTTGGTTATAAAGCTATTCGCGAATTTTTAATTAATGCAGGAATTGACCCATGAAATATAAAGGATATGAAGCTATTATTGAATACGATGAAGAGGATCGTTTATTTGTCGGTCGAGTTATCAATATCAAAGATATAATTGTTTTTGATGGGCTTTCCATGGATGAATTAGAGCAATCTTTTCATAATGTCATTGAAGAATATTTAGCAGATTGCCAAGCTTTAAATAAAATTCCTAACAAACCTTTTTCAGGTCAATTCAATTTGGGTTGTCTAGAGGGGACAGCCCATTCGGCTATCCCACGGTCTAATTAGTAATTGTTTCAACGTATGAATCTATAGCGCTTCGCACTGGTGTCGTTACATGTTTCATGATTCATACGCAAATATTACACTTGCTGTATCACCTTTGTACAAAGCGAAAGGGGCATTTTTCTGCACGAACTCTTAATTGTTCATTGTTCATTGTTCATTGTTCATTGCTTATTTCCCCCAACATTTCCGGTTGGTAAATACGCAAATAATTCCAATAATTACCTATCACCGACCTCACATAATCCTGGGTTTCCCCAAAAGGAATAGTTTCTATAAACATGTCAGGGTCTTCCAAACCGTATTTATTCACCCACTGTTTCACTTGATTGGGACCGGCATTATAACTAGCAATGGCTAAGAGAGAATTATTCTGATATTGCTGGTGAGTATAGTCAAAATACCAAGTACCTAGATTAATATTGTCCTCCGGATTAAGTAAAGTATAGTTTTCCAAATTTATCTTCCCTGCCACCCACTTCCCTGTCTCCGGCATTACTTGCATTAAACCTGTTGCCCCTACTGGGGAACGAATTTCTTTTTCAAAACGGGATTCTTGTCGCATTAAGGCCGCTACTAATAAAGGATTCAAGTTTCTTTCCCGAGACCATTTTTCCAGGGTTTGGTAATAGGGTAAAGGAAACAAAGCTTGCCAATATTCCGGGGTTTGCCGCAATGCCTTCCATTCTGCTCTATCTTGAGGGTCTTCTCGCTGGCTCAATCTCCAAATTTGGTTAATTCCCGATAAATGTTTACCCTGGGATAACAACAGCAATCCTTCGCTATATTGCTCTGCCACCGTAAGACTATTGTTGGGAATATTTTTGCTCTTGATTTCTGCTGTCCACAGTGTGGCTACTTCCTCATCTTGCCCCAACAAATAGAGTTCCCGCAACATAGGAGAACCAGCTAATAAAGGCAGTCGGTTAGAAGGTTTAATTGCTGCCGGCATTATATCCCGTAGGTTGGTAAAGTCCCCCACAGGTTTGCCCAAAATACTGGCGGCTCGCCAACTGTAGTAAGATTGAGGATGGCGAGCCATAACGTATTCAAAAGCAGCTTTGGCATCTTCCGGACGTTCTAACTTCTGGGCCCACTTACCAATCCAAAAAGCAGCTTTCCCGGCTAAATAACTATCAGGATTGTTCTTAGTAATGGGTTCAGCCCATCGCCATGCAGTGGCAAAATCTTCTTGATTTGCCGCTTCAGTAGCTTGGTCCCAACGCCAGAAAGCGGCAGCATCGCTGTTAGGATAGTGGTCTAATAAGAATTGGCGGGTTTCTGCAGCAGTTTGGGGATTGTTGAGGCGAGCGAGTAATTCCGCTCTTTCTAACAAAGCTCGAGGGGCAAAGTCACCAAAATTAGCAATGACTCGCTCCAAATAATCCAGGGCTTCTTTTCCTCTGGAAAGACTAGCTAAATGGAGCAAACCTCTCCCTGTTTCTTTGGCCTGAGGATAGGTAGCTAATAGTTTTTGATACCCCCCCTTGGCCGCAGTTCTTTTCTTACTTAAATGCAAACCTCGGGCAATCCGATAGAGATTTTCTGCGGTTTCCGGAGCATTTTGGTAGGCCATTGCTGCTTTTTCGTACAGTCCCAGTTGCCAATAACCAGCGGCAATATCTTGCCAATCTTCAGCTTGCAATCGGCTTTCATATTCTGTGACTAACTTGTCCCGAACCTCATTCATTCCCGGTGCGTCCGCAGCATATTTAGCTAGTAATAATAATAATTCCAGTTGGTCGGGATTCTTTTCCAAGCGCTGGGCAATAATTTGGTGGGTGCGAGGATGTTGGGGAAACCGACTAATAGCCTTATCTCCATAAGTGGAATCTATTTTATTTAACTTAGACAAAGCTTCCGGTACCATTAAAGAGTCGGGATAATTGTCAATTAATTTCTGCAAACTAGCGGTTGCTTTTTCTTCTTTACCAATTAATTCATATGCTTTAGCTCGTTGCAAAAGAATCTGCGGTGCTAACACAGCATATTGCTGCTCCAGTCCCTCCAACCATTCTATGGCTTTTTCTCCTTGTTTTTGTTTAATTAAATCAGTTGCCAATAAATAGCGAGCCCGGTTGCGGTCTAAAGAAGAAGAGTTAGAGTTTTCCGCAATTTCGGTTAATTTTGCTGCTCTTGCTTGGGGGTCAAGTCCAATTAAATCCAATACTAATCCAGAATCAAGATTCTCGTTACCCGGGTCTACTTCTTCGGTAACCAACTGGGTCAACTTTTGCCACCACCCGGATACTTGGGGAGTTAATAAAGTAGAACCCAGTATGGCTACTAAGAGCAGCAATAGGGTAAATGCTGGTGTAATTTTCCGACTTTGTCGCTTTTGTTGGTTATCCATTTACTCTTTCTTTCCTCTCTGCGTCCTCTGCGTCCTCTGCGGTTTATTAATTAGTTAGCTCAAATCAGATTTAATATTAATTGTTCTTTTAAATCAATAATTCTATAATACACTAGAAATAGTTGAAAGTAAAAATTCAAGAATGCAAATTAAAGTCACCCATAGCTCGTACTTAGATTGGACAGGAGATACCCTCGCCCTAGGGTTTTTGGAGGATGCCGTCGCCCTCACGGGAGATTTAGCTCAGTTGGACCAACAATTAGGGGGCGGTCTGAAAGAATTAATTGCAGAAGAAGAATTCACTGGCAAAGCTAATACCAGTATAACAAGCCGCATCATCGGTCAAGGTTCTCTACGGAAAATTATCCTGGTGGGTATGGGTCCAGCCCCTGACTTCACTGTCAATAGCTTGCGTTTAGCCGCCGCAACTGTTGCTGGTATCACAATCAAACAGAAAAGCAAATCCCTGGCCATCAGCTTTCCCCTAGAATCCAATAACCCTTCTAGTGCCGCTGGGGCTATAACAGAAGGCGTTATCTTAGGTCTACATCAAGACAATCGCTTCAAGTCGGAACCACCGAAGGAAGAAAGTAAACTGGAAACAGTAGACTTATTGGGTTTAGCTGGAACAGAAGTAGCAGTGAGTCGGGCAGAAAAAATCTGTTCTGGAGTAATTTTCGCTCGGGAACTGGTGGCCGCCCCCGCTAACGAACTCACCCCGGTTACCATGGCAGAAATAGCGGTCGAAATGGCTGCGGAATACAATTTAGAGCTAGAAGTATTAGAGCAAGAAGACTGCGAGAAACTGGGGATGGGTTCTTTTCTCGGAGTAGCTAAAGCTTCGGAACTGCCTCCCAAATTTATTCATCTCACTTACAAGCCTCCCGGTACGCCCCGCCGCAAGTTGGCTATTGTGGGTAAGGGCTTGACCTTTGACTCCGGGGGATTGAATATCAAGACCGGTCCCGGCTGCAGTATTGAGAAGATGAAAGTGGATATGGGGGGCGCTGGAGCAACTTTAGGGGCAGCTAAGGCGATCGCCCAACTGAAACCCAATGTAGAAGTGCATTTTATCAGTGCGGCAACGGAGAATATGATTAGTGGCAAGGCTTTGCACCCTGGGGACATTCTCACCGCTTCTAACGGCAAAACTATTGAAGTAAATAACACTGATGCGGAAGGAAGGTTGACTCTGGCCGATGCCCTGGTATTTGCCGAGAAACTGGAAGTGGAGGCGATCGTAGATTTAGCCACCCTTACTGGAGCTTGTGTAGTGGCTTTAGGGGATGATATTGGGGGAATGTGGAGTACTGATGAGAATTTAGCAGCCCAGTTGAAGGCAGCGGCAGAACAGGCAGGAGAGAAGTTCTGGCCCATGCCTTTGGAGGAGAAATATTGGGAACTGATGAAATCGAAAATTGCTGATATGAAAAATACCGGTACTCGGGCTGGTGGTTCTATTACTGCCGCACTGTTTTTAAAGCAGTTTATTAAGGAAACTGCTTGGGCTCATTTGGATATAGCTGGACCGGTTTGGGCTGAGAAAAAGAGTGGAGTTAATAATCCTGGAGCGACAGGTTTTCCGGTGCGAACTTTGGTTAATTGGGTGTTGAGTTAGGGGGTTTGTGGTAGGGATTGCCCACCC
>JH610777.1 GCA_000252485.1 Prochloron didemni P4-Papua_New_Guinea | reverse complement strand
ACAAGAATCTGTCAGTACTTTTAAAGTAGAAAAATAGTTGGTTGCTTGCACTGCCCTTCGACTTCGCGGCCCCTGAGCGAAGTCGAAGGGCAGGGACCGCGTAGTCGAAGTGTTGGTTGTTGGTTGCCTGCACAGAGGGTCGTCGAAGTGTTGGTTATTTTGTTGAAATTAGTAGGGTGCGGCACTGCCCACCACAACATCTATAACTTTTACCAGTTTATTCGGGTGCAGTCAAAAACAGTTTAATTTTATATTCTCAATAGTCGCGGCTTACCCGCGATGGTTAGGCAGGGCAGCCCAGACTTGCCCTGCCCTTCGGCTACCCCACGATTGACAAATATATATTCAGTTGAATAAATGGTAGGTTGGGTTGAGGCCACGAAACCCAACACAACTTGTGCTTTTCTCGTCCCCAGTCCAGATTTCCCTGCGAAGCACTATAAAATCAAGTAATATCAAATCTGAAAATGTTTGCTACAGATACAAAAATGTTCTAGTGGATTGGATTTCAGCCAATTCGCCGGGTTTCTCTTATTATTTTAAGGATTAATGTTGAAACTTTGGGAAGAAACCCGGTTTCTCAACCTACGGGATAACCTCAATCTATACTACCATGGGATAAACTATTTGTAGCAAATATTTTCGTAATTCATATAAAATTAATGGAAAATGGGAGTTTTTACCAAATGAAACCGAAATTTGAAACGATGAATAAGGCTCAATTGAGGTCTTATGTCTTAGAACATAGGGAAGATCAAGAAGCTTTACGGGCTTTGATGAGTCGTCGAGATCCCAATGGGGTTAGGTATAATTTCCCGAATACGGAAGAGGGAAGAGAACAAACAAAAAAGGTGATTAAGCGCAAAATTGAGGGTAATCTGTAGAATTTTGCCACGTACATTATATTTTTTCTCTCACAAGTCCTAATCATCAGCCAATTCGCCGGGTTTCTCTTCTTATTTTAAGGATTAATGCTGAAACTTTGGCCTATTCCCGGTTTCTCAAACCACGGGATAACCTCCATCTATACTACGATTTATAAACTATTTGTGGGGACTATCCCCCTAAATCCCCCTTATCAAAGGGGGACTTTGATAATACTCCTAAGTCTTGACGGAGGTCGGCAAATTTATCATAAGTAGTTAAATTTTCTTTTGACTTTAGTTCTTGCATAGTCTGAATAGTTTCTTGATTCATGTTTCTCCGAACAAAAGGAATTTTTTTTGTGAGCGCAACTTGACGATAGAATAATTCTATCGCTTCATTCTTAGTCATTCCAAATTGTTCAAACATTTCTTCAGCTATCTTTTTTAGATCTGATTCTATTGAAATAGTTATTGATTCTTTTTCTTTCATGATACTTCCTAACCCCCCTGTTTCCCCCAGTGGGGGGGACCGAAGGGGGGGGTTTTGAGTTAGATTTTAATTAGATCTTATTCAATTGCTCTTTCCTAGACGAGATAAAATTTGGTTGTGGTGGGCGATGCCCACCCTACAATTTTCTTGTGACCACACCCACAAACAACAAACAACTTACCCACGATTGTTAGGCAGCCCAGAGGGCTACCCCACAAACAACAAACAACCAACAACCAACAACCAACACTTCGACTTCGCTCAGTGCAGGCAACAAATTATTTCCGGTTACATTTTAACATGGATTTCAAACTCAAAGCAAAGCCAGCAGTAAACATGGTTAAAACCCCAGCAACCCAAAAGGGAGTGCTGTAACTAATACTCACTAACAAACCAGCTATGGTAGGACCGATCGCGTTGGAAATACTCAGATAAGAAGAATTAATTCCCATTACTTCTCCTTGTTCTTGATCGCTGGTATTAATAGATAAGATAGAAGCAATTAAAGGCATGGGAAAAGAGCTGCTCACACCTAAGATAATAAATAACAAGACGAAAGGTGTGAAAGTGGGGAAGGTGGGAATCATCAGAAAGACAAAGGAACGTGTGGCGATCGCCCCAAATAAAATATCTGCTAAATTAAATCTCTTCGTCAAGGGAGCAACAGCAAAAATTTGAGTTATTACTCCTACAACTCCAATTAAAGTAAACATGACGGCTAAACTGCGAGGGCCTTCTTGCAAAACGTTGAGGAAAAAAGGTTGAAAGGCAAAGGTAAAAATGGTAAAGGTACAACCGCTTTGATTTCTTGGAGCGATTCAATCTGGGGGATTATGTTAAATGCAAGGTCATAAACTTGCTTATAAATAGGTTGTTTTTTTAGTTTCTTGAGGTCTTTTAAGAATAGCTGTCGGTATTTAACCTTCATCTAGATCCTGCTCCAAAAATTTCAAGGCTGACTCGCGATCTAATAAAGGAGTTTTTGCTGCCTCATCCATAGCACGATTGAGGCAATAGTCTTCAATACCTTCTGCTATAGTTTCTAGTAGAGAAATTAGCATTTGTTATTTGTTATTTGTTATTTGTTGTTTGTTGTTTGTTATTATCTAGATTGGAAAATGTGGTTTCAGTATGATATCCCGAAACTTCTTCCATGAGATTTTTCATCCGTTCCTGCCAATCTGACCGATCTGGTTGTATTACTACTACGACCTGGGTTAATGGTGGTAATCCTGAAATTGTGACCGATCCCTTGTCATTGACAATTTCATTGAAATGATATGTTGGCATGGATTTTGTGATTGGTTATTGGTTATTTTGTTATTTTCAACCAAAACTATTTTAATTCCTTTGCTCTACCCGCACCGGTTTTAGCAACCCAAATTGAATTAAAGTTTTCTAGCATGATGTCGGTAGAATTAATTTTTTCATCCGTTCCCATCGGTTCAATCATGGCATTAACATTAGGATAGATAAAGAAAGGAATAGAAACACGACTGCGTTCGACTTTGTGAATCACTTCATGGGGAGTACTGACAAATAAACCATTGGTCCAGAGTTGCAACATATCCCCTAAGTTAATCACAAAAGCATCTTCTAAACATGCTGCATCAATCCAGGTATCTTTGGTATAAACTCGTAGGGAAGGAGTAGGGAAATATTCTTGGATTAAGATGGTAAAAATACCGTTATCGGTGTGTTTGCCGATAACGCCATATTTAGAAGGATAGTAAATAGTTCGATGAATGACAATTGGCTCGTCAAAATAAGGATCGAACCAATCAGCTTTTAAGTTCAAAGCAATAGCTATGGCTCTGAGAAGAGGAGGAATAATTTTAGTTACGATTTCCCCTTGAAGTTGATAATGACATGCTGCAAAACCGGGAGCTACAGTATCATCTGGTACTAGAGTGGGACCGGTAAAAGGTTTGTCGGAAGGGGGACGTTCTAAACCGAGGTCAAAAAGTTCTTTAGGATCCGGTCCCCTAGATTGATTAACGGTTTCGCCGTAGAGAGGAACGTAGCCTCTACAAGTGTTGGGATAAACGGTTTGTTTGTCCTGACTGTAAGCTTTTTTTACTTCTTCTGGCAATTGAAAAAAATTACGAGAAGCGTGGATTGTTTGCTGAATTAAGTCTGCTGAAATACCATGGTCTTTTAAATAGAAAAATCCATGTTCGTAGCAAATATCATAGAGACGCTGGTGTTCTTCATTGCCGGAGTTTGAATCATCAATATTTTTTAATTTTTCCAAGGAAATTACTGGTAAACTTTGCATTAAGATTCCTCCTTATTTAGGTAGTAATTAGGATTATAGATACAAGGGCGAAACCGATTCCCATGGCTTGTTGCAGTGTCAATTTTTCCTGGAATAAAACCACAGCCAAGACAATTACTACTAGTGGATAAAGGGCTGAGAGAGTAGAAACTATGGCCACGGAACCTTTAGAAATTGCTTTAAGGTAAAATAGCACCCCCAACAAGTTGAGCATTCCAGCAATAACAGCTATAATAGCGCTTGTTGGGTGAGTTTCCAAGCCGCGATCGCCCAGCTTGAACAAAATAAAAAAGGCAACAATTGCTCCTCCTAATACTTGGTAAACAACAGCACTTCTCTCACTAATATATTGGAGGGAAAATTTAGGCAAGAAGGCCCAACCACTCCAACATAAAATTGCTGCTAATGTTGGTAAAAACCAATCTTTCATAATATAGGGAATAGCATCTAGTTGTAGGGTGCGTTCGTAACGCACCGTTTCTGGTGGGCAATGCCCACCCTACAAAGAACTACGATTTATAACTATCAACTATCAACTATCAACTATCAACTATTTACAGTTTCTTTTTCTAAAACTGCGAGCATTTTGGTCAGACAAGGTAATTTAGCATTCTGACCCAAATCCATCTGCTGGATTTTAGTCACAATACTGGGATCTGGTTGATAATCTTTTGCGTTATCGAAAATCCAACTAGTACCGCAACTCCACCGCACTACATTTTCTAATAGTTCTTTATCCAAGCCCATATTTTTTCCTAGCATATTGGCTTCTTGCAAACTGACGTAATTAATATATGCCATCAAATCCGTCAGAGACTGAGCCAGTTCTACCAAACTATCATCTAAGTCAGATGTAGAAGGAGATTCATATGTTAGTTTATAGGGAGAAGGTTTTACTCGTCCGTATTCATCTTTTACTAAGTTTTTTGAATGGACGTAGCTGGGATTAGCTCCATAGGGAGAGGGAGCGGTCAAACCAGGAACTTTTAATCGGAGATTATTGTCTTCTTCAATCAATTTAGTTATAGTGACATGGCCTAACTGAGTGTCATATTTTTGACCGGCTTGGCGATATCTTTCTTCTACTATTCTACCAATAGGCATGGGAACGTTCAGTTCCTCTGCCAACTTCACTGTCAAGTCCGTATCTTTCACCGTAATCTCCAAAGTACAAGAGCGATCATAACTGCCATCTAACATAAAAGGAGTTACTTGTTCCGCTACAAAACTGCATCCTTTGGTTGATCTGATATAATCCCACATCCAGTCTACAGGAATGCCATTAACTTTAGCAATGACCAACACTTCTCCCAAGACAATAGTGGCTGTATAAAATAGCAAGTTGGTGAGTAATTTAACGGTTTGAGCTTTGCCAATATCCTCGTTGACAAAGAAGGATATTTGACCCATACTGTCCAAAGCATCTTTACTTAAGTCGTAACCTTCGCGATCGCCGCTGACATAGAAACTCACGTTGCAAAAATCCACACCCATGTGAGATAAATTGCTCACCGGCGACTCCAAGCTAAATACTCCTTGCTTGGCAGCTTCTGCAGCGATATGTTGGGTATTGTGGTAGTCCGTAGTAGAAAAATCCAGCCAAGTAGAACCAGGTTTCATGCCTTCTAAAGCGCCTTTTTCCCCCAACATATTTTCCAGAACGTGATGGGGTAAAGGTAAATTAGTAATTACCAGTTCTGCATCTTGAGAAGCTTCCGCCGGACTATCTTTCCAGACAGCCCCTGCGGCAACTACCGTATCTGCAGCTTCTTTGTACTTGTCATATACTTGGACTGGGTAACCATCCTCCAATAATTGGAAGATCATTTGTTTTCCCATGGCTCCAGTACCGATGTAACCTATTTTTTTCTTACTCATTGTTTTTACTTTTGATTTTTCAACTTTGATTGTTCAACTGTCAACTATCCACTGTCAACTGCTATAGATTGCGATCGCCTCCCCCAAAACATCCATTTTTGGCTCCACACCCAGTCCGGGTTCTTCTGGAGCGTAGGTTTTACCGCCTTGATTTCTGGCTCCACCTGCAGCGGTATCCACCGTTAACATATCATGGCACAACCAAGTTGCTCGCAAATGGGTTTCTGGGGTGGCCTGGGCCAGATGTACCGCTCCCGTATCCGCAATCACACTACCTCCACATTCTTCAATATTCATTCTAATACCAGTTTCCAGACAAAAATCTCGGATGCGCTTGGCCTTAGTCAATCCTCCCACCCGATTAATTTTCAGACCGATGGCCTCGCAAGCCCCATCGGCTTTAGCCCGGACTAGATCCCCATAGCGCTGAATACATTCATCTAAGATAATGGGGTGAGAAGTGGCTCGACGCACTTGGAGACTTTCTTCATAAGTTTGACAGGGTTCTTCAAAATAAAAGAGGCGATCGGTTACTGCGTTCATCACCCGCAGGGCATCATCCATCAACATAGCTCGATTAACATCGAAAGTAGCACTTTCATTAGCCGGTAAATAAGCGGCGATCGCTTTAATTCTTTCAATATCTTTAGCCACATCCGCCCCAATCTTGCAGGTATGGACAATATAGCCTTTTTCTTGACCTCTTTTAATCGATTTAATCATTTCTTCCGGCGTACCCGTAGGAACCGAATTTTGGATGATTATGGATTGGTCCAAGCGACCGCCAAACAGTTCACACAGGGGCAAACCGGTGGCTTTACCCAGAATATCCCAACAGGCCATATCCAGAGCCGATTTAATGTAGAGATGACCCGGTAAAGCAATATCCATGGTGCGATAGATAAAATCGGTGCGTCTGGGGTCCAGTCCCAGCAGTTGGGGGGCCAACTCCTCAATCCCCGCCCTAACTCCCCGGGCAAAAGCAGGTAAATAAGTGGAGCCCCAAGGGCAACTTTCTCCCCAGCCTCGGATGCCTTCATCTGTATCGATGGCAACGATGGTGGAATCCAGTTGGTCGAAATACAACCGACCCCCCGATAATCGATAAGGATGTTCTAGGGGCAAGGTTACTTGATAGACGGAAATACGAGATATTTTCATTAATTATTTTCCTATTATTCATTACACAAAGGCAGTGAGAGCGTGAAGGAATATCCATAAATGAGCATCCCTCGCTAGGATGGTACAATTACTACTTTTCCAAAAAAGCTTTTGGTCTGAAAAAACTTTTGAGCCTCTCTAATTTCACTCAAGGGAAAAACCTTAGCAACTGGAGGTTTCAATAGACCTTTTTCAATATAACCCAGCAAATTTTGAAACACCACTGATTCAACCCGATTTGCTCCTCTCATCTCTACATCTTTGTAAATTAAATCCCGCAAATCTAGCTCCACCAGAGGCCCTGCGATCGCCCCGGAAGTCACATATCTTCCTCCTATAACCAGAGCTTTAAAAACAATCTTAAAATACTCTCCTCCCACCACATCCACGCTAATTGTAATTTGATGATTCTCTAAATTAGAGGCTAGTTGCTCGTCCCTAAGATAAACAATATCAGCTCCCAACTCCTTAGCCAAATGCTCTTTGTTGGCTCCCACGATTGCAATAACTGTTGCTCCTCGAATTTTGCTTAACTGGATTGCTGCGCTGCCCACACCACCTGAGGCACCGGTAATTAACACTATATCTTCTGCTGAAACTTTTCCCTTTGTCAAGAGATTTTCTGCTGTAGAATAAGCACAGGGTATAGTTGCTAACTCAACATCAGACAGATCTGAATTAATAGCATAAACATTCGTAGCCGGTACTACTACATATTCCGCAAAACCTCCATCAATTTCGCTACCAACATACTCATATTTGGCATATGATTTACCGTTACGAATCCAAGGATCTACAATCACCCTTTTATTGAGAATCTCTTGCTTAACATCCTCACCAATATCTATAGCTTCTCCCACTAGATCCGCTCCCTGAATCCGAGGAAATTTAATCCCCGTCTGATTCCAGGTTGCTTTTCTTCCCTCGTTTAGCTTAGTATCTTGGAGGATTTCTTGAAACCCTTCATCTGCAGCATACCAACCAGTTCTGGTATTTAAATCTGCATTGTTGATAGAACAGGCTCCCACTTTGATTAATACTTCACCCTTCTGAGGAGTGGGTTTAGGTACTTGGGTATAGACTAATTTTTCTAATCCACCATATCCAGTGAGAACAACCGCATTCATTAATTGTGTCATGGTTTTTTTTAGACAATTACGATAAAATCAGACATTGTATTATAATACTCCTATCTTTAGGGTCCAGTTTTTATTTAAACTGGCGAGATTTTGAGCAATAACATCACCATCTTCCAGAAGGTCACCCAATCGATAGCCAATGTCACTTTGAACATCGCTACCGATAGAATTTATCAACAAGTAAGTTCCTTCAATGATAATTTTTAAGTAGCGAGCTTTACAATTGAGGAAACGCATTACGTATACCATTCTTGATGGTAAGACTCCTTCTTTTAAAGGACAACTTTTGTGCCAAATAAATTTACCCATCAACAGCGCATCTCCCACTGCAAAATCATCTTCTACTTTATTATTCTCTAAGATAAAGTTTTCCAGCTTAATAGTCCGAAGACTCCCTCCGAAGCCAAGGATCTACCATGACCCTTTGCTGCAAAAGCTTGGGGTCCACACCCAAACCCACCTCAACCACTTTACCCACAATATCTGCCCCTTGGATGCGAGGAAATTGAATTGCAGTTTGTCCCCAAGCGGTGGAACTGTTAATGGTGGTGGAAGCAGTATCTTGGAGAACCGCTTCAAATTCTGCTTCTGCAGTATACCAGCCTGTGCGGGTGTTCAAATCCGTGTTATTCACAGAACAGGCACTCACTTGAATCAGAACCTCCCTAGCTTGGGGGGATGGTTTAGCCACATCAGTATAAACTAACTTGTCTGGTCCTCCGTGGCCAGTGAGAAGAACTGCTTTCATTAGCGGGGTCATGGTTATTAATGAGTTAAACTACTTTAAACAAAATACTTTAACAAACTGTAAAAGCCCAGTAGTGCGCCCCTTCTTCGGCAATGTAGGGACCATCTATAATTGAACTTATCAACTTCACTTTCTTTTCATCTTGCAGGTGATCGCAAACTTCTTGAAAATTAGTATTGTCGTAATAACTTTTACGGGTACTGACAACTACCAAACCACCGGGTTTAGTCAAGCGAATCATCTCTTCTAGAGCCGTAGGAGGCACGTGACCGAGGGTGAAAACTCCACAACTAATAGCAGCGTCGTAGCGATCTTCAGGGTAGGCTTCTATGGGTTTAGTCATGTCGCATCCCCCGATTAACCTGCGATAAGCCTCGGTTTTCTCAGCTTCCTCAACCATGCCATAGGACAGGTCAAAACCATCAACATTTGTATAGCCTTTGCGACGTAAGGCAGAACCCACAAGACCCGTACCGCAGCCGGAATCTAGGATTTCTATTGAAGGATTGCGTAAATTCAAAAACTTGCCATCTTGCTTGGGCAGCAAATCAAAATAGGCAGCAATGTAATCCGGGCCAGAATAGTCTTCATTCTGTACGTCTTTGTCGTAAGTATCGCACCATCCATCGTAGTATTGTTTTAGGTCTTCGGCCTTTCCAGAAAGCTTGTGAGCTTCTTTAATCGCATCAAAACTGCTGAACTGCTTGGTACTTGCCAGTTCAGTCATGGTATTACTCATGATCTCTTTGTGATTGACAACTTGTAATATCTCTGCCATGGAGAGGGCGACAATCAACAGATCGGCCCAACTTCCATCTCGAAAAACCTAGATTGGCCAAGAGTTGCGAGAATTTGAGTTCTGGTTACAGGAAGATAAATTTCTTCCCTAGGGTTAGCACTCAATTTGCAGCAATCATCCATAGTTGTGCTATGGAAAAATCGCTGGATACGAATCATATTTTACTATAAACTGTCACCAATGTTTAATTGCTTAACAAAACTTAATGTCTAGTTCAACCCCGTGCTGTCATTTTCCGAGAACGATATTTTGTACGTTCTTGTTTTAACTATGTCAAAAAATTAATTTGTTGTTTGTTCTTTATTTTAAGGAAAATAACGGTAAAAATCCTTACGATGAAGAACACGAAACAACTCTAAAACTTCTTCATTTACCTCAATTCCAATGCGATAGTCACTTATACGGATGCGATAGCGATTATCACTCCCTACCAAATATTTTACATTTTTGATTTCTTGGAGCGATTCAATCTGGGGGATTATCTTAAATGCAAGGTCATAAACTTGCTTATAAATAGGTTGTTTTTTTAGTTTCTTGAGGTCTTTTAAGAACAGCTGTCGGTATTTAACCTTCATCTAGATCCTGCTCCAAAAATTTCAAGGCTGACTCCCGATCTAATAAAGGAGTTTTTGCTGCCTCATCCATAGCAAGATTGAGGCAATAGTCTTCAATTCCTTCTGCTATACTTTCTAGTAGAGAAAAAGAAAACTGTTCTTTGAAGTTTTCTTCAACTTTTATCTCGGTTAAAACAATATTATTTTGCTCTAAGAAATTCCTCAGCACTAAGCTGACTAATCGCAATCTCTCCAGAGGAGGTAGATCTTCCATGACCCGAGCGTAGATTTCATCGGTTTTATTTAGCATTTGTGATTTGTTATTTGTTATTTGTTATTTGTTGTTGGTAATAGGATATTGAGCAAAATTTTCTCGCAATAACTATTGCTTTTCAACAAACCGAATATCCATATATTTGTATCCAGACTAATCAACATCTTTATCACCGTATAATTGCTGGTAAACTTTTTCACGGGTTTGACGCAGACGTTTCAAAATATCTTCCCTACTCATTTTGGCAAATGGATGATTTTCTGAAACTTCTTCCATGAGATTTTTCATCCGTTCCTGCCAATCTGACAGATCGGGTTGTATTACTACTACTACGACCTGAGTTAATGGTGGTAACCCTGAAATTGTAACCGCTCCCTTGTCATTGACAATTTCATTGAAATGATATGTTTGCATGGATTTTGTGATTGGTTATTTAGTTTTTGCTTGTTTGTTAGGATATTATTGAGAATGGGGTAATATTTTAGTATCTTCTCAATTATCTACAAGTTAACTCATTCAAGAGATAATTGTCAATACCATAGTAGGTTCGGTAATAAGGAAGGGTTTCGTTACCTAAGAGAAATGCGATCGATGAACCCAAAACAAGCAATATCTGTATTTATCTGCTTTTATTGTGGCACAGGCTTCTAGCCTGTGACTTCATCTGGGGTTTACAATAAAGAATCAAAAGCAACTAAAATAAGAGCTAAAATGAACTCTAGAAGGAAAAAAGATCGAAAACAGGAAGAGGCAACTAAAAAGGTAGAAATAAAATCTCCTTTACGGTGGACTGTAATTATCGTCCTTGTCGCTACTGCAATTTCTGCTGTGATCTTATTTAAATATACTAAAGATTTTTGGTTTTCCCCAGAACAAACTACTTCAGATCAACCCGTACCCCTAAAGGAAGAAAATCCTATTGTTGTCACTGCACTGGGACGTTTAGTTCCCGAAGGAGAAATTATCCAACTTTCTGCTTCTCCTTCTCTCGAAGGAACTCGCATTGCTTCTTTATTAGTACAAGAAGGAGATAAAGTAGAACAAGGACAAGTAATCGCGATTTTGGATAATCGCGATCTCCTTCTTGCGGCCCAACAATCAGCTCGAGAAGAAGTCAAAGTAGCCCAGGCTCGTCTGAACCAAATCCTAGCAGGAGCCTCCCAGAGAGAGATAGAAGCTCAAACAGCAGTAATTACTCGTTTGGAGTTAGAATTAAAAGAAGCAGAAGGAGTTTTAGCCGCTACTATTACTCGCGTGAAAGCTGAATTAAATAACGCTCAATTGGAATATCAGCGCTACCAACATTTATATGGAGAAGGTGCTATTTCAGCATCCGCTCGCGATAGCCATCAATTAATGGTAGAAACCACTGCCGCTGAGTTAGAAGAAGCAGTTGCTAACAGAGACCGCACTCTCGGTAGTTTGCAAGAGCAATTAAAACAAGCCAGAGCCACTTTAAACCAGATCCGAGAAGTTCGTCCCGTAGATGTAGCTGCAGGACAAGCAGAAGTTGACCGGGCTCAAGCTGCAGTTAGTCAAGCGGAGGCAGACTTAGAACTGGCTTACGTCCGTTCCCCGCAAACAGGGACAATCCTGAAAATTAATGCTCGACCAGGGGAAATAATTGGCGATGGAGGTATTGTAGAACTGGGTGAAACGGAGCGCATGGAAGTAATAGCAGAAGTTTATCAAACCGATATCGGTGAAATTAATTTAGGGCAGAAAGCGATGGTTACCAGCGAAGTATTTTCTGAGGAATTAAAAGGAGAAGTAATTCGTATTGGTTCTCAAATTAGCAGGCAAAATATCTTTGCTGTAGAATCAGGTGCGGATGTCGATCGCCGCATAGTAGAAGTCAGAATCGGTCTGAACCCTCAAGATAGCCAGCAAGTACAAAACTTCACCAACTTACAAGTTGAAGTAGCCTTTTTGAATAATGATAATAAGTAATCAACTATCAACTATCAACTATCAACTATCAACTGCTATATGTTCAACAAACTTCCCTTAGCTTGGCTCCAACTCACCAAAGAGAAAACCCGACTCTTGACCGCGATCGCCGGAGTTGCCTTCGCCGACATTCTCATGTTCATTCAAATTGGTTTCGAGCAAGGTCTTTATGCCAGTGCCAACGGACCCCACTACAGTATAGACGGAGAATTAGTGTTAGTAGATGCCAAGTATAAAACTATCTTCTACATCCAAAACTTTTCCCGCCGCTATTTGTATCAAATCTTAGCAGTTAAAGGAGTCAAATCTGTCAGTCCTTTATATATTAGTTCTGCCAATTGGATTAATCCTCTCAATCGCAACAGTCGTTCCATTTTGGTCTTGGGGATGAACCCAGGCAAACCCAGTTTAAACTTTCCGGAAGTAAGAAATAATCTAGATGAATTAAAAAGATTGGATAATATTTTCTTTGATCGCGCCTCCCGACCGGAATATGGTCCTGTAGTGGAATCCTTCCAGAAGGGAGAAGTTTTTACCGCTGAAGTAGAAGATGTTAGAGTGAAAGTAAGAGGACTGTTTACTCTAGGAGCTTCTTTTTCGGCGGAAGGAAATTTTCTGACCAGCGATTTAACTTTCGGTCGCATTTTTAACCGCAATCTTGAGAATATAGAAGTAGGAGTTATCCAGTTAGAAGCAAATGTAGATAAAAGTAAAATTCAGCAAGATCTAGCCAAAATTTTGCCAGACCATCTCATGGTTTTGACCATCGAAGAATTTGCTATAATAGAAAGAGATTATTGGGCCAAAAGCACTGGAATAGGATTTATGTTTGGTTTAGGAGCGGCCATGGGATTTGTAGTAGGAGCGGCTATAGTTTATCAAATTCTTTATTCCGATGTGGCCGACCATTTACCGGAATATGCTACTTTAAAAGCTATGGGTTATAGTCATTCTTATTTGTTGACCGTCTTAATTCAACAGTCTTTAATTCTTTCTCTTTTCGGTTACATACCGGGACTGGCAATTTCTTGGTGGGCTTACAATTTAACTAGTAGCGCCACCATGCTGCCCATTTATATGAGCGTGAATAGGGCTCTTTTGGTTTTTATTCTTACCCTGGTAATGTCTGCCATTTCTGCTAGTATAGCAGTGTTTAAATTGGCAGAAGCAGACCCAGCTGATGTGTTTTAGTTCAAGCAAAAGTAGAACGACCCAAATCGGGAGGAACGTCCTGAAGACGACCGGGACCAATCGCTTGAATCGCCTCAGAAAGGTCCACATCCCCAGTATAAATAGCCCGACCCACAATGACTCCTTCTACTCCCAAAGGTTCTAAGGCCAGCAAACTCAACAAGTCCGTTAAAGAACTAACTCCACCAGAAGCGATCGCCGGAACCTCAATTACCCTTACCAGTTCTCTCAGAGCCTCCAAGTTCGGCCCGCTGAGAGTTCCGTCCCGATGAATATCCGTATAAATAATGGCTGCCGCACCCAAACCAGCCATTTGTTTCGCCAGTTCCACCGCAGACAGTTCCGATGTCTCCAACCAACCCCTAGTAGCCACCTTGCCGTTGCGAGCGTCAATCCCCACTACAATTTGTTGGGGAAACTCTCGGCACAGTTCTCCCACCAGTTCCGGCTGTTCCACCGCCACCGTACCCACAATAACCCGGTCCACCCCCAGATGGAGCAATTGAGCAATAGGCTCGCGATGGCGTAAACCCCCTCCCACTTGAATGGGAATGTTGACAGAGCGGGCGATGGCCTCTATAGCTGCCACATTAACTGGTTTACCTGCCTTCGCTCCATCTAAATCTACCACGTGGAGGCGGCTAGCTCCCTGTTCTGCCCACTGTCGAGCCACCTCTACTGGGTTATCATTAAATACCTGGGATTGTTGGTAGTCCCCCCGATACAAGCGCACGCATTTTCCCGCTAGCAAATCAATCGCTGGAATAACATCCATTAGTTTTCCTGTCTTTCTTGTGAGAATATCTTAATCCTATAGATTTAAACTTTTCGACTTCGCGAACACTATACAAGTTAACTTATTATTAAAATAATTGTCAAGGGTTTCGAGATAAATTTTGCTGAGTAATTCTGTGCTATAGCTCAAACATTTTGGTGGGCAGTGCCGCACCCTACTATTCCCTATTCCTTATTCCCTCTTGCCTATTCCCTATTCCCTCGCAATACTATATAATTTAACCAGATAAAAAGAAAGAACGATGAATCAGCCAATCTTTACTATAGAGCATCTGGACAAATCCCCAGAACAAGTCAAAATTCCTGGTTACTTCATTGCCAGTACCGCACCGATTAATATCGAAGGAGAATCTTCAAGAAGTTCCGAGCTGAATCCAGCCAACAAGCGAACTTCTGTAGATTTAGACGAATTAGTCGAGCTAATTTTTCGCTTAGGAACGAAGGAAGACAAATCCCAATCAGAAAGTAAACCGGTGCAGTTAATTATTTCCACTCATGGTTTCAATACTAACGAACAACAAGTAAGAGGATTGTTTAATAAAATCCATGACTTTATCAATAAAGATCCGGAAATTGAGGGGAGAGATAATTTAGTTTATCTGGGCTATCGCTGGCCTTCCGAATCAGCCTTGACAAAGATAAAAAATGCTTTTGCTGCTTTACCTCGTTTGGCAACATGGATTTTCACCGTTGGCTTAATAGGATTGATTGCAACTTTTCTAAGTTTGAATCTGACTCAGTTGGGCCAAATATTTTTTAGTAATTCTTGGTCTGCCATAATCCTCAATCTCTTATTAATCTCTAACCTTCTATTTGCCCTCATCACTACTTTGATTTTATTGCGACTATCGGTTTACTTTCGGGATAAATATCGTGCCACTAATTTTGGAGTTCCCGACCTGGTAGAATTTATCCGGCAACTAGATCGAGGCTTAGTAGAAAAAGCAAAAGAAGAACAGTTGGTTTGGAACGAAGATAATAAAATCAGGCTTTCTTTCTTAGCCAATAGCATGGGATGCGATGTAATCACTAATGTCATTCGCATTTTATCCGATGTTTTCGATCCCAGATCTATTGGTCAATTAGACACCAATAAAACTCCCAGCGAAAATATTGGCAATGTTTTTACCTTAGAACGTTTAGTTTTAGTTGCTCCCGATCTTCCTGTAAACGCAATTCTTTCTGGGCGAGCTAATTTTCTCCGTTCCTCTCTCCGTCGGTTCAAAGAAGCTTATTTATTTAGTAACGAAGCGGATTTAGCTTTAAGAATAGCTTCAACTATAGCCAACTATTTTTCTTTTCCCTCATCCCATCGCAACACGGGCCACCGACTTGGTAACATTGGCATTAAGAATGAGTCAGGTTACGGTATTTTAAACTTAGAAAGTATCGTTCGAGAACAACCCCAAACACCCAGGGAGTTACTGGCCAATTTTTTTGTGGATTGTACAAATCCCCAGATAACTTTAGCTACAATTCAAGCAGAATATCAAAATTATGAAGGAGAAGAAAAAGAGAAAATAGTCAACTTATTTACCTTTTTTGACTGTACGGAATATACACAATTAAATCGGAGGTTTCTTTCACGGCAAAAATCAGGATTTCAACCCATGTGGTATTACTATATCATGCTGACATTGGATTCTATTTTGGGCAAACTAGATACTCACGGTGGTTATTTTTTGGGACGATGGACCCAAGAATTAATCTATCGGTTAGCTTTTGCTAATTTTCAAGGATTAATGCACTCCTTAGACGATGGAGAATTTAGCACTGGGTTACAAGAATTACACCAAAACTGCCAAAAGTATCAAATTCAAGTAGTTCTCTCCCCAGAAAGATATGAGGTAGACATGAAGGATAACGATCGCGCAAAAATTCGCGAACAACTCCTCAATCAATGAACAATGAACAATGAACAATAAACAATTATCAACGAACAATCTTTGTGGATATATCATCCCAATTAATTAATAATTGCTCGTGGATAATTGTTATTTATTTACTTTAGGCGATAATTGCTTGAAGCCGTTGGCGAAATTCTCCTTTGGGATGACCTCCTTTAACTTCTCCGAGAATATTAAAATCCCCTTCAGGAGAATCGCAAACGAGATAAGTAGGCCATCCCATCCCTTCTTTATTGGGATATTGAGCCAGGAGAATCTTGCGATATTTCCTATAAGTAGCAGTGTCCTGCATTTTGACATCTACAAACTCTAAACCTAACTCTTCGGCAACTTTGCGATCATAGTGAGACATTTTGCCACAAATACCGCAGTCTTCTGAAGAAAATTTGATAACAGCTCTACTCATGATACCTCTCGGGCAAAGGTCAACCGCCCCCCCTGTTCCCCCCCCAGTGGGCCCCCCCTTAGTCCCCCCCACTGGGGGAAATAGGGGGGGGAGCGGAT
>JH610776.1 GCA_000252485.1 Prochloron didemni P4-Papua_New_Guinea | reverse complement strand
TTTCTTGCAACTCCCGCTGACGAGCAAGAAACAAGTTCATTTCTTGTTCTATATTTTGCTGAAACTGTTGCTGACGAAGGAGATCGCTCTCTTGCAACTCCCGCTGACGAGCGACAAACAAGTTCATCTCTTGTTCCATATTTTGCTGAAACTGTTGCTGACGACGGAGATCGCTCTCTTGCAACTCCTGCTGACGAGCGACAAACAAGTTCATCTCTTGTTCCATATTCTGCTGAAACTCCCGCTGACGAGTGACAAACAAGTTCATCTCTTGTTCCATATTTTGCTGAAACTGTTGCTGGGATTGGAGCATGCCCTCTACAATCGTCTGCATTTCTTCAAACGTCATGATTATTTATTTCCCTTTTAATTTCCATTTATCATTCTATGTCGTTCTGAGCGACTTGACTCTTATATTTATTATTAATTCAATCCCACATTCCGTATTTTCTTGATAACTTCTCGACTAAATAGTGAAATGTAGGGTGGGCATTGCCCACCACAACCAATAATTGGTCTAGTTGATTTAGTAGGGTGCGTTCGTAACGCACCGCATCGCACCGCAATACAAATACACAAGAATAGATTTGGTTCTAGATTGACAGAGAAAACTATTGCAGTTTTTACTTTTATCCCCTAGACTGTAAGATT
>JH610775.1 GCA_000252485.1 Prochloron didemni P4-Papua_New_Guinea | reverse complement strand
GTGCGACTCGTTCTAGCCGAGAAGCCTAGAAACCACCGGGGCAGACCCGGCAAGGTCGAAAGCCTAAAGCTAGGTACAAATTGAACCATTCTATTTGTACAACTTTCTTTCTGATGTGGGTGAAAGTCCCACCCCTGAAAGGCTCAGGTGACAACCTATCTGCCCGCACAGAGGGTTTACTACCCAAAGTGAAGCCGGGAACAGGGCGGAGTAATGGACAAACAGATTAGGAACCCCTCGGTTTCAAGTAATCCATCCCGCTAATGGTAAGTCAATATGGCTAAGTTAATCTGAATCCTCTGAAAAAGTGTCGAATGAGTTAGCAACAGGGAATCTGTCCCATTGACTAAGGCATCGCTATAATACCCGCCAAAATTTTACTCAGTTAAAGGCAGCCTATGGGTAGATGTCCGGCAAAGTGAGGAAGCCTAAGTTGACAAACAACATTACACGTTTCGTGTGGTGTATCGGAAAGAAGGAACGAAGAAAAACCAGACGGACTTCATAAGGAAAGGTCGAAGCCTTATGTGGAGAGATTAGTAACCTCTTATCGGAATGTCTGGGGTAGGAGTGAGTAGCAAATTTACTCACAGTCTCACTTGTAAACAAAACAAAGTAAATCAAGTTATGACGAATCCAAAACAGGATATCGATAAATGGAAGAATCTCCCCTGGAAAAAATTCCAACGGGTTGTCAACAGAAAACAATGTCGCATTTACAAAGCTCGACGGAATGGTAATTTGCAACTGGTTAATAAGCTCCAGAAACTGCTCTTAAGTAGCAAAGCGGCCAAATTTCTAGCCATAAGACAAATCATCCAACTGAACTCTGGTAAAAAGACTGCGGGAGTGGATGGAACATCCACAGTCAGCATCAAAAACCGAGTTAAATTTGCCGAATCAATCAACCTCAAAACCTGGGAACACCAGAAGCTGAGACGGGTACATATTCCGAAGAAAAATGGGAAGAAAAGACCATTAGGCATTCCCACATATACGACAGGGTCTGCCAATGTCTGGTCAAGTACGCCTTAGAACCGGCGTGTGAGGCTTATTTTAGCAAGAACTCATACGGTTTCAGACCTGGAAGGAGTACCCATGATGTTCTTGCATAGGACGTACAACTGGCTCAGAGCTGGAAAGGGCGGCCCAAAACAAGATTACAAAATCTACGAAATGGACATCGAAAATGCTTCGACTCCATAGACCACAAGGCCATGATGAGCAGAGTTGAACTTCCCAACTGGGTGAAAGGGAAACTCTGGAAGGCTATAAAGGCAGGAGTCAAGGCAGAATACTCAAGTGCCGAGAAGGGTACGCCCCAGGGAGGAGTAATATCCCCTCTCCTGGCTAACATTGCCCTACACGGATTGGAGGATTTAGGCAACGGGCTGAGATATGCAGACGACTGCATATTCATTCTTAAACCCGAAGATGACACGGAGGATTTGCGGGTCAAGATTAACGGCTTCCTGAGTGAAAGA
>JH610774.1 GCA_000252485.1 Prochloron didemni P4-Papua_New_Guinea | reverse complement strand
GGGGTGTGGTCAAAACCCGTTGGTGAAACAGGATCCCCCCCAGCCCCCCTTCAAAAGGGGGGAGCCGGGGCCCCCCCTTATTAAGGGGGGTTTGGGGGGATAGGGGGTACTCCAGATTTACCTAACACTGGCGTTACCGCAACATCAGCAACTACTTTTGACCGCACCCTTCCTCCTGCGTCAAATACGGGATGGAGCATTTCTTCAAAGAGACGATTGAGTAATTGGGCAATTTCTTTGGGAGTCATGTTTTCCGACATGGCGGTAAAATTCACCAGGTCGGCAAAGAGAATGCTCACATCTGCTTCTGTGGGAGCAATACAACCTTTTTCTAGGGCTCCCACGGCAATCATTTGCTGTACTACTGCTGGGGAAAGATAGGGTTCTAGCTTTTGGCGAATCTTGCCTTCTCTTTGCAGTTTGTAGTTGAGCAACCAGCGCTGAACGCTAGAAGCCACTAAATTGGCTAGAGTAGAGAAGAAGCTGAGTTCTTCATCTTCTAGGGGATCTGTATAGCGCAAACCTAAATTGGCATTGCCATAGAGTACTCCCACTAGGCGATCGCGATCCCAAATTGGGGCGGCTAAAGCACCCTGTATTCCTTTGGCTAAAATACTGTGGTTCCCTTGAAAGCGATGGTCAGTTTGAGCGTTGATGGACTTGATAGCTCCTGAGGTGGAATTCAAAATTCAAAATTCAAAATTCAAACATGTTGAATTGACGAATGTCTCCGCAAAAAATGGCAGAAACTATACGAGCCTTATCCCTCTTGCTTTTTAGCTTGTTGTCAATTTTAAGATTCGGTCGAGAAACTTTATTGGTAAATACTTGGTGACAGATAGTGTTGCTAATCCAATTAACTTCTTTGAGTTGTGGGTGATTGGCGGGTAAATCTTTAGCTGCAGCTTTTAGCAAACGCAATTTACCAGAATGATTAATATCTACTAATAAGGCGAGACGATCTATACTGTCGATTTCTTGAAAGACTACTTCTTTGACTTGATTGAAAATTGCCTCGATGGACTGGGCTGAATTTAAACCTTTGGCAATTTCTACTAGGTATTTCAGTCGGGAGATAGCGGTTTGATGACCCACCAGGGTGTCGCTACCGTATTCATCTGCTTTGATCCATTGCGCTCTCAGTTCTTCTGCTTTGCGCAGGATCGTGGTTCCTTTTTCTCCTTGCCCTTCATCACTTTTGCTGCCAGACTGGCTGGTAGGGCGCAAAATCACTCCCAGCAGAACATTGCCTATTTGGATTACGTCCTGGTGATTGAGGACTTGCGGTGTATGAAGGCGGAATTGATTTAAGACAGTTCCGTTGGTACTACCTAAATCTTCCAACATCCAATCGTTAGTCTCGGTGCGGATAATTTGGGTGTGTTGGCGGGAAACCTCCGAGAAAGGCAAGCACAGATCGCATTCCTGGGTTCGACCAATTATAAATGGATTCTGGGTGACACCCAGGGTTCTTTCCGGAACTCCTTCTATATGTAGCCGTAGCTTTAGCTCTGTCATCAATGCCGCACTCTGATAATGAATATTTTCCTATTCCTCCATCGACTCGACCTACGGGGTAGCTGATTTTAGATTCTAACTCAGTTTTAACCTAGTTTGGTAAAGGAATAATAATTTTAATCTTTTGGTTGCGAAGCCCCATTTACACAAAAATCTGTTAGTTCTTGTTATATTTTTGCTAATAATATATTATATAAGTATTGAATTTACTAGGAAAAAACATGGAAATAGGGGTAGTCAAAGAGATTAAAGATCGAGAATTTAGGGTTGGCTTGAGTCCAGATAGTGTGAAAGCACTCTCACAACAGAATCATTCTATTTTTGTAGAGAGTAATGCTGGTGTTGGTGCTGGGTTTACTGATCGCGATTACGAACTGGCTGGTGCTAAGATTGTTCAAAATTCAGCGGCAGCTTGGCAGAGACAATTGGTAGTTAAAGTAAAGGAACCAATGGGGGCTGAATATGAATATTTGACTAAAGAACAAATATTATTTACTTATTTGCATTTAGCAGCAAATCGCTCTTTAACAGAAGAGCTACTGAATAGCGGGGTGACGGCGATCGCCTACGAATCGGTGGAGGTAGATGGCAAGTTTCCTTTGCTGATGCCTATGAGCATTATTGCCGGTCGCTTGTCGGTACAGTTTGGGGCTCGCTATTTGGAGAAGCAGGAAGGAGGACGGGGAGTTCTTTTGGGAGGGATACCGGGAGTGCGATCGGGTCGGGTGGCTATTTTGGGTGGCGGCGTGGTAGGGACGGAAGCGGCTCAAATTGCTCTGGGGATGGGGGCGAGGGTGCAAGTTTTAGATATTAATGTGGAACGGTTGGGGGAGTTGAAAACTTTGCTCGGTTCCAGCGTGGAACTGCTCTACAGTTGTACGGCTCAAATTGAAACTGCAGTGAGGGAGGCCGATTTGTTAATTGGTGCGGTGCTCCTACCGGGAAAACGTCCTCCGCTTCTGGTTCCTCGCAGTTTTGTAGCGCAAATGGTTCCCGGCTCGGTTATAGTGGACGTGGCGGTAGATCAGGGGGGCTGCATCGAAACCATGCGACCTACTTCTCACAGCGCTCCTACCTATGTAGACGAGGGAGTAGTTCACGCGGGAATACCTAATTTGCCAGGAGCTGTTCCCTGGACCGCTACCCAAGCGCTGAATCAAAGCATTCTGCCTTACGTGCTGAAATTAGCCCATCATGGTTTGGAAGCGCTAGAAGAGGATTCGGCATTGGCCAAGGGTTTGAACGTCCGTAACCATCAACTGGTTCATCCGGCAGTAAGGGAGGTTTTTCCCGATTTATAGCAGTTGATAGTTGATAGTTGATAGTTGATAGTGCAACCTGGCGGTTGCCTTCTTGTGTGACAATCGTCCTGGCTATTGCTATATAACAATTTTTCAATAAAGAATGAACAATAAAGAATCAATAACCAATAATTACGAGTTCATAGTTGTTCATTGTTAACAAAGACAAAACGTTATGTCTATTGCTTTGCTGTATGAGTAAGAAAAACAAGAAAAATAAGAACAAGTTGCAGCGCCAGCAAGATTTAGTTTCTAGCAACAATGGTAAACAACAATTAAATAGTCAGTTTCAAGAACTACTAAATTCTGCTCAGTTTCTACAAAAAGAAGGGAAACTGCATGAGGCGTGCGCCAGTTATGAAAATATCCTCTCTCTCTATCCCCAACACCCAGAAATTCACTATTATTTAGGGGGCGCTTGGCAACAACAAGGTAAAATAACAGATGCCATTCAGGCTTACCAACAAGGTTTGGCTTTGGCTCCCAATTATTTTCCTCAAGTTTATTATAACCTAGGAGTTCTTTATAAACAACAAGGGAAACTGACAGAAGCTATTAGAGCTTACGAAAAGTTTATTTCTCTGTATCCAGACAATGCCTTAGTTTATAATAGTTTGGGTCGGGCGCTACAACAACAAGGGAAAGTGGAAGCTGCAATTACAGCTTATGAACAAGCTATAAAACTCAATTCTAGTTATTATCAAGCTTTTGATAATCTCGGTAATGCTCTGCTAGTAAAAGGTAAAATTGAGGAGGCAATTGCCGCTCACCAACAAGCAATAAATGTCAATCCCAATTACGCTCCAGCTTATAATAATTTAGGCAATGGGTTGCACGCACAAGGCAAAATTGAGGCAGCAATTACTGCTTACAGAAAAGCAATAAATCTCAATCCTAATTATGGGGAAGCTTTCGATAACTTAGGAGTAGCTTTGCAAAAGCAAGAAAAGTGGGAAGAGGCAACTACCGCTCACCGTCAAGCTCTTACTCTCAATCCCGGTTTGGTGTCAGCTTATAATAATATAGGTCATGCTCTGCAAGAACAAGGAAAACTGGAAGAGGCCATGGCTTGCTATCAAAAAGGTTTAACTTTGAATCCTCATCAAACTTCTATTCATCTTCACTATGGCTCGGCTTTATTACAACAAGGTAATTTTAGCTTAGGTTGGGAAGAATACCAATGGCGTTTGCAGAAAAAGCAATATCAATTAAAATCAATTACTACCCCTTTTTGGGACGGGAAAACATCTTTAACTGACAAAACTATTCTCATTAAAGCCGAACAAGGATTGGGAGATTTACTCCAGTTTAGCCGCTACGTTCCTCTACTGGCAACTCGAGGAGCCAAAGTGATTCTCGAGTCTCCAGAAAGTCTTGTTTCTGTGATGAAGACTTTACCAGGAATAGATAAGGTTGTTTCTAGGACTGAGGTGAACGAAGTAGATTTTCTGGTTTGGTTAATGAGTTTGCCCTATTTTTTCCAGACTACTGTAGAAACTATTCCCCCTACCGTTCCTTATTTGTCCGCTCCAGAAACAAGTAGGGCCTCATTATTAAATGAGAATCGCTTTAAAATCGGCATAGTTTGGAGTTCTAAACTCATCAATCCCACCAGTAGAAAACGCTCTTGTCCTTTAGAACTATTTGCAAGTATTTTAGCGGGGAAAGATATTGATTGCTATAGCTTACAAAAAGAACCAACTGCTGCGGATTTGGATTTATTGACAACATTGCCTATAGTTGATTTAAAGGAACAATTACAAGACTTTGGGGATACAGCAGGGATTATTGCTCAGTTAGATTTAGTTATTTCTGTGGATACTTCTGTGGCTCATTTAGCGGGAGGGATGGGGAAACCAGTTTGGGTCTTGTTACCTGCTGTTCCAGAGTGGCGTTGGTTGTTAGATCGGGAAGATAGTCCTTGGTATCCCACAATGAGATTATTTCGTCAGACTGAGCCAGGAGATTGGTCAATGGTTTTGAAACAAGTAGAAAATGCTTTATCTAATTTATTAGAATAACAACAATAATTAACTACTAACTCCAAAAAATATCCCTATCCATCTGCGTTTATCTGTGTTCATCTGTGGTTAAAACATGAAAAAATTAGAATGGCGCAAAATGTTGCAGTTAGCTTTTGCCCAGCAACAGCAAGGAAAATTCGCAGCAGCGATTGCTGATTATCAAGAAATATTAACTTTTCGTCCTGAAGAAGCACAAGTTTATTATTACTTAGGTAGTGCTTTACTGCAAGACGAGCAGTTAGAAGAGGCAATAAATACTTACGAAAAAGCTCTCAGTTTAGCTCCTGATTCTTTTCCAGACATTTATTATAATTTGGGATTACTCTATCACAAGCTGGGAGAAATAGATAGAGCGATTGGTGCTTATGAAAAATTTATTGCTTTCAAGCCTAATTTTGCACCTGCTTATAGTAATTTTGGCAAAGCACTGCAAGAACAAGGTAAAATAGATGAAGCAATTAAAGCTTATCAAAAAGCTATTAGTCTCAAACCAGATTATTTTGCCTATCACAATTTAGGCGATGCGCTTCAAGAACAAGACCAAATAGATGAAGCAATTCAAGCTTATCAAAAAGCTTTAAGTCTCAATCCCGATTGTGCCGCTACTTGTACTAATCTGGGAAATTCACTGCAAAAACAAGGGAAAATAGAGGAAGCTATAGCCTGTCACAAAAAGGCTATCAGTTTAGCTCCTAATTTGGCAATAGCTTATAATAATTTAGGCAATGCTCTACAAGAACTTGGTAATTGTGAACAGGCTATTGTTGCTTGCAAACAAGCTGTTACTCTCGATGATAATTATGAAGTAGCTTATAATAATATGGGCAATGCTCTGCAAGAACTGGGGAGGGTTGAGGAAGCAATCTCTTCTTACCAAAAAGCGATCGATATTAATCCTAATTCCGACGCTCATAATGGCTTGGGAATGAGTTTATTACAAAAGGGAGGATTTACATTAGGCTTTCAAGAATACGAATGGCGTTTTGAACACAAAGAATTTCCTAGAAATATTGGAAATTTACCAATTTGGGATGGGAAATCATCTTTAAAGAACAAAACTATTCTGATTAGATCGGAACAGGGATTTGGGGATATGCTGCAATTTAGTCGCTACGTTCCCCTAGTAGCAGAAAAAGGAGCTAAGGTTATTTTAGAATCTCCTTCAGCTCTTGTATCTCTCTTGGAAACTGTCCCGGAAGTAGAAAAAGTTGTTGTTTCTGGAACTGTTGTTACTGAAGCGGATTGTCAGGTTTGGTTGATGAGTTTACCTCATTTGTGCGGCACTACTTTGGATACTATTCCAGCCACAATTCCTTATTTATTTCCACCCGTTACCAATCTACCAGAATTATTAGAAAATAAGCAATTGAATGTTGGTTTAGTTTGGAGTTCTCGTTTAACTAATCCTACCAGCAAAAAACGTTCTTGTCCTTTAGAACTATTTGCCAGGATTCTGAAAAAGGAAGATATTAATTGGTACAGTCTCCAGAAAGAACCAACTGCTGCCGATTTAGATTTATTAGAAACATTGCCAGTAGTTGACTTACGAGAAAACTTAGTAGATTTTCAAGCCACAGCAGCCATTATTTCTCAATTAGACTTAGTTATATCTGTAGATACTTCTGTGGCTCATTTAGTAGGAGCAATCGGCAAACCAGTTTGGGTTTTATTACCTGCTGTGGCAGAGTGGCGTTGGTTATTAGAGCGAGAAGATAGTCCTTGGTATCCCACAATGAGATTATTTCGTCAGAGTCAACCAGGAGATTGGTCAATGGTTTTGACTAGGGTAAACAAAGAATTAGATAATCTATTATAATAACAACAACAATTAACTACCAAGTCAAAAAATATCCGTATCCATCTGCGTTTATCTGTGTTCATCTGTGGTTAAAACATGAAAAAAACAACTATTTAACTAATAAATCGAAGAAACTATTATCTAGTTCGTAACCAAACATTTGAGTTAAAGACTGGAGACGATATTTAGAAACAATATCTTGTTCTTCTAACCAATAACTGAGAAGGAAGACTTTCTGCATCACGAAAATTTCCAAGGCTTCTGGATTGTACTGAATACCCTCATTGCGATCGAACTGGTGGGGAACTAACATAGCAACGTAACGAGCTAATTCTCCCGTTTGCCAATCTAGCAGAAAGGGTAACCAAGGGTAGCGAACATCTAAACGAACAAACCAGAGCCGTACTTCAGGAATTTCTGATAGTTCTCGCGGATCTAGCGGGTCTCTTTCATAGTCAATTTGAAATTGAATCTGTTTTTCTGAGGAGGCAATTTCCCCTTTCTCTAACAACCCTTCAATTACTTGCTCTGTGACTGATAAGTCCAGATTCTCAATTTGGTCAGTAGTGACCCTAATGGTCCAAGTCATGCAAAGAATTAAGATATTCCCTAGTAGATTATATGGATGATTATAGACTAAACTGGTAATAAGTTTTTTTTTATTTATCTTTCGAGCCTCAAATTTATGACCAATAGAGGGGCAGCAAGAAATCGAATCAGTTCCTTGGAAGAGGCGATCGCCCAATGTCTAGCCTTGGGAATGCGAGTTAGCCGTCAGCGACGCTACATTCTGGAACTACTGTGGCAAGAACAAGAACATCTATCAGCAAAGGAAATCTACCATCGTCTCAATCAAAGAGGCAAAAGTATCGGCTATACTTCAGTTTACCAAAACCTGGAAGCCCTATGTCAAGGTCAAATTATCGAATGTCTTGACCGCCAGGATGGTAGGCTCTACGGTCATAGAAACGATACTCACAGCCATGTTAATTGTTTGGATACTCAGCAAATTTTAGATGTAGATGTAGAATTGCCCTCAGATTTACTGGCTAGAATCGAAGCAGAAACAGGAGTGCGCATTACCAACTATCGCATTGATTTTTATGGCTATAACACTCCCTGCTGCTAATTTCGATAAAATCAATAAGCAATCTTAAACTCTCAAATAAACATTGTGAGCTATTCCCCAATCAAATTGCTTATTATAGATGATGACCCTATCTTTCGCCTCGGTTTCTGCACTATTGTCGATGGGGAAAAGGATTTCGAGATTCTGGCTCAAGCCAACAGTCTGAGAAAAGCTAGGGAAGAAATAACTCGCGCCATGCCAGACTTGGCAGTATTAGAGCTAAGTTTGTCCGGTTCCCTGGAATTTAAAGACGAATATGCCAATTTGCCCATGTTATTGCTGGGAGCTAAAAGTCAAACTCAACAACTGCTGGCTGCCAAAATGGCTGGATTTGAGGGTTATTGTCCCAAAGGAACAGTGAAGTCAGAATTAGTCGCCGCCATGCGTCAGGTGGCCTTGGGCCAAACTTACTGGCAATTTTCCCCACCTCAAACTAAACCGGGGTTGCGGAGTTTGCGTCAATCGGGAATCGGGCAAATTGAAGCTAGTTTGGTGCAGGTGAAGAAAAAATTAACGAATAAGCAACTTTCCGGGTTGGATAAGTTGTTTTGGCGGGGTCGCCAGCGAGAACTTCTCGCCGCTCGTTGGCTAGTGAAGCAACTTTTGCCTGCAAACGAGATTATCTTTATGGAGAAGCCAGAGAAAGGCAAGCAAGAGGAAATCCAATTATTGGTTCCTGCTTCTTCTCTATCTTCCTCTTGGGAACAACTGGATCCTCGGGAACCTTTAGCTCGCAGTTTGAAAAACATTCGTCTTGGGTTGGTGAATCACAGTGGTATTGCTCTGGAAATGGATATTCTCCAACCAGTAAAGAAACGAGAATTGCTTTATTTGCTGGTTAATTTAGTGGGAGATAGTTTAGCTGAATTGCGCTATCTTCAAGTTCCTCCGGAGCAATTAGAAGAGAGAATACCGGTTATTTTAAACAATTTGTGGCAAAATGGCACGATTCAATTTTTGAGCAAGAATTCCTTTTCTTTAGGGAACGAAGAAAATCAAAGAAATATAGGCAATACAGAAAATAATCTTCCTACCATAGAGATAATCTTGCAAGATGCTCCTATTGTCAACCAGGCAATTCTCGCTAAAATACCTTTGGTTTTAGAATTATTCGCTTATTTACTATTTGATAGACCATTGATAATTGAGAATGTTTCTTACGATAGCAAAACACCAGAAGCTCTGGCTAGAGCAACTTTGTTGATGGATAATCTACTCATTAATCTAGCCAACGGGGTGATGCAAGTAATTTTGAATCACTTTGGGGAAGTGGAAGAGATAAAATATAATTTATTCCACCAAAATTTCCGCTCGTCCCGAGCAATAGCTCGTTTTCGCAATCACGTATCTTGGCGCTACGGTCAAGATACGTATTACGAAGAACCGAAAGCAATTTTTGAGAGTAAGTATCGTTTATTTAGATTAGATGAACATAAGATTACAACTACCTTTCTCTACGCTCCCCGGAAAGAAGAATTGGCCAAACTTACAGGCATTCCCTGGGCTGTAACTATTGCTTTGGAAACCAGAGATGCTCTCTCTCCTCGCATGAAGTCAGTCATTGCCTTTGTAGGGGGCGGTTTGGTTTATTTTCTCACTCAAGTTATTGGCAAGGGTTTGGGTTTAATTGCTCGGGGAATTATTCAAGCTATTGGTAGTAGTTTGCAAGATAAAAAATAGTTGACTATAAACAGATATGATCAGAAAAAAATACCAGCACAACCACAAACAGAATAAAAGAAAACTTTCGCAGCAACTGGGAAAAATTGCTGCTAGTTGGCTGATAGTGCAAACTCTCCTGTTAGCAACTCCTGCTGCAATTAACGCCCAAGAGCAAGAAGATGTCTCCTATGGGGAGTTGATGGAAAAAATCAAAGCAAAAGAAGTAAATGAAGTAGAAATAGACCCACGAACTAATAAGGCCAAAATCACCCTTAAAAACCAAGAAACCCCCATCGAAGTTAGATTATTACAGGAGAATCACGAATTAATCGATCTAATTCGTGATAACGAAGTTGTATTAGATATTCAAGAATCTCCTGACCACTCTCGGGCCATCAGCATAGCCATTCATTTAATCTTAATCTTATTGTTAGTCTTAGGATTGGGAATGATAATTCGCCGTTCTGCGGCTGCTTCCGGTCAAGCTTTCAACTTCGGGAAATCTAAGGCTCGCTTTCAAATGGAAACAGAGACAGGAGTGACTTTTGAGGACGTAGCGGGTATTGAAGAAGCAAAGGAAGAATTGCAAGAAGTAGTCACCTTTCTTAAGGAACCAGAGAAATTTACCGCCATTGGGGCGAAAATTCCTAAAGGGGTGCTATTGGTGGGTCCTCCAGGAACGGGAAAAACCCTCTTAGCCAAGGCAATTTCTGGGGAAGCGGGAGTTCCTTTCTTCAACTCTTCCGGCTCAGAATTTGTCGAAATGTTTGTGGGTGTGGGAGCGTCTCGGGTCAGAGATTTATTCCGCAGAGCGAAGGAAAACGCTCCCTGTCTGGTATTCATGGATGAAATTGATGCTGTAGGAAGACAGCGAGGTGCAGGTATCGGTGGGGGAAATGACGAACGAGAACAAACTCTCAACCAACTGTTAACGGAAATGGACGGGTTTGAAAATAATACAGGCATTATTATTATTGCTGCGACTAACCGTCCTGATGTTTTGGATCTAGCTTTGTTGCGTCCGGGAAGATTTGACCGCCAAGTCATGGTGGACTACCCGGACTATCAAGCCCGATTGCAGATTTTAGAAGTTCACGCTCGCACTAAGAAAATTGCCGAGGAAGTATCTTTAGAAAAGATTGCTCGTCGCACTCCCGGTTTCAGCGGTGCGGACCTGGCCAACGTGCTGAATGAAGCAGCTATTTTTGCCGCTAGGAGGCATAAGAAAGAAGTCACTACGGAAGAAGTTAATGACGCGATCGACCGGGTGATTGCGGGAATGGAAGGTTCTCCTTTAGTAGATAGTAAGAAAAAGCGGCTGATTGCTTATCATGAAGTGGGTCACGCCATTGTTGGCACTTTAACGCCCAATCACGACCCGGTAGAGAAAGTTACTCTCATTCCCCGAGGACAAGCTTTGGGCTTGACTTGGTATACTCCCGATGAAGAACTAGGTTTGACTACCAAGGCCCAAATTATGGCTCTAATTACTTCCGTTCTTGGAGGTAGAGCTGCAGAAGAGGTGGTTTTTGGCCATGATGAAGTTACCACTGGCGCTGGTGGGGATTTGGAAGTGTTAACGGAGCGAGCCAGGAATATGGTTACTCGCTTTGGCATGTCTGACTTGGGTCCTGTAGCTTTAGAAAATGGCAACAATCAAGTATTTTTGTCCAATAATTGGATGAATCGCGCGGAATATTCTGAGGAAATAGCTGCTCGAATCGACGCTCAAGTGCGGGGGATTGTTTTGCAATGTTACGAACAAGCGAAGAAAATCGTGCGGGAGAATCGCTCGGTAGTGGATATGTTGGTGGACGTGCTGATCGAGCAGGAAACTATTGATGGGGAACAGTTTCGTACACTTGTAGGAGAGTTAAACTAAATTTGATATAAAAGGCATAAAGCGATATATTGAGCCATAATAGGTTAAAAATAGTTTGAGGGCAGTAGAATAGCAAAACATGTCAAGCCAAAATTCGCGGCCATCGCACCAGGGTTCATGTCAGAACCCTGGTGCGATGGGAAAAAGAGGGAAGGAGCCAAGCCATCAAAACCCCATCTAAACAGCGAAGGTTTTTCGTTGAATCCTATACCGCTGGGAGTGAAAAAGAACTCCTCACAGTCATTTACGCTAGGGTTAGTTCCAGGAACCAACGGCCTGACCTTAATAGACAAATTGCTGCCATCAGCAACTTATACCCCACAGCAGAAATCATCAGCGAAATGGTCGGGGGAGGAAACTTCAAAAGAAAAAACTTACAGCCTTATTGGAAAGAGTCATGCAAGGAGATATCGCAAGAATTCTTGTCGCACACAAAGATAAATTGGCAAGATTTGGTTTCCACGAATATCAATGGTTCTGTGAGCGATTTGACTGCAGAATCCTGGTTCTCAACGAGAAAAACTTATCTCAATTCGCAGAAATCGTTGAAGACATCCTCGCCATACTCCACTGCTTCAGTAGTAGATTATATGGACTCAGAAAATACAAAACTGAGGTCGAAGAAGATAAAGATTTATCCCAGCTCAGAGTTAAAAAAGGATTGGAATAAATGGCTAGCAGCCTGTAGATATTGTTTTAATCAAGCCGTTGCTTATCAAAAAGAAAACGGGTCAATTGGCAAGCGAAAACTACGGGACATTGTCATGCAATCAGAGTTACCAGAATGGGTAAAAGAAACTCCTTGCCATATAAGACAGAATGCTATTTTCGATGCACACCAAGCCTACTCTAAAAGTCAAAATTGTAAATTTAGAAGTTGCAAGGCTCCCAGACAAACAATCAAATTCAATAATAGCAACTATACAAAAGGAAAATGGTACTCAAGATTAACCAAGGGAAAAGAGTTTCAAAGTAGTGAAGCCATCCCCACTAGTAGTGCTTACGCAACACAAATAATAAAAACGAAATGTGGAGATTGGTTTGCGGTTTTTTTAGAGGAGGCAAAACCAAATATCAACAATGTGGATGGAATAATAGCAATAGATCCAGGAGTAAGAACTTTTTTAACAGGATTTGATGGTAGAGCATTTGTAGAAATTGGAGCTGGAGATATAGGGAAAATAACCAGATTGTGTCAACATTTGGATTTGCTAATGAGTAAAATTGGCAAATCTAAATCTAAAAGACAACGACAAAAGATGAGGAAGGCGGCAGCAAGAAGTCGAAGAAGAATCAGAAATTTAATTGATGAATGCCATCGTCAGGCGGCTTCTTGGTTGAGTAAAAATCATTCATACATCTTATTGCCTACTTTTGAAACAAGCCAGATGACAAAAAAGAAAAAGAGGAAAATAAGAAGTAAAACGGCAAGACAAATGTTGACTTGGTCTCATTATAGGTTTAAGCAAGTCTTAAAAAATAAAGCTGAGTTAAGTGGCTGTCAGGTAATTGATGTGACGGAAGAATTTACCAGCAAGACTTGTACTAAATGTGGTCATATTCACACAAAACTGGGTGGAAATAAAGTGTTTAAATGTCCAAAATGTGGACATGAAATCAATCGTGATTTTAACGGTGCTTTAGGCATTTTGCGATCAGCTTTGAGGGATACCTCCGTCACTTTTTCAAGTGATGCCATTGTCGTGAAAGGCGATTTTGTGTCGCTTTGCACCGCATAAATGTATCAGTACAGTCGGTTGCCAGAGAACCAGTTAAATTTGGCGAGGGTTTGAATATTCCCCTAAATCCCCCTTATCAAAGCCCAGGGCCCATGTCATTGTATAGCGCTACGCGCAATTCAAAATTCAAAATTCAAAATTCAAAATTCATTCAGAGGCTATGACTAGGTTTCAGGCTTTATTAATGACAATACCTAAATGCGTAGTGGGCATTGCCCACCATTCCAGCATATCTCTTGTGAATAGGAATTGTTTTTAAATCACTAACAACTAACAACTAACAACTAACAACTAATATGAATTATGAAAATATTTGCTATAAATAGTTGGTTTAATCGTAGTATCACTGTAGAGTGAAGATTGCCCACATTAACTATGAATTCTCGGTTCTGGGTGCAAATTTGCTAGCAAGTCGCTTTCTACAATTGCCAGTTCTTCCAAACGTTGGACAATTACATGGCGGTCAAAGTAACTATCGGCTAAAACCCAATAAATGCCATAGTGACGTGCCTCCGATGCAGTCAAACTGTGATAGAATTTAGCTAATGCTGGGTCAGGACAATGGGTAGCGAGTAATCCCAACCTTTCGTGAGATCGAGCTTCAATTAGAGCAGCAACTAAAAGAGAATCCAGCAATCTTTCTGGTTCTTGACGACGAATCTGAGCCTTTAATCCTGCCCCATAGGGAGCTGGTTTTAAGGCAGCGAGGGGAATGTTCAGACGTTCCAGCCATTGGTTGACTTGCTCGAAATGTTCCAATTCTTCTGAGGCGATCGCCGTTAACTGGCGCACTAACTTAGTGGAAGATGGATACCGGAAGATTAAATTCAAGGCAACTCCTGCTGCTTTGCGCTCGCAGTGAGAATGATCTAGCATGAGGATGTTCAAATTGGCGATCGCTTGTTCAATCCAAGAATTGCTAGTAGGATATTTGAGGATATTAATTGTGGCAGTGGTGGATATTGACACGCTACATTGAAGAGAAATTCAGTATAATTAAGTTGAGAGCATTCAATCCTATCATACAGCAAGAGATACCCTTGACTGAAATTCAAAAAAGCAAACATGACCCACCGCAAAATTTTTATCGGGGATGTTCACGGACATTATAATGAGCTAATGCGCTTGTTAGAGGCGATCGCCCCCAAAAGCAACGACCAAATTTATTTTCTCGGCGACCTAATCGATCGGGGTCCTCAGAGCGCTCAGGTAGTAGAATTGGTCATTAATAATAAATATAATTGCCTTCTGGGAAACCACGAGCAAATGCTACTGGCTGCCTTGAGTAATGGGGATATGGATAATGGAATCTATAAATCTTGGCTCTATAGTGGTGGGATGGCGACGGTTGCCAGCTATAACGGTCAAATTCCCGCAGAACATATCCATTGGATGAAAAATCTACCACTATACTTAGATTTAGAGGATATTTGGTTAGTTCATGCTGGTGTCAATCCCCAGTTACCAATTGAAAAGCAAACAGTGGAAGACTTTTGTTGGATTAGAGATGAATTCCATAGTATCAATGAACCTTATTTTGTTGATAAATTAATCATTACAGGTCATACTATCACATTTACTTTACCAGGAATTAGATCGGGCAAGCTGGCCACTGGTCCAGGTTGGCTGGACATTGAGACTGGAGTTTATCATCCCCATAGCGGTTGGTTGACAGGGGTGGATATGAATAATCGCCTTGTTTATCAAGTCAATTCCCGCACTAGCAAAGTGAGGAAAATCCCTTTAGAAAAAGCGGTTACTCAAGTAAATCCCAGTCGCATTCGCTCTCAGTTTCTCAAGAAAATTTCTTAGTAATTGGTTGTTGGTTGTTGGTTGTTGGTTGTTGGTTGTTGGTTGTTGGTTGTTGGTTGTTGGTTGTTGGTTGTTGGTTATTGGTTGTTTGTTATTTGTTGTTGGTTGTTTAATGTCTAAGCGCTTAATCGGTTTAACTGGAGGCATTGCTACGGGGAAAAGTACTGTTTCCCGTTACCTAGCAGCGCAATATCAACTACCTATCTTAGATGCGGATATTTATGCGAGAGAAGCTGTTAAATCTGGTTCTACTATTTGGCAGCAAATTGTTAATCGATACGGTAGCAATATTCAATTGCCCGATGGCAACCTCGATCGCAAGAGTTTAGCTCTTATTATCTTTCAGAACCCAGAAGAGAAAAGTTGGCTAGAAACAAAGATTCATCCTTACGTGGGCGATCGCTTTCTCTGGGAACTCCAACATCAAATAGCTGATACTGTAGTTTTAGTCATTCCTTTATTATTTGAAGCCCAAATGACAAATTTAGTCACAGAAATTTGGGTTGTTAGTTGCAGTCACCAGCAGCAATTAGAACGTTTAATAGAGCGGGATAATCTCACATTAGAACAAGCTCAAGCCCGCATTGAGAGTCAATTGCCCCTAGAAACTAAGATAGCTGCTGCAGACCTAGTATTGGATAATTCCTCCACCTTGGATAATTTACTCAGTCAAATTGATATTGCATTATAATAGTGGATAGTGGACTGCTATATTTTATTTTCCTTATCCAACTATCTCAAATTGTAAATTCTCTTTATTGAGAAAATTATAGCTAAAATGGTCTACAATATTCGTATCACTTAATTCTAAATTATAAAAATCTACTACTTCATGGTCAAAATAAGGCCCGGCATGCCAAGTTCCTAATTCTAACTTAATAAAACAACTGCCTGGAATACGAAAAGCTACCAGATCTTCTAATCTCGGTTGAGAAGTTTCCCTGGGAGGTGCAACAGTAATTAACCAATCTTTTCCCCCTAAAGAACCCAAACATTGAGTACAACGTTCGTGACGAGTAATCCTATCAAATTTTCTTCCTCTATGGTGCAACCGCATAATATAAAAACGAGTGGACACAGGCTGGAAGCCTGTGAAATATATTTGCAGGCTGGAAGCCTGCACCACGGAGTACCATTTTCCAAGTTGAGTTGAGCATCCCGAGCATCAAAAAATTTACCATCTTCTTCTGGTAAAATCGATTGACCGTAAGGACGAAATTTCTCTTCGGTAATGGATTGGGCTATGAGTTGCTTAACGGTAATTTCCTTAGTCATAGTTATTTGTTGTTGGTTGTTTGTTGCCTGCACTTCGACTACGCGGTCCCTGAGCGCTCGCCCTGCAGTTCGACTCCGCTCACTGGCCGCGAAGTCGAAGGGTAGCCGAAGTGTTGGTTGTTTATTGTTTATTGTTTATTGTTTATTGTTCATTGTTCATTGTTCATTGTTCATTGTTCATTGTTCATTGTTTATTGTTCATTGTTATTGTTTTTTTGCTATTCTAATCTCAACTGTATCAATTGAAAGGAAAAAAATGGGTAGAGCGAAAAAAGTGGTGCTGGCATATTCCGGTGGCGTAGATACTTCCGTTTGCATTCCCTATCTTAAACAAGAATGGGGTGTGGAGGAGGTCATTACCTTGGCGGCAGACTTAGGTCAGGGGGAAGAATTGGGTCCCATCCAAGCAAAAGCCCTCAAAGCTGGAGCTTCTATCTCTTTAGTAGAAGATGGCAAGGAAAGTTTTGTGAAAGACTATGCTTTTCCCGCTATTCAAGCTAATGCTCTTTATGAAAATCGCTATCCTCTTTCTACTGCCCTAGCTCGTCCTTTAATTGCCAAGATGTTGGTGGAGGCAGCCGCAAAATATAATGCGGATGCTGTGGCTCACGGTTGTACGGGAAAAGGCAACGACCAAGTGCGTTTCGACTTGGGTATTATGGCCCTCAATCCTAACCTCAAGGTTCTCGCTCCAGCGCGAGAATGGGGAATGAGTAGAGAAGAGGCGATCGCCTACGGAGAAAAGTTCGGTATTGCAGCGCCAGTGAAAAAATCCTCCCCTTACAGCATTGATCGCAATTTGCTGGGACGAAGCATTGAAGCGGGACCGCTGGAAGACCCAATGGCGGAACCGCCGGAGGAAGTATATGCTATGACTAGGGCGATCGCCGCCACGCCGGACGAACCAGAATATCTAGAAATTGGCTTTGACAAGGGGATTCCCGTTACTCTCAATGAAGAAGCACTTGACCCAGTCAGTTTGATTGCCCGTCTCAATGAGGTAGCGGGGAAACATGGTTTTGGCCGCATTGACATGTTGGAAAACCGGGTAGTAGGAATTAAATCCCGAGAAATATACGAAACCCCAGCTTTATTATTACTAATTCAAGCCCATCGAGATTTGGAAAGTCTAACTCTTATTGCTGATGTGACTCAATACAAGCGGGGAATAGAAGATACCTACAGCAATTTGGTTTATCGCGGTTTGTGGTACAGTCCTTTAAAATCCGCTTTGGATGCCTTTATTGCCCAAACCCAAGAGCGAGTCTCCGGGACGGTGCGCATTAAGTTATTTAAAGGCAATGGGATGATTGTAGGCAGACGCTCGGATAATTCTCTCTATACAGACGCTCTGGCAACCTACGGTGTAGATGACCAATTCGATCATAAAGCAGCGGAAGGCTTTATCTATATTTGGGGACTGCCAAGCAAAGTTTGGTCCGATAAAACCAAAAATGTAATATAATTTAAAAAAGATAAAAAAGAATTCTACTCTCTTCGGGGGTGAGGTCTGTGTCATTAGCAACCAAACACCGCAACCCAATTTTAGTTGATTTGACAGAGCAAGTATCCGCTCGCACTACTATACCTCAAGATAACCATCCAGCACTGCGATCGGGGTTTGCAGGCTTCCCACCCAATCCCCGCTGGAATTTAACTAAATATCGCGCCTGGAAAGTTGGCTGTCAATGGCGGTCAGCACTGACTAAAGGGGAAATGGTAGTGCGATCGACAGATTCTATGCTTGTTGTTGCTGCGGGTCAAGACCAATCTGCAACAGTGCAGCAGGTTTTGATTAGTTAAGATATTACATTTCAAGGCGGGCGGCATGCCCGCTATTAGAGAAATTATATTTAATTAAGACTAGATGATTTCTATTTATATATTTATGTTTGTTTGATAAGAGCTTTTTTATTCAAATTTTAGCAAGGTGCAGCAAGGTGTTGGTTAACAACTAAATTGTTGATTGTTATAGTTTTTATTATTTTAATCGATAACTATGGTGGCAATGTCCAGATAAAACTTTTTTTACTGCGATCGTGATTTAATCCCAAATCCGAGCTACTGCTTGCAGTGCCCTTCGACTACGCGGCCCCAGAGGGTCGCCGAAGGGCAGGGACCGCGGAGTCGAACTGCCCCCTTGTGCGAAATTGCTCAAATCCTCTTGAGGTAGCAATTTCGTCCTTTTGCCAACAGGGGAGTATTCAAGAGGATTTGGTATAATTTATTACTCATTTTTGATTTACAAAAATATAAAAAATATACGAAAATTACCAATTAAGTTATCAAAATTGAGAACAAGAAAAAATAATGTAATTTTTTATACAGAAAATCAAGAAGAAACAATCGACGATTTGGAAATTTAAATCGAGGTAGTAAACAGAAAAAATAAAGAAAATCTTGACGAAATCGCCTCCCCCGTGTAAGTTCTACTGGTCAGTGCAAGGCAATACCAATATGGTTCAACTTGGCTGGAGTAAAAGTAGGCAAAAATCAAACATAGAAAAAATTGAGTATTACCCTTCAATTCAATTGAGTTGTGGTAGTACTAGACTGATGCAAACAACTCTAAGTTCCTAGTAAAAGGATTAAATTAAAAGATTCTCCCAAGAATCTACCAATGTACTTCCTCAAATTAAGGAAAGTCGATCATGATTTCTCAATCAAATAGAAACAAAACCCAATTGGCAACTACAAGAAAGCCGCTTAATGGAGGGAGAAAATCTCCTTCTTTTCTCCAATCTCCACAAAGTCTGCTGAGAATATTTCCTTTTGGCTGGGTAGCCTGCATTCCTCTAGCAGCCTTAATTGTTGTCATCTGGAATACTGCCGCTGTGGCCCAGGATAGCGCGGTTTTGGAGGTAGCGGAACTTCAAGTAGTTCTTGACTCTATTTTTCTCTTAATCGCCTCCGTATTGGTGATTTTTATGAATGCGGGATTCGGCATGCTGGAAACTGGCTTCTGCCGTCAGAAAAATGCTGTCAATATCCTGGCGAAAAACCTGTTTGTCTTCGCCATCGCCACTATAGCCTATTGGGCTATTGGCTATGGTTTGATGTACGGTGAAGGCAATTCTTTTATTGGCTTGAATAGCTTTTTCTTTAGCGACACCGGTGCTTACGAAGCTATTTATTTCCTCTTCCAAGTGGCCTTCGCTGCCACTGCTGCCACCATCGTTTCCGGTGCAGTAGCGGAGCGCATTCACTTTGGTGCTTTCTTAATCTTCAGCTTCCTGTTAGTGGCTATTTCCTACCCTATTACAGGACATTGGGTTTGGACTGAAGACGGCTGGCTTGGAGCAATGGGTTTCAGCGACTTTGCCGGCTCTACAGTGGTACACTCCGTTGGGGGTTGGGCCGCTTTAGCAGGGGCAGCAATACTCGGACCTAGGGAAGGGAAATATCGAGACGGTCGCATTAATGCTATTCCCGGACACAATATGAGTCTTGCCACTCTCGGCTGTTTGATTCTCTGGATTGGTTGGTTTGGTTTTAACCCTGGTTCTGAGTTAGCTGCCACTGAGAATGTTGCTGCTATTGCGGTGACTACTAACTTAGCTGCAGCAGCAGGAGGTTGCACGGCAACGGCAACTTCTTGGATTAAAGATGGCAAGCCAGACCTGTCTATGATTATTAATGGGATCCTGGCAGGCTTGGTGGGCATTACCGCAGGTTGTAATGCTGTTGACAATTGGGAAGCAGTTATTATTGGGGCTTTGGCCGGTGTCATCGTTGTTTACTCCGTTGCCTTTTTCGACCAAATGAGAATTGACGACCCCGTAGGTGCTGTTTCCGTTCACCTAGTCAATGGTGTTTGGGGAACTCTGGCTGTAGGTATCTTTGGCGGCGGGAACATCGTTAATCAAATCATCGGTATTCTCGCTATTGGTGGCTTCACCCTAGTATTTAGCGTCGTTGTTTGGATGGCGCTAAAGGTGACTATAGGCATTCGCGTGGATCACGAAGACGAACTGAAGGGTTTGGATATTGCCGAACACGGTATGGAAGCCTACAGCGGATTTGTCAAGGAAGCGGATGTTTTAAGTGGCAGCAATCCTAGTACCATTAGCAGTGCGAGGGAATGATATAGCAGTTGACAGTTGACAGTTGATAGTTGATAGTTTATATAGCGCTTCGCGCTCTGCTATTTCAAGATTGTTCTTTGTCTTAACCAATATCTGACTAGTTTC
>JH610773.1 GCA_000252485.1 Prochloron didemni P4-Papua_New_Guinea | reverse complement strand
TATCAACTGTCCACTATCAACTATCAACTGCTTTTCCTATGCGACTCATTAAATACCGCCATTCCAGTGAATTACTCCAAGTAAGAGAATTGAATTTTTGGCCGTATTCTGCGGAGTAGTCCCGAAAAGAATTAATCCAATCCCCAATGGTGCGAGAAAGGGAATAGGGACTGTACTGCCAAGATTGCTCGAGATAATAAGCCATGGAACCTGGATAGTTAGTAGAATATAAACGCCATGCAATCCAAACTAAAGTGTGATAGCGATAGGGATTTTCCCAACAACGGATAGTTTCTGGTACATTGTCACGAGCAAAAAATTGATTCAGCAAAGTCCATGATTCTCGCGCTTGTAAAGGAGTATTGAGAGAATCATTGTGATCGTGTTCTCGATAACAGGTGGTAATTTGCCGCACCCAAGCAGTTTCGCAGCCCATGAGGGCTAAACGCTGCACCAAATCCAAATCGCAAACCTGCTGGAATTGAGGATCTAAACCACCGGCTTTTTCTAACCATTGACGGCGAAACATCATGGCACTAAATAAAACTGGCTTCCACTGCAGCCACCCTTGTAAATCTAATAAAGGTACTTTATGCCAAGGTTCCACATCTCCCAAGGGTTTTCCAGCACTATTAATTCGCCGCCAACCACTATGAACCATGCCAATCTCCGGTTGTTCCTCTAAACAAGCTACCTGTAATGCCAACTTATGAGGCAGGAACAGATCGTCGTGGTCTAAAAAAGCGATGAATTCTCCATTAGCCATAGCCAGTCCCCGATTGCGAGCTGCCGCTACTCCTTGATTTTCCTGATACAAGTAGCGTAGGGTAGCACAACTGTCTGGACCTACAAGGTGAGGTTCTAGCTTTTTGAGAGTGCGATCGCTGGACCCATCATCAATAACAATAATTTCCCAATCAGTATAAGTTTGGTGACGGACGCTCTCAATTGTTTGTTGGATGTAGCGTTGGCAGTTGTAAGCAGGAATAATAACGCTCACCCGTGGCATTTGTTTTGCTTTTGACTCCAATCTGACGACGTTGTCTTATAGACTAGCATGATGAATAGTGCTAAATGTAATTGATGGTTAATTAAAGAAGCAAAATTAGAAGTTCGCAATTTATGAGTAATGACTTAAAAAAACAAATCCAAACGTATCTCCAAAAAGGAAACCAGCTCAAAGAGATGGGGAAACTGGATGCTGCGCTGGAACAATACTACGCAGCGAACCAGCTCGATCCAGAACAAGTGGAAATCTCCATGGGCCTTGGGGATATTTACGAACGCCTGGGAGAATTAGATAGAGCAGAAATATACTACAAAAAAGCTGCAGCTCTAGACCCAGATAACAGTTACCTTCAGGGGAAGTTGGCGTGGTATCAATTGCGAAAGGGTTCATTTTCAGAGTCAGTAGCTACCTATCAAAAGGCATTTGCTCTTTCTCAACAACAACCAGCATCGGTATTCCATGGTTATGGAGATGCTCTCAACGCCAATGGCAATCAAGAAGAGGCGATCGCCGCTTACAAACAAGCAATTAAACTAAACCCAGAAGACTCGGTGGTTATTTGCCAAAAATTGGGGGATGTTCTTTCTACAGAAGGACGCTTTCAAGAGGCGATCGCTATTTATAAGCAAGGTTTAGAATTACAACCAGAAAATCCTCAATTACACAGTGCTTTAGGTGGTGCGCAAAAAAGCCTGGGGGAAACTGCGGGTAGTGCGGCCTTCCTCACAGGGATGAATCTTCTTGCTGCAGGTAACTTAGAAGGGGCTGTGGCTAGCTTCCAACAACTGGCAGGCTGCCACAAATTTGTAGAAGATAGGAACTTCTGGCCCATAAAAGACTATTTACCTTGGCCGGTACAACCTTATGAGCTAGGAGCAGCTTTTGAAAGGCTGAAAACCGAGACCGAGCAGATAGATAATCCTAAAGAAGAAACAACCAACAACCAACAACAAATAACAAACAACCAACAACCAACAACCAACAACCAACAACCAACAACCAACAACCAACAACCAACAACCAACAACCAACAATGGCCAAAAATCACCGTAGTCACCCCTTCTTTCAACCAAGGGGATTACATTGAATCAACTATTCTTTCCGTGTTAAATCAGGAATACCCGAATCTAGAGTATATTATTGTGGATAGTGCTTCCACAGATAAAACTAGAGAAGTTTTAGCACGATACGAAGATAAAATTACAGCAATTATTGTAGAAAAAGATAGAGGTCAAGCTAACGGTATTAATAAAGGCTTTGCTCGGGCAACTGGGGAGTTAATGACATGGTTGAATAGCGACGACATGCTGGCCCCAGGAGCCTTATATATGGCGGCCCTAACTTACCTAGAGTGCGACTGGGATTTGATGGCAGGCATCTGCGTCCTGCATCAAAACCAAGAGATTACAACTATTGTCAAACCTCAAGCCCAACCTCAAGATTTTACCGTAGAAAAACTGGCAGATTTGGGAAATTTGTGGTACAACGCTTATTTTTTCCACCAACCAGAAGTAATTTTTACTCGCAAGGCATGGGACTTAGCTGGAGGACAATTGGATGAATCTCTAGAGTACGTGATGGACTACGACCTTTGGATGAGGTTTGCTCAAAATAATGCCAGTTTAGCAGTAATTAACTGGCCCATGGCTTTCTTTCGTAAACATGAAAAGCAAAAAACAGGTTCCCAAACTGCTTCTTTGAGAGAACATTTTCAAGTTAGAAATAAATATTACACTCTGGAACCTGAACTAGAACGACAAAGAGAAATCTTAGGCAAACTGGTTGCTTTGAGTCAGTCCCAGGAAAAAAGAGTCCTAGTATTAGGGGCTGAAGGCGGCACGCCCCAATCTTCCTTTGGGTTTCTTACCCAGGAAGAATTATCCTTATCAGTAGAAGATTACAGCTTCTCTTTCTCTACAGAGATAGAAGGATTAGCTTTAGGAGATTTTGAGGCAATTATTCTACCGATAAATTTAGCAGTGGAAGAATTAGAGTTATTGGCAAAACTAAAAAATTCACACCACAATAGTTTGCTGGTAGGGTGGTTCTGGCAAAATCATCGTCTCGATGCTGCCAATGGTAAAATAGCTCAATTGGTGGATATTTGTATCCCCGCTCATGGATTTGTGGCAGATTATTTGCAGGGGAGCCATAGTATTATAGGTAGAGCAGTGCCTCTTTTTAATCCAGAAGGAGGCAAAGGAGTTCTCAGCGGCCATCAATCTACTTTAGAAAATAATCTACTAGAGCAGCGGCTAGAAGCAATTTTAAGAGCGTTGCAAGAACTGCAACAAAAATTAGAATCCCAATTAAAAGCTCCCAGAGGCATGAAGGAACAGAAAAAAACCGAGAAGCTTTTAGAAACACCAACAACAAACAACAACCAACAACCAACAACCAACCAACAACCAACAAACAACCAACAACCAACAACCAACAACCAACAACCAACTGAGGTAACGGAAAAATTGGCTCAGATGTATCTGCGCAATAGTAATTTTGCTGAGTCAGCCACAACTTATGAAGCTATTATTGAGCAGGAACCCCATCTGCAACGGTCATCCATTTTCCACGGCTATGGAGATGCACTAAAGAACTTGGGAAAAGTAGCGGAAGCTATTGTTGCTTATGAACAAGCCTTACAAGGAGAAGCAGCCAACTCATTGGTTATCTACGAAAAGTTGGCTGACACTTACCAGCAAGAAGGACGACTAGAAGAGGCTACTACCGCTTACGAACATGCCTTAGCATTAGAGCCAAGCGCCAAACTATATAAGAAGTTGGGCATTAGCAAAACTACTCAAAGGGATCTGGAAGGGGCGATCGCTGCTTACCGCCAGGCACTGAAAATAGCACCAGAAATGGTGGAGGTGCAGCAGAAGTTAGAACAACTGTTGCGGGTGGAGCAACATCAGCAAGAGTGGCAATGGTTGTTAGAAGCTGCAGGTTTGGCAACAGCAAATCTGCAGCAACAAAAAGATCCCTGGCTAGTTCCCCACTTGCTAGTGGCAAAAGTGGCTGAGAAAGGAGACTTACAAAAAACTCTTACCGCCTGTAATCAAGCAATTGCTCTGGACCCCAGTAACTTCCAGATTCACTATTATTTGGGACGAACTTTAGCAGAGTTAGGACGGCTAGAAGAGGCCATTGAGAGTTATGAGCGAACACTGGAATTATCCCCAGAAAACCTGCCAGAAATACATGGTTATTTAGCAGAAGCTCGAAAACAGATCGCAATTAGGCATTTGCAAGAGTCTTTCAAAGACTATGGCAAAGCTTTGGGTAAAGAAGAAGGAGATCTAGAAGCACTGCAACAGCAATTAGTTCTCTTACTCAAGCAAATATTGCCTAGTCAACAGCGATCGGGTATTTCCTTACCTCGAGTTTGGCGGCAAACATCCCAAAAGCCTGAAGAACAAGCTAAATTATATCTAGAACGAGGTAAGCAATGTGGCGATTCAGGTAAATTAGATGAGGCAATTGTTTGCTTGAAGATTGCTTTAGAATTTGACCCGGACTCAGCCCCAGTTTATTTTCAATTGGGAAATGTACTGAAACAACAAAACGATTTAAATCGGGCTATTGCTTGTTATCAAAAAGCAGTAGAATTAGAACCTCACAACTGCTGGTATTATAATGGCTTGGGGGATGCTTTAACTGGTAAGTGGGATTTAGAAGAGGCTGTAGCTGCTTACCAACGAGCCATAAGTATCAAACCAGATTTTGATGGCTTTCAGCAAAATCTCACTCAAGCTCAGGCCGAGCAAAAGCGCTGGCAAAGAATAGTAGATTATTGTGGCAATTTTAGTTTCCCGGTGCAAAAGAGGGAATACGACCCTTTAAATATTTTAATGATTACTCCCTATCCTCCTTATCCTCCTAATACTGGGGGAGCCATGCGGATGTTCGAGCAAATCAAATATTTGGGACGACACCATCATCTCACTGTAGTTTCCTTTATCTTTGAGGACGAGGATTATAAGATAGAAGAGGAGTTGCAGAATTATTGCGACATGGCCATGGTTCTCAAATTGGGAGCGCCCCGTTCCCCTCGTCCGGTAAACAGCCCAAAACAGATTTACCTCTGGGATACTTGGAACATGGGGAAGGTTCTCACAGAATTGAAACAGCTCAATTTCGATGTGGTTCTCTTTGACTTTATCTTCTCCACACCCTATCATTCCCTATTCAGAAATGGAGTGACAATTCTCAACGAACACAATATTGAGTCTAATATTCTCAAGCAATTAGCTCAAATGAACACTTCGACTTCGCTCAGTGACCGCACTTCCACTGCGGTCAGTGACCACACTTCCACTGCGGTCAGTGACCACGAAGCAGAATTGGTAGAAATAGCAGCAGATGTTAAAGCAGTTGAAGCCTTTCTGGATGCAGCTAGGGAGTCAAAACTGCTGGAGGAATACGAAAATCGGACTTGGGGCAAGTTCACTCTAAGAACTACTGTGAGCGAAGAAGATCGGCAAGAAATTCAGGGTCGCAGTTCCAGTTCTCCCCTTCCGAGCAAGTGGAAGGACAGCGCAAATGGTCTGGGAAACAAAACCATTGTGATTAAAAATGGTATCGATACCCGGGCGATCGTCCCTGTAGACAATGCCACAGCAAAAAAAATGTTGTATATGGGAACCATGGCATATTATCCTAATATAGATGCTGTAGTCTATTTTACTGAGGAAATTTTGCCCCACATTAGAGCCAAAGGTTACGAGCTTCCTTTCTGCATTGCTGGACGCAATCCTGCTACCAAAGTTCAAGAACTGGTGCAACGAGATCCTCACATTGAAGTGCTTGCTAACCCTGAAAGCATGAGGGAAGTGGCGCGAGATTGCAGTATGGCAGTAGTCCCTCTTCGTCTAGGCAGCGGTACGAGAATCAAAATTCTCGAAGCTATGGCAATGGGTCTGCCAGTTATTTCTACTAGCATCGGTTGCGAGGGGTTAGAGGTTATAGATGGAGAGAATATTTTGATTCGCGATCGACCGGAAGAGTTTGCCGAAGCAGCAATTGAGCTGAGTACCGACGCTGGGTTGAGAAACAAATTGCGGCTTAATGGTCGCTCTTTGGTGGAGCAAAAGTACGACTGGCAGCATATCTTTGCTCAATATGAACGAGAAATTATTGCTTTAGTTTCTAGCTTGAAAAATCAATAAAAAATGAGCCATAATCAAAATTTAGTAGCAAGAATATTTGAGCGCCTGGAAGAAACCAAATTATTGGAAGCTCTCTTACGGAAAAAGAAACTTTGCTTTATTGGAGAAGCAGAAACCATCGCCTATCTGGAAGGATTTTTTGCCCCTAGAGGGAAACCGGGATTTTGCTACTTTCCTTGGACCTTTGGCTGCGACAATTTAAATGTACCAGCAATAGAACGCTGCACTGCAGTGATTGTTGCATCTGTTGGAGATGAAAAGGCTATTTGTGCTGATGTCAGAAATTATCGAGAGCGAGAACAAATAGATTTGCCAGTTTTGCAGCTATTTACTGATATTTGGGTTAATTTGATGTTAGATAGGGAAATTCTCCAAACCTCTGACTACGAGATAAAACAACCTAAATTATCCTATGCGGTAGTATCTACTCCCCGTTCCGGTTCTACTTTTTTGTGTAATGTTCTAAAATCCACTCAAATAGCGGGATTTCCTGAAGAACATTTGCGAGAACCAAGTCTGATTTTAGCTCAAAATTGTCATTTTGACTATGTCAAGTATTTCCAGGGGATTATGACCTATAAAATAACTGGCAATGGTGTGTTCGGGACGAAGTTGATATCTCACTTTCTTAAAGGTCATAGGGAAACTACGGAGTTAGACTATAATCCAGTTGACAATATCTCGAAATTTATTTACTTAATTAGGAAAGATAAGGTAGGGCAAGCAGTATCTCGGTTTGTAGCTGAAAAAACCAATATTTGGGATGTAAAAGCATATGATCGAGAAAGGCAAAAGAAATATCAGGAAAAATTAAAGCAGGTAGAGATTAAAAGAGGGGATTTGGCAAGGGTAAAGGAATTACATGATGATCTGCTAGAGCAAGAAACATATTTAAGACAATTTTTTCAACTAAATGAAATAGAACCTCTTAAGATATATTATGAAGAATTGGAGCAAGATGTATTAGGAGGAGTGGAAAAAATGCTTAAAGCAATAGGGATTAAATATGAGAGAGAAAATCTTAGACTCAAAATGCCAGATGTAAAATTGCGTACCGAGTTGTCCAGGGAAATAATCAAAAAGTACCAAGAAACATATAGCAGTGGATAGTGGATAGTGGATAGTGGATAGTGGATAGTTATATAACAACCGGTTGGTTGCTCTCACTCAATACTAAACAGGTTCATAGGCCGGATACATAGATGTACCTCATAAGTCCAAGCAACGCTATAAAAATTAGAAGAGTATTTTAGAGTTTTACTATAATTGAACTTTACTTGGAGTAATAAATAGAATGGCATATTCTGACACCGACACAGAAGTAGTAGATTATCAAGTATACTGTTTAGACAAGAAAATTATCGATCCTTATACTGGCAAAAGTTTACAATTGAGAGGACCCAAACCTCAAAACTTGGTTAAAAATCGATATTTTGTTTGTCTTGGTGCAGCTCAAACATTTGGTCGCTATTGTGCTAAACCATATCCGATGTTATTGGAAGAAAAAATAGGTTTGCCTGGATTAAACCTTGGGCAAGGAGGTGCTGGCCCTTCGTTTTTTGGGCAAAATAAAAAGCTACTTGATTATATTAATAATGCTAGATTTGTCATTGTACAAGTAATGTCAGGGCGTTCCCAAGATAATTCTTTATTTGCTGATTGTAGAGGAGCATTTGTCACTAGAAGATCTGATGGAAAAAAAATAAAATGTGATGATGCTTACTCGGAGTTACTAAAAACAAAAAATCGAGGTTTTATTAAAAAAACAGTGTTTGAAACAAGAAATAATTGGATTAATAGTTACCGAGAACTCATGGAAAAAATTAAAATTCCAAAAATTTTATTTTGGTTTTCTATGAGAAAGCCAGATTATCAAGAAAAATATCATAAGCTTCATGGATTATTCGGCCAATTTCCTCAATTAATTGATGCTAAATCCATGGAACAGATTAGACTTTACAGCGATAAATATGTAGAATGCGTATCTGATCGGGGTATTCCTCAAAGATTGATCAGCAGATTTACGGGAAAGCCTATAGTTATAGAGCAAAAATGGAGTGGGAGAAGTGTGAATGAAAACAGTTACTATCCTTCACCAGAAATGCATGTAGATGCTGCAACTGCACTTGAAAAAGTTTGTCTTGAGATAGTGTCTGAGCGATTAACTAATTATTGACTAAGGAACCCTATAATTAAATATTAGACATGGTAATAATTGGTTCTGAAACCTTTATATATCAAGATTGCACTCCTAGTTTTTGGAGATGTCTAGTGAAGATTTGGTATAATTATCTTGGTAGCAAACAGAAAAACATGAGTAATGTTTGAAAACGATAAAATAAGATGATAATATCCCATAAGTACAAATTTATTTTCATTCACATTCAAAAGTGTGCTGGAACTAGCATCACCTATGGACTCAATCCCTACCTAGGTGAGGAAGATATAGTATTGGGTTGTACTCCAAAAGGAGAAAAACTTTCTCAAGAATGGGGAGAAACTAAAGGGCTTTACAAGCACGTCACGGCAAAAAAAGCTAAACAAGCTTTAGAAGCGATGGATGAGAAAACATGGAATGATTATTTCAAATTTTCTTTTATTAGGAATCCTTGGGATTTGGTAGTTTCCACTTATCACTGGTGGAAGAAGACTAAGTGGAATGATGAGAACAAGACAGGAGATAAAATTCGCGCTCTGAATAATTTTGAAGAATACGTTCTCTCCCCCTATTTAAGGACAAATACCTGCTCGCAATTTGTCATGGATGGACAAGGCCATAGCATGGTAGATTTTATTGGTAGATATGAAAGTTTGACCAAAGATTTTGCCTACATTTGTGGCAAAGTGGGTTTGCCTAATATCAATATGCCGGTAAAAAATACATCGGAGCACAATCCCTATCAAGATTATTACAATGAGAAGACAAAGGCGATAGTGAAAGAAAGATTTAAATGGGATCTTAAAAATTTTAAATATTCATTCGATTGATTTGGTTGTTGGTTGTTGGTTGTTGGTTGTTTGTTGTTGGTTGTTTGTTGTTGGTTAGAGGCAGAGTTGATTTTTCGTAGGTTGGGTTGAGGTAAGGAAACCCTTCGACTACGCGGTCCCTGCACTTCGGCTACGCTCAGTGGCCGCGAAGTCGAAGGGCAGGGCAAGCCCAACACAACTTGGTACTACAATTGCTTAGAACTCGGTTGTGGGGGGTGTGATTAAAAGTAGTTGTTTGGGGCTGAATATGTAGAAAGTCAATGGTGGGGTAGCCCTCTGGGCTGCCTAAGAGTAAGCCGCGACTATTGAGAATATAAAATTCGACTGTTTTTGACCGCACCAGTTGAAAAAGTTTTTCAACTAAATCCAAAAAATTTCTTCTCAGAATCCAGATTTATTACTCTATCGTTGTAATAAAACCCCCTTGACATCTAATTTTCCTACTTCATCGGACCAAACCTATAAATACTAAGATAAAACTATATCGCTCACAGGCAAGATGCCTGTGCCACAGTAGCGAAGATAAAACTATATCGCTCACAGGCAAGATGCCTGTGCCACAGTAGCTATGAGCAACAAGCAACCGAACCCAACCCCGTAGCCAAACCTTGTCTCTATCTCAAAACTTTTCTCTCAAACCACTAAAAGAGACCGCACTAACTGTTTCCACTCTGGCAACTCGCTTAATTCCCAGGCATCAAAACTATAGCCATAATCATGGGAGAATTGACGAAATAGTTTGACCCAGTCAGAAATTGCCTCTTCTTCATTACCATCGGTATAAGCTAAAGATTTTTGGAGATATTTAACTTGCCCCTGAGGGTGTCCAGTGGCGTACAGATTCCATGCTAGCCAAACATTAGTTTGATAGAATGCCTCATATTGAAGATTTTTCACCAATTCTGGCAAGTTATCTCGAGCAAAAAGATTTTTCATGGCTCTATCTATATATTTTGCTCGATTAAGAGATTGGAAGTTATTGTCACCATTAGGTTGAGGATGACAGGCTGTAACTTGCTGGAGCCAAGCTCCTTGACAATTCATTAAGGCTAAACGAAAAAGTAAATTGAGATCTTCTCCATAGGGGAAATTGGTATCGAAACCTCCCACCCACTCTAACCACTGGCGCTGCAACATCAGGGAGCTAAACACCATTGGTTTCAAAGAAACCCAGGTAGACAGATCTAATTTGGGATATTGATACCATGGTTCTAAGTCACCTACTATTGCGACCTGTTGGTTGACTACCCGCACGCCGCTCGCTACCAGCCCAATATCCGTATGAGCCTGAAAATAAGCAACTTGAGCTTCCAGCTTATGAGGCAAAAACCAATCTTCTGGAGCCAAAAAGGCAATTAACTCCCCTCGAGCCATTTCCACTCCTCGGTTCCAGGCAACTGCTTGTCCCTGGGGGTTTTGAAAAGAGGTAGATCGAAGGCGCTCGCCATAGGATCGCACTATTTCCTGAGTTCTGTCAGTGGAGCCATCATCCACTACTATAACTTCATAGTCCCCATAGGTTTGGTTCAGTACGCTCTCGATCGCCCTTTTAATATAGTTAGCACCGTTACGAACGGGAATAATAACGCTGACTTTGGGGGGCGTGCTTGGGATAAAACTATCCCGAGACTGACTGGCATTGCGAGCAAACTCCACTACTTTCTTGGCGTACAAAGCCGGATTATGTTCTTCTGCCAGTATTTTCTGCCCTCTTTGACCCATTTTCCTAAATCGAGAAGGATTGGCCAAAAAGTTTCGCAGTTGCTGTTGGAGATCTTCAATTTCGCGATCGTGACTGACAAACCCTACGGACATGGTTGGTAAGTCCCTATACCAACCAATACGAGTCACTAAACTAGGGAGACCGTGACTCCAAATCCGCAGTTGACTGCCAGAAGCTTCTCCTCCAGTAGGATAGCGCAAATTGAAGGCTAAATCAGCATTGGCTAGAGCGGCATCTAATTCTGCTTCCTCCACAAAACCATGGAGTTGAACTATTTTTTCTAAGTCAAATGTATCAATCTGGCGACGAATGTAACCTTCATCCCAAATTTGGCCGTAAATGTCCAAGCGAAATTGAGATTTTTCTTCCATTGTTCCCAATGCTTCCAATACGGATTGGACCCGGCGATAGGTTCCACCCAGGTACCCGAAGATAATCAAGCCATAGGGTGGACCAGACTCCCTGTTATCTCTAGGGACCGTGTGAATCGGGTTGGGCGGGTAAGGTAAGGGAGAGTAGAGAACGGGACAGTGACAGCGGCGATCCAGGCTCAAGATTAGCTTGGCCTCTTCCGTGTGAACTACTACACCTAAAGCATTTTCCACCGCAGCGAATGTCAGGGGATAACGTTGGGCGATAGTACTCCAGTCCAGTTCATCCACAAAGAATTTAGCTAAATCTCGCTTGCAGGTATCACCATGACATCGCTCCATTAATGCTACATAGCTATCTCGATCCTCTCCTGGTTCTTGATATTGAGGGTATAGAGAGGTAAAGAGATAGTGGAGATTAAGATCGTGAACAATCACGATCCCGGGATACTGACGGCTGACCTTATAGATGGAACCGTGAAATTCTGCATTATTGCCGATATTATAAATATTTAGACCATTGCTCAAATCTGCAACTGGCAAGTTATTGGGATCGTAATAGCGCACTATCGGTTCTAATTCTGGCAGCCAGATTTTTTTATCGGTCCAGAGCAATATTTCCCCATGTTGCTGCAATGAGTTTAAGATTCGACTGGTGTAGTGAGCGATATCTGTTTTCTCTGGTAGTAAAGGACAAAACCAATTAATTTTCATTTGTTATTTGTTATTTGTTGTTTGTTGTTTGTTATTTGTTGTTTGTTGTTTGTTATTTGTTGTTTGTTATTTGTTGTTTGTTGTTTGTTGTTTGTTGTTTGTTGTTTGTTGTTTGTTGTTTGTTGTTTGTTAAATATAGAGCATTCCGTGGAAATATATGAAGGGGCGATCGCCTTATATAGTCGAGTTGATAGTTTATTATAATATAGCGCTTCGCTCCTAAAGTGTCGTTACATGCTACATTTTTTATACAAAAGTGCTGCATCGGCTGCATCACCTTTGTACAAAGCCAAAGGGGCATTTTTCCTATCAACCTCTTAATTGCCTGCACTGAGCGCTTGCCCTGCCCTTCGGCTACGCGGCCCCTGAGCGAAGTCGAAGGGCAGGGACCGCGTAGTCGAAGGGTAGCCGAAGTGTTCATTGGGAATTGCTATAACTGTAGGGTGGGCAATGCCCACCGAGAGGGTTATTTATGGAATCTAGGAACGAAAATTGACTGTATTGAAATTAAAATTAAACCTTGGTCTCCCCAAAAGTATATTGGTGGGCGATGCCCACCCTACTCTAACTATAGCAATAATACCCAGTCTTTAATCTATCCATAGATAATTGAATCAGATAAGCTTTTGATAAATTTCCGATTCAACAAAAGATTGAAGAAAATAGTCGGTTGTTAGCTTTTCCTGAATCGGGCTAGACTTGAGATAGGCGTGAGTTTCCTCAATCAACCCCATATCTTCCGCTTTCCGCGCTGCCTCCTCTAAATCTTGAAAATAAAAAGGATAATCCTGTCCCAAATATTCCTTCACTGCTGGATGAGGATTGACTAATACTGGAGTATTTCTCACAATACACTCAATAATAGCATTGTTGGCGCTGGTGTCGTACAGATTCAAATAAACGATATTAGTTCCTAAGAGCTTATCATATTCATTATTAGATAAATAAGTAATTCGCTCCACCGAACTTTTATCGGGATTGAGGTTAAACACTGCTTTCTCTATAGCGAACATTTCTTCTACGTGACCTGCCTGAGAGCGCAAAATTGCCTTTTTAATCTTTCGCACTGGCAAATAATAAATGGAGTGCAACTTCCTCAACCACCAACCCACTTGAACAATTTTACGCGACCGGTTCTCTTTAAAAGCATCAAAAGAAAACTTGATTTCCGGGGTTTCCGTGGGATGAATCAAACTTACTACCTTCACATCTAATTGTTTTTCCAACCAAGCTTGATGATACTGGGATAAGCAAAACAGTCCCTTACAGGATGCTATACTTTCCTGCCACAACTTGGTAGCAAAAATACTCCTAGATGACTGTTCCCATCGGAACCAACTGGGAAGGTTGTGGGGAACGTGGGTAAACCCAATCCAAGGTTGGCGGTAGGGTTTGGGGTTGTTGAGGCGATCGCCCGGATCGTCCCCCCAAGAAAACTTCTTCTCCATAAAACCATCCAACCAAACCCCCAGGTTGGTATGAAGGGGCTTTAAACTTTGCAAAGCGTAACCCCAACCGGACCTGTGATTGCCATATTTACTTTTTAAAGCAGCAGTCATATCTATTTTTTGAGGATAGGTAACCTTTTGACCGTTGGATAACTTTACAGTAATTTTTAACCTTTCTTGAAAGGGATACTGAGCCAGGATTTTACGTTCAAAATAATCTTTTCCTTTATAAGTATGATTGTGAGAATTTAGGTCTTCTAAATAAAGCCCTAAAGGTTCTTTTATTAATTTAAACTTGGAGCCATTATTAGCACAGCGGAGCCAAAACTCCCAGTCGGCACTGGTTCCATATTTTTGCTGGTCAAAATAACCATTTTGGTCGTGAACTTGCTTGCGCCATACTGGCATGCAATGGGGAAAATTATTAGAGATTATTTTGCCCGTTTTAACCCCGTTTTTGTCTTTTGTTTGAAAAAAGTTTTGCGGTCCAGAATATTCCGCCGATTCTCCTTGAATAAATTCTTGATACCAAATAGTATAAGCTGTATTCTTCTCCCAAGTTTCATTAATGCCTTGAGTAACTTTGATGGCGGCGCAAGCTACATCCACATCAGGGTTAGCTTCCAGTACTTGTAAGTGTTTGGCAAGATGTTCTGGAGAACGGCGATCATCCACATTGGCATTAGTAATATACTCTCCTCCTGCTATTTGAATAGCTAGATTCCAAGATTGATATAATCCAGGATCTGAGTTCAACTTTTTGTAGATAATATTGGGATATTGGGTCATATATTCTCTAATTACTGGCTCTTCGTGGCCGGTGGTGGAATGGGGATTGATTAAAATAAGTTCACAGAGAGGAAATATGGTTTGGCGGGTAATATCTTCCAGAAAAGGTCTGATGTAGCGATCGCCTTTAAATACTGAAGTAATAATGGAGACCTTGGGTTTTGAGTTTGGGTGAGTGTGGCTCATTAGTCAGAGAAACCCTATAAATACTTGACAATTTCCTGCAATTCTGGTATATACTGTAACTCGGTAATACCTTGGGAGAGTATTTGCTCGACTATATCCGTAAATATAATGGATCTTTTGTTTGATTTTATTTCAGATCTAAAAATCTAAAATTTCTTTGGTATTATCCAGCTCAAAGTAGTAAATACCTAACAATTTATAATTAGAATAACTTAGATTGACCACACTATCTACCACGTCTATGGAAAAAGCTATATCCCTGTCTCGCGAACAACTAATCTCCAATTACTGTATTCAAGGAGATGCTTTTAGGGAGTTAGAACAGTGGTCTAAGGCAATCTCCGCCTATAATGAAGCCATGGCCTTAGAACAGGATCCCCATATTTATTATCTCTTGGCAAGGGTACAGGGGCTTCAGGGAGATATAGAGGGGGCGATCACTACCTACCAACAACTATTAGAGTTGGAGCCAGAAACTGAGTCTTCGGTAGGAGAAAATATAGCTGATGTTCTCCGACAAAACCAGTCAGTATATCAGAGCATCTGGAACGCGCTGCAAAAGAAGAAGACTCATTTAGATCCAAGACGGTTTTGCTATCCAGAAATAGAAGCGGAAACAGAAATAGAAGGAAAAATAAAGGTTAAAGAATATTTCACCGCCCATAGTCAGTATGGCACTATTGATTTAGCCGCTTTAACTCCAAAAGACAAATCCTTGTTGGAAAGCTATCATCTCTCTACCAATAATTTACTGTCCTGTAAAAACTCCCAGGGCATTAGCAGATATCTGGAGTTAGTAGAACCCTGGAACGGCACTAGAATCAAGTCAAACAAAGCCTTTTGTTTGCAGCCCTTCCATCCTTTGGTCATTTATCGTTTTGAAGGAGAACAAATATTTTATCTCCTTGTGGAGGAGAAAGGATATAAGCCACTGGCTGTTTATTTTCCCCAATGGGAGTTATTAGTTAAATTAAATCAAATTGCTACGGAGGATTTAATCGAAGCAGTTAATTGCTGGAAAAGTTACGCCGTCAATCATTGGGTTCAAATCATGGAATATATAGCAGTTGACAGTTGATAGTGGACAGTTGATAGTTATTTTAAATTTCAAAAAGTTAAAAGATGAGCGAGAACTTACAGAAAAATCTGGAATTAGGCAATCAACTGAGAGATGAAGGCAAGCTAAATGCAGCCAGAAAAGTATATCACAAGGCCATAGCAACAAATCCTGGCCATCCACTTTGTTACTTAGAGTTGGGAAGACTAGAGAAACGAGATAATAAACCGGAACGAGGAAACGCAGCATTCAATAAAGCTGTAGAACTTAGTGGCAATCAAATATTTTTACACAGGAACAATCTTGGGGACGCTTTAGCTCAACAAGGACAAACAAATGAGGCGCTCCTCAACTATACCAAAGCCCTAGCAATAGAGGAAGTAGTAGCTACTTTCCACGAAAATGGCATGGTAAAACCAACCATTGCTGTTTGTAAAAAAGCTCTCGCTCTAGACCCAAACAACCCCATTGTATACCGCAAACTGGCACGAGCTTACTACAAACAAGGAAAAATAGACGAGGCGATATCTTTGAGATCCGCTTCGCGGCACGCCGTCTACCAGCAAGGAATTAATTTCTGCCGGGATGCCCTCAACCAAGATTATCTCAACCTAGCCCAATTATATTTAAACTGGAACACCAAAGGCAGAGCTGTTATTTGTTTTGACAAAGCTTTTGACAAAGCTTTTGGGCCAAAAGATGAGCAGCCAAATCAATGGCCTTATATTCCCGTAGCTACTCCCTTACCAGCAACCCTACCAGATGGCAGTCCCTGGCCGAAAATATCCATCGTCACTCCTTCTTTCAATCAAGGAGAATTTATCGAAGAAACAATTCTCTCTGTTATCAATCAACAGTATCCCAATCTAGAACATATTCTCATTGATGGAGGTTCCACCGATGAGACCATGACCGTCGTCCAGAGCTATAACTCCCATTTCCACTATCTAGTTAGAGAAAAGGATCGAGGACAAAGCGAGGCTTTAAATAAAGGCTTTGCTCAAGCCTCTGGAGAAATATTGACTTGGATTAACAGCGATGATCGACTAGCTCCGGGAGCCCTTTACGCCTTAGCTCTGGCTTTTTACAACAGCGGAGCAGACGTAGTAGCGGGACGATGTCAAGTTTGGCAGGAAGACCAGGAGATGATGCACCACCTAACCTCCTGCCGCAATGGTGTCATGCCCTTGGCAGAACTATTGGATTTGGAAAACTGCTGGTTGGCAGGGAAATTCTTTCATCAGCCAGAACTGGCTTTCACTCGCTCTATTTGGCAAAAGACTGGAGCGAAAGTAAACGAGTCCCTTTACTACAGCATGGACTACGAGTTGTGGGTTAGGTTTGCAGCGGCGTCGGCCAAGATCCAAGTAATTAGCCATCCCATAGCTCAATTCCGCATGCACGAAGGGCAGAAAACTAGCACCACGGAAAAATATCAACCGGAATTAAGAGCAACCAGAGATGGCCTGCGGTCTCGTTTTCAACCTAATCAAGAGCATTATAGTAGCAAAGAGCCTCCCAAAAGAAAGAATAAATTGCGCATTGTCCTGTTTAACGACCTGGGCTTTGTAGGGGGCGCAGGTATTGCTCACCAGCAAATTGGCCGTGCTTTAGCCCTAGCAGGCCATGAAGTAATTCCTATCGCCGGAGTAGCTGAATGGGAAGCAGAAGCCATGGAGTTTTCAGCCGCTGCAGCTTATGAAATTATTGAGTGCTTTGAGCCAGACCTAGTCATTTTCGGCAACTTGCACAATATTCAGGAAAGTATTGAACTGTTGGACATGATAACGGCTAAATTCCCCACCGTTTTTATCATGCACGATCAGTGGTTGCTCACCGGAAGGTGTGCTTATACAGGGGATTGCCATCTGTATCAAAGCAGTTGCGATCGCTCTTGTCCCACCTATCTTAGCTATCCTCCCCTCGCTCCCGAGCAAATTAATCCGGCATTTCAGCGCAAGCGGGATTTGCTTCTAAACCGGGACAACTTGTTAGTATTGGGCAACAGTCAGTGGACCACTAACTGGGCTCGTCAGGCCCTAGGGGCGCAAAGGGGTGCAGAGGGCCACAGTGCTACCCTAGAGCAAAAATTTCAGCAGATTGCTTTAGGAATCGATTTAGAAATTTTTCAACCCCGAGAACAAAAAACCTGCCGTCAGCAGTTAGGACTGCCAGAAGATAAATTTATCATTATTACTGGCTGTACTTCCCTGGAAGACCAGCGCAAGGGTGGGAAAGATATTTTGGCCGCCCTGGAAATGCTGCAAATACCTAATTTACTGGTGATTGGATTTGGTTACAGCCATGGATTGCCCACAACAGAAAATTTTCAGTTCCATCAGACCGGATTCATCAGCAATCGCTCTCTCCTAGCACATTATTACAGTGCGGCAGATTTATTTGTGGGGGCAAGCGCCGAGGAAAGCTTCGGTCAAACCTATATTGAAGCAGCTGCCTGTGGGACTCCTGCCGTGGGTTATGCCAATGGAGGGGTAGGGGAAGCAATTTTAGATGGAGTAACTGGTTTTGCCCTCCAGGAGAAAAGCCCGGAAGCTTTAGCCTACAAGATTGCCCAGTTATATCGCTATCCTGACAAATTAAAGCTACTCAGTACTTTAGCTCCCATTCACATTGCCAATAGCTTTTCCACCCATTCCATTTACCAAAGTTTGGTGGTAGCTTTAGACAAAGCCAATTGGCTAGAAAAACTAGAGTTAGCCCCCATCAGCAAATTTGCTGTCAGTCCTCAAGATTTACTGCCCTTGACCTATGTTAAACCAAGCAAAAACATTACTGGGAAAACCAATATTATGGTCGGCTCCGGGATTGAAGGCTTTCAACTTAGCGGCTTCGGTCATTTAGAGCCCCCCTATCCCCATCTTAACCTCTTATCTCCCAGTCGCTGGACTTTACACCCAGAGAGCAAATTTGTCATGGAAGCAAAAGAAGCCAAGCAGGGACACTTAGTAATCAGGGGTCGCAATGTATGTGGGGGGCAGTATCTCCAACTATGGCAGGAGGAAAAGTTGGTGTTGTGTACTGTGGTAGAGCAAAAAGAAATCAGTCAAAGCAATCTCTTCGCTTTACCTATATTCCTGGTGAAAGGTCTCAACTTTTTTACCCTCAAAATGGAAAAATACCAACCGGATGGAAGCGGTAGGAGTTTGGGCTTCCTGGTGGAGGGAATTGATTTTCTAGAGCAACTGGACTGGGAAAAGTTTCCAGGGGGATTTAATGATACACTGATGGCAGAACAAGAAATCTTGATGGACGAACATCTCCAGGGAACAGGTTGGTTTGGAGCTGAGAATCTCAACGGCAAGCCAGTTCGCTGGATGGGAAAAGTCGGCACCGTTATTCTCGATAAGATTAAGGGAGGGTCCCCTTTGGGGCTTAAAATCAAAGGAGTTACGGCTGTTGACCAACAGTTGATTAGTCAACTTAAAGTGAAAGTCAATGGCAGTGAAATTAATGGGGAATCTCAGACGGAACAGGACGGTTCTTGGATCTTTGAAGGTATAATTGGCAAAGATTTGCTAAGTTCAGGATCTAGAGTTATACTAATGTTACAAGCGAACAGCGCCAGACAGCTATCCCCGAGCGATGACCGATGGGGCAGTTTACTGGTAGAATCGGTTAGGATTGGGAAAGTTTAAAATATAGTGTTATAAATATGCAAAGCTCTATCACAATGTCATTTACATCAAAGTTTATTGAGGAGACTGTTAAATTAGAATTACATCAAAAATGGACAGCTAAAAATGCCGAATTATTACAAACTGACACTGTCTTTTTATGTTCGTTTCCTCGCTCAGGTAATGGTTGGGTGCGTATAGTTTTAGCTGCGATTTTGTTGCAAGCAAAAGGGGTTGATTTAGATACGGTTGAGTTAGAGAGAAAAAAAACTGATAAAGGCGTGAAATATATCTGTTTTCGTACTGGAGAAACTGAGTACGATATCGAAGATATTTTCCCAGACATTTATTTGATAGAGCAGCAAAAACCTGTGAGTAATAGTGCTAAAGCAGTTAAATCCTTACAGCTACCTGTTCGACTGATTAAAACTCATCATATTGTGGATTGTCAATTCAATAAAGTCATTTTTTTATTCCGAGAACCTTTGCCTTGTTTGACCTCTGCAGCCCTATTATTGAATGGTGATGAAATAAAAAAAAATCCAGATGAAATCAATCAATCTATTATTTATCTTGCCAAATATTATAATGAGATGTTAGAATTTTACTTGAAGCAAAAAAAGCAATATCCCCATAGCTGTTTGTTATTGAGTCATGGGAAGGCTTCAGAGAAAAATGCAGCGCATGAATTTGAGCAAGTCGCAAAATTCATGGAAATTTTAGCCCAAGATAATATAGTCAAAAAAGGTATCGCAAAATTCCCATTTAAATCAGGGTATAAAAAAGAGTATCTTAAATCTATTCGAGATTCTACGAGAGAGTTTATTCAAAATAATATTGAACCCAACTATCAACGAGTCTTAAATCTGAGTTAAGAATTATCAATTTTTAAACTTGCTTGAAACCCTAAAATGTAGCAGGTGTTAAAAAATGGCTAAACCCGAACTCAAAACCTCTCAAAAATATTATTCTCAGACAGTCTTTAAAAAGAAAGCAAAAATTAATGCTTATTTAAAGAAAGGAAAGCAGCTTAAAACTGAAGAAAAACTGAATCAGGCAATTGAGCAATACCAGCACGCACTTCAACTCAACCCTGAAGGTTTACAAACTATTAATTATTTGGCAATTATTATGGAACAAAAGTTTAGTTGGGATTGAATAACGAATACGATCGATGAATAGAGAGTTGACATGATTTTAAATAATAATTTTAAGGATTAAAAATCATGGTAGATTTAGTCTAAAAGAAGAGAAATAAAAGAAATAGTAATATTCCTATGGAGGATAATTATGTCGTCGCAGCAAGAACAAGTAGAAACAACAAAAACCAACTATCTCAAAAAAGGAAACCAACTTGAAGAGGCAGGTAAATTAAATGAGGCGATATCTTTGAGATCCGCTTCGCGGCACGCCGCT
>JH610772.1 GCA_000252485.1 Prochloron didemni P4-Papua_New_Guinea | reverse complement strand
CGCAGCCTACCGAAAAGCCATCGAACTAAATGTCAAAAACTCTTTCCCAGTTCACAAACATCTGGGAGATGCCTTAAAAAACAAAAAAAACTAGATGAAGCACTTGCCGCCTACGAAACTGCAAAAAACTTGGAACCAAAACATCCAGGTATTTATAGTTGTTTGGGCGCGACTCACCATCAGCAAGGAAACTTGGAAGAAGCTGTTACTGCGTATAAAAAAGCCATCGAATTAGCTCCAGAACATGCCCATCATTACCGCCAACTCATACAACTAGGTTATATTGAGGAGGCTTTTGAACGTCTCCAGCAAATCTTAAACAAAGAGCCAAATCATATTCTCATAGAACATTTTTATTTAAGTTCTAAATATATAATTCCAAGGAAATATCTTGAGAATGCTCTAGAAATTTTAGAAAATTTCGCTCGAAATAATTCTGGTGACATCCAAATTCTTCTCAATATTTCTATTGTGGCCAGAAAATTAAATCAGTTCAAAAAAGCAGAAGTTTATGTGAAAAAAGCTTTGGATTTAGAGCCAGAAAATGCAATGGCTTTATCGGACATGGGAAAAATTCTGGAAAAAAGAAAAGATTGGAATGGCGCAATTTCATACTACCGAAAATCAAATCTATTGAATGATAAAGTCAATATCATAGAATGCATTTATAAGAGTGATTTATCGGATAAAGAAGAACCGACAGATCGAGAAATAAAATCAATTATCCAAAGCTCTCAAACTATTGAATTCATTAAAAGAGAAATTTTAGGAAAAAGAAATATAGACTATAAACAATATCTAATTTTATACATGCATAACATTAATGTGGGAGACACTTGCAAGCAGTTAGCACTTATAAAGCCATTGTGCATTCAACACGGCAAAAAAGCAATTGTTTTTTATCCTGATAGCTACTCCCCAATAACTCAAGCTCCCCTGTTTTTAGACCCTATCGTACCCCAGTATGTGGCAAGCCATTTTTCAATCGATGGGGAAACACAGCAGGAAATTGAAAGGTTAATCAAAGAGGATCGAGTTTCTCTCGGTGAACTACCTGTAATGCCAGGAATACCCAGAATGATGAACAACGATTCTCAAAAGCAGGGATTGACTTACATTACGGATAAATCTATTTACGAACGGGGCATAGCAGCTAGTTTGGGAATCAATATAGAGTTGAACGAGGATACAATGGGTAAACCGGCCATAGAGAAGAGGTCTTTGACCAATGCGATGGATAAGTTTGAAAATCTCCATCTGTCTAGAGGAAAGGCAATACTCATAGCACCTCATTCTAATTATATGAATTCATTAACAGGAAGCAATGCAAAACTGATTCCATTCTGGCAAAAAATTATTAATCAGCTAGTTGAGAGGAATGTGACTCCAGTAATTAATACAAAGCAAGGAGAAAACAAACTGAGCTATTTGTTAAGAATTGTTGAAGCTCGCTATCGGCAATACGTGAAAATGGTAGATCTTCCACTGGATGAGGTGATCCCGTTCGTAGAACTTTGCGGAGCGTTTGCTGGTATTAGAAGCGGTTTGTGCGACCTAATTGCTTTTGCAAGTCCTCAAGTTACTAAACTGTGCATCCAGCCAACAAAGGCACATGATAATTGTTTTGGCAAGATACCAGGAAAAGCAGTGATTGACGGAAGTATTATCAATGACAACTTTAATTTATATTTTGTATCCGTCGATAATCTACCAAATCAAGAACAAATAGAGCGGATTGTTGAGTTATTTTAGATTTGTTGACGGGTGTGGTCAAAAGTAGTTGTTTGGGGCTGAATATCTATTTATCAATCGTGGGGTAGCCCTCTGGGCTGCCTACCAATCGCGGGTAAGCCACGACTATTGAGAATATAAAATTCAACTGTTTTTGACCGCACCCTTTGTTGACCCCTCGATTCAAGCTTTTAACAAAATAAGGATATGATAGTGATTGTAGCTTTTCACGAGCAATAAAAAATGGGTAAAACTTGAAATGTTAAGTCATAAAGATATCCAATTACAAATTGACCAAATAATCGAGAAAGAGTCTCAAGCACTCTCAGAATTGAGAAAAACTATCGACGAATCTTGGTCTCAAGCTGTCTTGATAATTCGAGACTGTAAGGGAAAAGTTGTGATTTCTGGAGTGGGTAAAAGCGGATACATTGCTCAAAAGATTGCTGCTTCGTTTACCTCTACAGGAATGCCTTCCGTTTTCGTTCATCCCACCGAAGCAAGTCATGGAGATTTAGGGATACTAGATACCAGAGATCTACTGATAGTACTCTCAGCTTCAGGTCAGACATCCGAACTATTAGATATAGTACAATATGCCTCCCAGCAAAAAATACCAGTTATTTTGGTTACGAAAAACCGATCCAGTTCCCTCGCTCATTTTGCAGATGTGGTGTTGCAAATTCCCGATGTTCCTGAAGCCTGTATTAACGGTTTAGCTCCCACAACCTCAACTACCTGCCAACTTGCCATTGGGGATGGGCTGGTGGTGGCTGTAATGTCATTAAAAGGTTTTACCGCTGATGATTTTAAGAAATTCCATCCCGGAGGTAATTTAGGAACTCTACTGGTTCCTGTGAAAAATTTCATGTATACGGGGAATCGAATGCCATTAATTGGTTTGGAAACTTCCATCAAAGATGCTATTATTGAAATGAATTCAAAAAGCTTGGGATGCGTAGGTATTCTTAATAAAAGAAATCAGTATATGGGCATTTTTACCGATGGAGATCTCCGTCGATGTTTGGAATCTCAAGTCTCTTTAGAAGAACCAGTTAGCGAATATATGACCCCTTCCCCTTTCTCCATTTCTTCGGATCTAACCATGTCAGAGCTAATAAAATTCTTTAAAGAAAAGATGGTTCCCAATGTTTTCGTGGTAGAAGATAAAATTCCAGTGGGAATTGTCCATGTGAATCAGCTTGCTTCTGTTTCTGGTTGAAAAAATAGTGAACTAAAAAAATAAATATAGCAGTTGACAGTTGATAGTGGACAGTTGATAGTTATACAGCAACCTAGCGGTTGCTCTCACTGAATACTAAACACGTTCATAAGCTGGTATTATAAATGTACCTCATGAGTCTAAGAAACGCTATATACTACTAGTTGTTCTACCAAATTCGGGTTAAAAAGTTCCAGACAATGTCTGGGTTACAGGCTAGTTTTTCCTCTACTCTCTAAAGCGGATTTGGTATTAATTGTTAATTGTTAATTGTTAATTGTGTTGAAATTATGGGACTTGATTGATGAAACTAAGTGAAATTCCCTGGGTAATTGCTCAAGCAGGGGGGAAAGGAAGTCGATTGAAGCATTTTACCTGGAATAAACCCAAGTGTTTGCTTTCTGTTGGCGGTCAACCTTTATTAAACCATTTATTCGATCGCTTTCCCTCTGCCAACTTTCTAGTTATTGGAGATTACCTCTATGAAGTCTTAGCAAAATACCTAGAAGTTTTTCCTCCCCAAGTTCCAGTTCAGTTAATTCAAGCAAAAACAAAGGGAACCATATCAGGGATAGACCAAGCATTGGCTTACATTCCTGAAGAGACTCCTTTTGTCTTAAGTTGGTGCGATTTGCTGTTGGAACGAGTTCCCGACTGGGAAATTGATGACAAAAACTGGATCGGACTGAGTCGTTCTTTTAAATGTCGCTGGTCTTACAATTCAGCAGGAGTTTGTGTAGAAGAAGCTTCCAACGAAAGGGGAATAGCAGGTTTTTTTGTTTTTCCGAATAAATCTATTTTACAAGCTATTCCTTCTGAAGGGGAATGCGTCAGGTGGTTCTCTCAACAACCCATTAAGTTTGAGGAGTTGTTCTTAGATGACACCTACGAATTAGGAACTCTGGACAACGTAGCTGAGTATCAAAAAAATAGTCTCGTCAGTCGCTTCTTTAACTCGGTAGAAATTGTGGCAGAACGAGTTATCAAAAAAGCAAGAGTTCAAGAATTTCAGAAATTAATTGATCGGGAGCTAAATTGGTATCGGACGGTTCATTCGTTTGGGTTCGATCGCTTACCCAGTTTGATTGCTGACAATCCCATGACCATCTCTCGCCTGGAGGGGGTACATCCCTTTGAGTTGGAGATAGATTTAAAACAAAAAGAGGAGATCCTCAGAGACATTTTTCAGCTTCTAGATCGGCTTCATAATTGCGATGTCAAACCTGCCGATCCAAAAGTGCTAGAAGAAGTTTACCTTCAGAAAACCCGCGATCGCGTCAACAGCGTTGCTCCACTGATTCCCAATTTCCATCAACCCACAATTGAAATAAACGGTTTTCTCTGTCGCAATCCTTTTCATTCCCAATATCAGAACTTACTCTGGGAACTGGTTTCTGAGATCCAAGTAGATCGGTTCATGTTAATTCATGGAGATCCCACTTTTTCCAACATGCTCGTTGACCCTCAAAACCAAGCTTGGTTAATCGATCCGCGAGGCTATTTTGGTTCCAGTCTGCTCTACGGCGATCCCATGTACGATTGGGCAAAACTCTACTATTCCGTTGTTGGAGACTACGATCCGTTTAATCGTCGCTGCTTTCAGCTCAAAATTACCGGAGAACGAGTGGATCTCCAGATAGAAAGCAATGGTTGGCAAGATTTGGAAGCTATGTTTGTAGAACGCGAACCAGATGAAATGTCCGGGATTCGTCTGCTACACGCACTCATTTGGCTGTCTTTATCTGGATATGTCAAAGACGATTACGATTCAATTTTAGCGAGTTTCTATAATGGACTGTTGTGGTTGGAGAAAGCATTATCATGACAGAGCTAATTCTCAGCAATTTACCCAAAACCTGGTTGATCGATCTTGATGGGGTGATCCTGGAGCATAATGGCTACAAGCAAGATGGAGATAAGTTACTCCCCGGAGCTAAAGAGTTTTGGGAGCTAATATCTGAAGAAGATTTTATCATCTTGCTCACCGCTCGCAAAGAAGAAATGCGCGAATCAACTTTAGCTTTGCTAACAAACTCCGGACTTCGCTACAATATGGCAGTTTTTGGCGTACCTACCGGAGAACGAATCTGTATCAACGATAAAAAGCCTTCCGGACTTCTCACCAGTTACGCCGTCAATTTGTTGAGGAATGAAGGATTGGATTCTCTTAAGGTTATCAAAGATTCCAATCTCTAAAATTCTGCAGCTAGATCTATCTCAAAAAAGGTTAAATTCAAGAATTTCACATTAAACAAAAAATAGGTAAAAACTTTCATGAATGACGCTCAATCTCAAGTCGAACCATCATCCCAATTGAATCAATCCATCCCTTTAGAGACTAGAACTAAACAACAAAGCGAAATTTATGATGCTTTTGAAAAATTTATTTTTAGCGATGACACTAAAATACTTGCCAAGTTAACCGCGAGAACTTTAATCTTCAACAAGATTATCAACGTACCTGGTGATATTGTAGAAGCAGGAGTCTATCGAGGAAGCGGAATGTTAACTTGGCTGAAGCTTAAAAAGATTCTCGCTCCTAACTCCTTGAAGAAAGCGATCGGCTTTGACTATTTTGACACGGAATCTTTGCTTAATTCTTTATCGGGACAAGATCGGGCTTCCATGCAAGGTCTTTTTGAGGTCAGAGGTTACAAACATGAAGAAGGAGCAGAAAGATTTGTCCAAGACCTGATCGTTAATGGGGGTTTTGACGAGAAGAGTTACGATTTGATTTCAGGTGATATTTCTCAAACAGCTCCGGAGTTTGTTGCTAAAAGACCGGGTTTGAAAATTTCTTGCTTGTATCTAGATCTGGACTTAGAGAACCCAACCTACCACGCTTTAAATGCATTTTGGGATCGAGTATCCATTGGCGGGATGGTGGTATTTGATGAATATGCTTATCATCAATGGTCGGAAGCACAAGGAGCAGATCGGTTTTTCGAGGAAAAGAACATCCAAATTCAAGCTCTAGATTATCCTTGTCCCACAGCTTATGTTGTTAAACAGTTTATTTAGCAAATAATCCATGTTTCGTGAGCAGAACCCTTTTGCAACCTAACTTGTAACTGTTTTAGCCTGTTGATTTATCTGGCGATCGCTCTATCGGAAAAAGAAGTCATCAAAAAAGCGATCGCATGACACGGAAAAAAAGAAAATCGTCAAGCTATAATTAGAGAATGTAATTTAAAAATTAACATCTCAATGAAAGCAATAAAATTAATGGCAACCGTTGATGAACAGGGAAGCTTGTCTTTAGATCGGCCATTAAATATAACGGAAAATAGTCGTGTAGAGGTTATTGTTCTTATTCCAAAAACAGTTGATATTGGCGAAGACGATGAGTTAATCTCTTCTAGAGAAGAAATACTCAACGATTTTCGTCAAGCTTGGCATGAAGCCATGACTGAACAAACAATTCCCGTTTCTCAACTTTGGGAAGGAATTGAGCAAAATGTCTGAACTACCATTGATTCAAGTCGAAGCAACACCAAGATTCCAACGCAATCTACACAAACTAGCAAAACAATATCTCAACATTGGCAACGATATTCAACCAGTCATTCAACAACTTCAACAAGGGGAAATACTCGGAGATCGCATTCCGAAAATTGGTTATGAAGTTTTTAAGTTACGGGTAAGAAATAGCGATATTCAAAAGGGAAAAAGTGGGGGTTATAGACTCATTTACTATGTCAAAACAGCCAAAGCGATTATCTTACTAACGATTTACTCAAAATCTCAACAAGCTGACATCACAGCAGATGATATCCAAACCATTATTTCTAAATATGAATCCGAAAATTGACAGAAAGATTGGAACATGTAGATCCCACATTCCGATTAGGTTTTACGAATCATTTGAAAACGCCCTATTTTAGTTAGAGCGATCGCTTTCATTTTACAATCTCCGCGCACCGCTTCGCGGATCTCTTTGAGATCGCCTGAGTTTTTTGGTGATATCAACCGCCTAGATTCTCAATCTCAAAGAGTCGCGCATTGATTGACCTAAGTTGTTTGCTACAGGTAATTTAACTCTCAGTACTACGATTGAATCTTGGGTTTCGGTAGATTCGGTTGATTAGACATATTTTCTTTCGCCAGTTCTGCTCGTTCCTCCGCATTCGCCATCACAGTATCCAGATGTTCTAGAATTTCCCCCGGATAGCTTTCTAATATCTTCGTGGAGAGAGAAATGCGATTTTTATACTCGTCTATCTCCATCACCATCACTTTAATTTGCTGGCCAACTTTAAACATAGCCTCCAGGGACTCCACTCTCCCATTGCTGACTTGTCTAATATGGAGCAAACCGGTAACTCGACCTAAATCCACAAACAGTCCGTAAGGCTTAATACTCGCCACCGTTCCTTCTGCCAACTCTCCTACTTTTATTTTAGCCATCGCCGCTGCCCGAACTGCTTGACGTTGGGACAAAACTAACTTATTCCGTTCCCGGTCTACTTCCAAAAAAGTTGCTGTGAGGGTTTCCCCTACCAGAGAGTCCAGGTTGTTGGCTTCCACTAAATGCGATCGCGGGATAAAACCTTTTAACCCTTCTACATTGCCAACAATACCCCCCTTATTAGTTCCCGTCACTTCTATTTGTACCGAGTGACTCTCTGCTGCCATTTCCGCCAGTTTATCCCAAATTTGCTTCATTTCCAACTGGCGGCGAGAAAGAGTCATTTGACCTTCTGCATTTTGGTTGCTGATAATGAGAAATTCCATTTCCTCTTGTAATGGCAACATTTCCGCTAGTTCCCCTGTCCTCTTTAAAGCCACCTCCGCCGCAGGAACGAAACCAGGGGACTTAGCGCCAATATCCACATACACTCCTCCAGTGTCATATTCCACCACTTTTCCCCGCACTACCTGACCTTTCTCAAACTGGTAGTCGTGTTCTTCGAGCCCCTTGGCAAAATCATCGTAAAGTCCCATTGGTCTGCATGCAATTTCAAGCTATTTGGCTGGGAAAGCAACAAAGAACCAATAACTGATTATTTGAGCTTTTCACCAAATAACTCTAGCACTTGTTGCCAAGCATGGAACGCTGCCTTCTGATTGTAGCTCGAGCGGCAATCGCAGAAAAAGCCGTGGTCCGCTCCCTCATAGCGAAATACTCGGTGGTCAATACCTTGCTGAGTCAGTTCCCTTTCAATTTCATCTACTTGTTCCACGGGAATGCTCCCATCTTCCAAACCAAAGAAAGCAGATAAACTACCTTTAATAGCTGCCGTGCGAGTAATAGTGGGAGAACCGTCACCAGGACACCAATTAGTAATACCTGCCCCGTAGAAAGAAGCGGTAGCAGTAACATCATCCAGAGTAGCCGCTAAATAAGCAACATGACCCCCAAAACAAAAGCCGATACAACCCACCCCCGTCGAGTCTACTTGAGGTAAACTGTAGAGATAGTTAATCGCTCCTTGAACGTCTCCTAACAGTTCTTCTGCTTTAGTTTGACTCTTGTAAACCTTGCCAATTTTAATATCTTCCGGCTCGTATCCTACTTCAAAACCAGGAGCTTGGCGCTGATAAATAGCGGGAGCGATGGCAGCATAACCCAGTTTAGCAAATCTTTCCGTCACGTCGCGAATGTGAGAATTCACCCCAAAAATTTCCTGAATTACCACTACCCCTGGAAAAGTTTCCTTTCCTTCTGGAATAGCCAAATAACTGTCAATGGCTAAATCTCCATTGCGAACTACCACCTTTTCCGTTTTAATCATCTTCTTTATCTTACTTTAACAGCTACAATCGATTTTAGACTAATTCCAATACAATTTACCCAATAACCAATAACCAACAACCAACTAACAAAAATATCTAAAATATCTATATTTATCTGTGTTCATCTGCGTTTATCTGCGGTTCAAATAACAAATATGCTACAATATCAAATCAAAACAGACAGTGAAATTCCAGCCTCAAAACAAATCTTCGACCAAATTAAATTTGCCATTGCCTCCCGTCAATATCCTCCCGGTCATCGCTTACCTTCCACCAGGCAATTAGGAGCCATGACCGGTTTACACCGCAATACTATTAATAAAATTTATCAACAATTAGAAGCTAGCGGACTGGTAGAATCTCAAGCTGGTTCTGGAATCTATGTTAAAGCAAGAGAAAGAGAAAGTAGAATACCCCGACCCTCAATTACAGAAGCAGATTTCTTAGTGCAAAAGAGTCTAGATGATTTGTTGTCTCTCGGATGTACTTTAACCCAGGCACGAGAATTATTGCTAGCAGAAATTGACTGGCGCTTGCGCTGTAGCGCCAAAGTCTTAGTAACGGTTTCCGAACGAGATCTGGGGGCAGGAGAATTAATAGTAGCAGAAGTAGAAGAACATTTAGGCATTCCCGTGCAATTGGTTTCCTTAGAGCAATTAGATAGAGTACTAGAAGAAAGCAATTCTGCTACAGTAGTAACCAGTTGTTATTTTCTCCAAGAAGCAGAAGCCATCGCCTCTCCTAAATCCGTACCAGTGATTCCCATTGACATTAGGGATTATAAGCAAGAATTAGCTATTATTAAAAAGTTACCACCCAACAGTTGTTTGGGTTTAGTCAGTCTCAGCTTCGGTATTTTAGGAGTCGCAGAAATTATTGTTCGCAGTCTGCGAGGAGAAGATATACTGGTAATAACGGCCCAAGCTCGCAATACTTATAAATTGAAAGCTTTAGTCCGCGCAGCTCATACAATTATCTGCGATCGCGCTAGTTACCCTCTCGTCAAAGAAGCAATGAGAGCTGCTTCAGATAACCTAATTCGTAGACCCCAACTAATTGAAAGCGAAAATTATATTGGCGAAAACTCCATCAACCTCCTTAAAAGAAAATTGGGTTTGGGTTATAACAATGAACAATAAACAATAAACAATAAACAATATTTGATATCTAGTAAGGGCCCACAGCGGTGCCCTCATTCAACTGTACCCCCATTCCTAAAAGAGACGCGGATCGGACTTCTTTCCCGATTAACCTTTGTCGTGAAAGTATGTAACAATAGAAAGGTTGTCAACTTTTGTTCGAGCATCATGGCTGTCCCCAAGAAGAAAACTTCCAAATCAAAACGCAATCACCGCAAAGCCCATTGGAACAAGAAAGCTGAAAAACAAGCCTCATTCGCCCTCTCCTTAGGGAAATCAGTTCTGACCGGACGTTCCAATAGTTTTGTTTATCCAACTAAAGAAGAGGAGGAGGAAGAAGAGTAACCCTTGAAACTTGATTATTTTCTAGCTAAAGACAAAACCCAACATTGTTAATTAATAATTGTTCCTTGTTCATTGATTAGGTCAAGGTTGGGCGAGGTTTCCTCGTCCCTACAAGAAAAACGATTTTGTCTCATTTATCCTGATCCCTTTGGGGATTAACACATGATTGAGGCAATTTTTCCCATAAAGTTATTTAGAAACTAGCAGGCAAATACTTTCTACAAACATTAAACCTAAATTTACTTGAATTACGAATGAATATCCGCCACTTATTTGATGACGGCGAACATGTTGCCGCGATGTGTTTATGAATGCTCCAAAAAACTTATTAGCCAAACAACTGCTTTCACTACAACAAAAGCGATTTACAGGACGTATTGACGTGAAGTCTCCCGCCACAAATAAAGAGTGGCGACTTTATCTTTGTCTCGGTAGGCTGGTTTGGTCAGAAGGTGGTTGTCATCCCCATCGTTCTTGGCAAAGACATTTAACTCAATACTGCTCCGAGGTGGATTGGAGTCACTTAACCGTGCGCAAAGCAGAAAAATTTGAGTGCCAAAACTATTATTTACTGACAGTTATACTACAAAGAGGCATGATTATGGGGGATAAGGTGACGGCTCTAATTAGGAGTAAGATAGCTGAGGCTTTATTTGATATAGTCCAGCAGGAAATAACAGAAGCACTAGAATATACTCCTAAACAGGCTTCTGCTGCTTTTTTATGGGAATGTGGTTTAAAAGTTTCTGTTACTTTAATCCCAGTAGAACAAATTCTTGCTCAAACGAGTAATGCTTGGTTAGCTTGGAGTAAGCATGGGTTGGATAGCTGGTCACCCAATCTTGCTCCCATTTTAAAAGATAGCCAGGGGTTAGAAGCAAATATTTCTCAAAAAACTTATACTAAATTAGTAAAGCTGGCCAACGGAAAACGAACTTTAAGAGACTTTGCAGTTAAACTCAATCAAAACTTATTACGTTTGACTTGTTCTCTTGCTACTTATATTCGTCAAGATTATTTAGAGTTAGTGGAGATTCCAGATTTACCAACATTAGGAACCAAGGAACAACCTATTAACTCACTGCAAGAATCTAAAACAGCAGCCAAACAACAGTCAATTTTTGCTACCTACCAACCTCTGATTGCCTGTATTGATGATAGCATGCGAATTTGCAAGCAGATGGAGTATATTCTCACTAAGGCTGGTTATCGCTTCATCGGCATTCAGGAAGATTTACGAGCTGTGCAAACCATTATAGCAAACAATCCCGATTTTATTTTCTTGGATGTTACCATGTCTATTGTCAATGGCTATGAAATGTGCAGCCAGTTGCGGCGGGTTTCCAAGTTTAAAAAAATCCCTATTGTGATGCTAACTGGTAAAGATGGTTTTGTAGACCGAGTTCGAGCTAAAGTAGTGGGAGCTTCTGACTTTTTAACTAAACCGATTAAAACGGAGCAAGTATTATATACCATCAAGAAGTTTTTATTGCCTGATGTAGTTGAAGAAGACGCTCCAACCCTCTGAGTTATAGCAATGAGCAATGAACAATTAACAATGAACAATTAAGAAGAAGAGCAAAAAAATGCCCATGCACGCTTTGTACAAAGGTGATGCAGCAGATGCAGCACCTTTGTACAAAAATGTAGCATGTAATGACACTTTAGGAGCGAAGCGCTATAGTTTTAAACACACCTCGTAAAACTGGTATTTTGGTGTATAAATTGGCATAGAGAACTTTACTATCAAGGGTTTTATGCCGACGCTTGACTTGCTACCTCAGAGTCCTTCCCAGAGGGAATTAACCCGAACCACTCGCATTCTCGTAGTGGAAGATGAAGATTTAATTCGGGATATGATTGTCTTAGCCTTAGAAGAGGAAGGTTATGAAGTCATTACCGCTACAGATGGACGGGCAGCATTAACATTGCTGCAAAATGCGGAATCCTCTGGGAACCACAAGCCCTTAGAACTAATTGTTTTGGACCTAATGCTACCCCAGGTTAACGGTTTAGATGTGTGTCGTTTACTGCGCTATCAAGGCAATATTATCCCTATTTTAATTCTCAGTGCCAAAGGTAGCGAAACGGACCGAGTTCTGGGTTTAGAAGTAGGAGCAGACGATTACCTCACCAAACCTTTTAGCATGCGAGAATTGGTTGCTCGCTGTCGCGCGTTACTCCGCCGCCAGCGCTTCAGTTCTTTACCACAATCTTCCGTAAGAGAGTATCAAGAAGTAATTCTCTTTCCGGAAGAGTGTCGGGTAGTAGTTCGAGGAGAAGAAGTCAATCTTTCCCCGAAAGAATTTCGTTTACTAGACTTATTCATGAGTTATCCTCGTCGAGTTTGGTCTCGAGAGCAATTAATCCAACAGGTTTGGGGAGCTGATTTCTTGGGGGATACCAAAACTGTAGATGTCCACATTCGTTGGTTGCGGGAAAAATTAGAGCGAGACCCTTCTCAGCCAGAATACCTGATTACAGTGCGAGGCTTTGGTTATCGTTTTGGCTAGATTTGTCTAGTCATTGCCATTAAAAGGAGAACAAAAAACAAATAACAAACAACAAATAAACAAATAACAAACAACCAATGCCTTTCATCCAATTTATCCTGGGGCTATCCTTGGGAGTTGGTTTTTTCTTCTGGAAACAGTACCAGACCGATCGCCAATTAAGGGGAATGCTAGATTTTTTGTCTGATGAGACCGCAGAATTAGCATCTTTGCCAGTACTATCTCTAGTGCGGCGAGAGGTTTCCCGAATCTTTCAAACCAGGGAACAATTGCAATTACAATTGCAAACCTGGCAGCAGATTCTAGAAATAGCACCCATTGGCTATTTGCTCCTAGATGAAGACAACCAACTGATCTGGTGCAATCAAAAGGCGCGAGAACTGTTAACTATGGACAGTTGGCGATCGGGAACAGTGCGCTTACTCCTAGAGTTCGTTCTGTCCTACGAACTCGATCGCGCCATCGAACGAACTCGCAAATCCCAACAAACCCAAGTAATAGAATGGCAATTTTACTCTCCCAAAACCAATGGCAAGCGCACACCCCTCCTCTTAAAAGCCACTTGTTTTCCTCTCCCCCAGCAAGAAGTAGGAGTTTTTCTGGAGAACCAGCAACCTTTAGTGGAACTGTCCCAATCCCGCCATCGCGCCAAAGCCTATCTCGCTCACGAACTGAGAACTCCCCTAACCTCTATCTCTCTAGTAGCCGAAACTTTGCAATCTCGCCTGCAAAATCCAGAACGCAGTTGGGTAGAGCGGATGTTAAAAGAAACCCAGCGCCTGATCGAACTGGTACAAAACTGGTTGGACATCAGTCGCCTGCAAGAAAATCCCCAAGAACAGCTTCAGTATCAGTCTATTAAAATAGAAGAATTAATTTTTTCCGCCTGGGAAACCCTTCAGCCCCTAGCCCAGCAAAAAGAAGTAGAGCTAAATTATTTTGGGCATGAATGTGTAGAACTGGAAGCAGACCGCGATCGCCTCACCCAAGTATTGCTAAACTTACTGGATAATAGCATCAAACACAGTCCTGTCAGAGGCAAGATTCGGGTGGAAGTAGAAACTGATAGACCCAAAACAGGAGAACTGACCATTAATATTATCGATTCTGGCTCTGGCTTTGCAGCTGCGGACCTACCCCATATCTTCCAGCGCCTTTATCGAGGAGATCCCTCCAGAACCAGACAATCGTCTGACTTGAGCCACCCAGAAACATTACCCCGCGATGGAGGCAGCGGTTTAGGACTGGCCATCGTCCAACAAATTATCAAAGCTCATGGGGGCTCTATTACTGCTCAAAATCATCCTGAAACTGGCGGTGCATGGCTAAAAATTGTTCTTCCTCTAGAATAATTATATCAATAATATCTTTCTCTTTCCTTTGGGTCTTTGGGCGAGACTTATAGTTTATTCCATTTCTCAATCAACATTAATCAATAGTTAACTTTTCTTTGCTATCACTTGATATAAGAGCTTGATTATTTTCTTTTTTCTATTCCCTATTCCCTGATATAATGCTAGAGCGAACAACTTACTTTCAGAAGTGTCTACGGCGATTAAAGCAAGATGTTTTGCGCATGGGAGCCTTAGTGGAAGACTCCTTTCGCCTTTCTCATCAATGCTTATTTGCTGGTAAACTGGAACTAGCCCAGGAATTCCAATCCCGAGAGAAGCGTATTGACCAATATTATCGTCAAATCGAAGAAGAATGCGCCACTATCCTTACACTTCAAGCACCTGTAGCCAAAGAATTGCGCATTTTGAGCGCCTACATGCAGTTAGTGCGAGACTTAGAGAGGATTGGGGATTACGCTCAAAACTTGACCGAGATGGCAGTCAAGCTATTTAATTACCCCCCCCATCCCTGTATGAAAGAAATAGAAGAAATGTCAGACTTCGCTCAGGGAATGTTGAGAAAAAGTCTCAAAGCCTTAGGGGAATTAGATGGAACGGCAGGAGAAACCATCAAGCATTTAGATGATGAAGTAGATAATGCCTATACTAAAATCTATCAAACTTTGGCCCAGCAGCGAAATATCCAAGGGGCTGTGGAACCGATTTTACTCTTAGCCCTAGCCATCAGAGATTTGGAAAGAATGGCAGACCATGCCACTAATATTGCTCAAAGAGTTTCTTATATTGTCAATGGGCATAGAGATTAACAATTAACAATTAACAATTAACAATTAACAATTAACAATTAACAATTAACAATTAACAATTAACAATTAACAATTAACAATTAACAATTCTGGAAAGCTTTTACGTATTATAGCTTTTTTTAAAAGCCAATTCTGGAAACAAAAATCCATTATCCTTGAAAAATAGGGGGTAGTAATTTAACCAAACAATTATAGCGCGAAGCCCTATATAGCAATATTAGAACGATTGCTACACGGATTAGCAACCGCTGCTGTGCTGTATTAGCTATCAACTGTCAACTATCAACTGTCAACTGCTATATTTGTGTAAATCCTAATTAGGTAGGGTGTGGTCAAAAGAAAATAGTTGTTTCCGGCTGAATATGTAGAAAGTCAATCGTGGGGTAGCCCTCTGGGCTGCCTAAGAGTGTGTTTAAAAAGTATATATATACGTACCTCACGACCAAGAAAGCCTATATTTTCATTTTAATTTAACCAAACAATTACCTTTCTATTACCTATTAATAACGCAAAAATCTTAAGCTAGTCAAGACACAGTTTAGTTAATCTATAGGGGTAGATTGAATAGACATGGAGCATCCACATCACAATAGATAGATTTACTTTGGCTTCATGAGGAGACAAGAACAAGAGGGGTAATGATAGCACAATTGACTAATTTTGTCAATAAGATTAAGAATTGTTGAGAAATATCATGCCTTGTTGACTAAAACTGCCCTTTCTCTTTATAATTGCCCAAGGTTGACAAAATAACTGTCGCCATTAAAGTGTGAGGAAAAAAATGTTCTCAAAATTGTTAAAAACATCCCCAGCCCTATTAGGAGCCTTATTCCTAATGGCTTATAGCTCTGCTGGGGCCCAAGCAATGCCCAAGGAGGGCGAAACAGCAAGTTCCAACAGCCAACTCTTAGAACAGCTAAACCGCTACGAAGAGGAACTGGGTCAAGTCACCAATGTCAACCAGTTGCGGGATGTTTCTCCCGGACATTGGGCCCATGACGCACTAAAGAAATTGATTGAACGTTATGGCTGTATTCGCGGCTATGAGGACGGGACTTACCGAGGCAATAATCCCGTAACTCGCTATGAATTTGCCGTAACTTTGAGTGATTGTATCCAAGCTATCGAACGTTTGATTGCTGCTAGCAACGAAAACAGCAGTCGCCCAAGTCGTCGTCCTGTTATTGATCGTGGTGATCTCAGTCGGATTCAACGGCTAGTATCTGAGTTTGAAGCAGAATTAGCAGTGCTGGGAAGTCGGGTAGATGACTTGGAAGAACGGGTGGATTTCCTGGAAGACCATCAGTTTTCTACTACTACTAAGTTAAAAGCCTCAGTACTCTTTACTTTGGCTGGCGCTTCCGGTGGCGATCCAGGTGCAACAGTTGATGATCAAATTATTTTAGCCGATCGCGTTCGTTTAAACTTCCAGACTAGCTTCACTGGAAAAGATCTACTCCGCACGAGGCTGCAAGCTGGAAACTTTGAAAGGTTCGGCGGCACCAATACGACTCGTTTGGGTCACGACGCAGGAGGAGGAAACGATATTAAAGTAAATGATTTGTGGTATCGTTTCCCAGTTGGGGATAAAACTCGCATTCACGTAGGAGCAAATGCACTGGACATGGATAATGTTCTGAATGTCTTAAATCCCTACTTAGCCAGCAGCGATACAGGGGCACTATCTCGATTTGGACGACGAAATCCCTTGGTATATCGCGCTCCAGGGGGAGCTGGTGCAGCAATTCAGCATAAATTTAGCAAGCAATTCAAACTCTCCGCTCTCTATCTTTCTAACTCTGATGCTTCCGATCCTGCTGACGGAGAAGGATTGTTTAACGGTACTTATAGCGCAGGAGTTCAGTTAGACATCAAACCAACTGATAAGTGGGATCTAAGTTTAACTTACCTTCGCACCTACGAAACTGGTACAGTCAATGGGGACACTGATGTAAATATATCGGGAAGCACTACCAGCGGAAATTCAAGAAGACCTTTTGGTGACGTAGGTACGGAAGCAAATCGCTTTGGTGTAAACACCAATTTCAAAGTGAGCGATCGCTTCAATATCGGTGGTTGGTTCGGTTTAGCAAATGCCACAGACGCAAAAAATGACAATAGCGCTACTATAACCACCTGGTCTGTCAATCTAGCTTTTCCAGATTTGGGTGGCGAAGGTAACGTAGGCGGTCTCATCTTCGGCATGCCTCCTAAGTTGACTAGTCATGATGATAGTTCCCTGGAAGATCCAAACACATCCTTCCACATCGAAGCGCTCTACAAATACAAAGTGAACAAGAATATCTACATCACTCCTGGTGCATACGTGATTCTCAACCCAGAAAACGATGAGGATAACGATTCGATCGTAGTAGGAGCAATAAGAACTACCTTCAAGTTCTAAAAGGATTTTTGGGTGTGCTCAGTTGATAGAGTTTTTCAGTAGGGTGCGGCACTGCCCACCACACCATCTATCGCTGGTTAATTGAGAAAATTGGGTTGAGTCATCCTACTCGACCCAATTTTTCTAATCTAGGTGATAAAATAAGCAACAGTTTCCATTAGGATAGAACAGCAGGGCTCGGTTCCTGATCAACAGGGCTGGAGGAATGGGTGTGGCCAAAAGTAGTTGTTTGGGGTTGAATATGTATTTATCAACGTGGGGTAGCCCTCTGGGCTGCCTCCCAATCGCGGGTAAGTAGTGTGGTGTGGTGTCGGCACGCACCCTACTATTGAAAATTTAAAATCCAACTGTTTTTGCCCGCACCCAGAGGAATAGAATAAAATAACTAGAGATTAAACGATTCTCGATCTAAGTCTTAGTGTGAGGAGAAATTAAGATGACCAAATTATTCTGGCAATTATGGAAAACAACTCCAGCAGTTATCGGCGCTTCCATCTTAGTGGCTCAAGCCCCAATAGTAGCTCAGACCATAGAAGAGAGCAATTTTCCCCCAGCAATCCCATCTGCTGAAACAGGCTCATCTAATAGCCAACTCTTAGACCTAATCGACCAATACGGGGAAATTGAAGCATTAGATGCCTTAGAAACTCCCGATGATGAAAAAGATCCCATGGCGCAAGTAAATAGCGCCTTTCAGTTGCGAGACGTGGACCCCAATCACTGGGCATTTGAGGCAATCAGAAACTTAATCGAAAGATATCAGTGTGTTAGCGGCTTTGAAGATAGAACCTTCCGGGGAGAACTGAGATTGAACCGCTATCAATTTGCTGCTGCCCTCAACAAATGTATTACATCTATAGAAAGGTTGATTCAGGATAGGCTACTCACTGGCGATGAGAGAGGAGATGGTGTGGGAATTGGTCTAGATCCAGGACAATTAAGACAGATCCAAAGATTAGTAGATGAGTTTGAGGCAGAATTAGCAGTTCTGGACGCGCAGGTAGATGAGGGGGAAAGAAGGGTAGAAGTGCTGGAAGACCAACAGTTTTCTACTACTACTAAATTAAAAGCCTCAGTCCTATTTACCGCAGCTGGGGCTTTTGGAGAGCGTCAAGCTGTTGCAAGTGGTTCTCCTGCCATAGGTGCTAATCTCGATGATAATCTCACTTTCAGCGATCGCGTTCGTTTAAATTTCCAGACTAGCTTCACTGGAAAGGATCTACTCCGCACCCGCCTCCAAGCAGGAAGCTTTGTAAATTTAAGCAGCGCTACAGGTACGGAGATGGCTCGCTTGGGTCACGACGCAGGGGGAGGAAACAATGTTGAACTGGATGATTTGTGGTATCGTTTCCCGGTAGGAGATAAAACCCGCATTCATGTAGGAGCAAATGGACTGGACATTGATAATGTTTTGAATGTCTTAAATCCCTATTTAGCCAGCAGCGATACGGGGGCACTATCTCGATTTGGACGACGGAATCCATTGGTATATCGTGGTTCCGAAGGTGCTGGGGTTGGGGTTAATTACAAAATTGACGACAAGTTTAAAGTATCTGCCCTCTATTTAGCAGATGATGGTTTGGCTTCTGACCCCGGTGAATCAAGCGGATTCTTCTCTGGCGGTTATAGTGCTGGGCTCCAGCTAGACTACGCCCCAACAGAAGATATAGATTTAGCTTTCACCTATTTGCACAGCTATCAACCAAATGGACAGGTTAATATTTCTGGTAGTGCAGGTAGCGCATTTGCTAAAGAACCTTTTATCAATTTAGCAACAGAAACTTCTGTAGCCACTTCATCAGATCGCTTTGGCATAGCTGGAAACTGGAAAGCAAGTGAGAGTGTTAATATTGGTGGTTGGTTTGGGTTGGCAAATGCTAATCTAGATGGTCAAATAACTGATGCGCCAAAGGATCCCAGTGCCACAATCATAAACTGGTCAATCAACGTTGCTTTCCCAGATCTAGGTGGAGAAGGAAACGTAGGAGGACTTATATTTGGCATGCCCCCCAAAGTAACTGCAAATGATGCTTCAAGTCGAGAAGATCAAGATACCTCATTCCTGATCGAAGCTCTCTATAAATATAAAGTCAACAAGAATATATACGTTACCCCAGGTTTTTACGTCCTTCTCAATCCAGAACACAATGAAAATAACGATACCATTGTTGTAGGGGCGGTGCGCACTACCTTTAAGTTCTAAGGGGTTAATGTTCCAAGGCTTTTTCATCCCGGATAGTGGTGGGCAGTGCCGCACCCTACCGGAAATTGTATTGCCTGTCACAAAACTGGCAAGCTCAATACCCATAGCGAAATATGTTAGAATGGAGAATTGTGACTAAATAAGGGGAAAGAGCAATGAATGTAGAAGCAATTATTCGCTCCATCGAAGAGGAACACTTAAAACAAGACTTGCCGAAAATCTACGTAGGCGATACAGTTAAAGTGGGAGTGCGGATTAAAGAAGGAAATAAAGAAAGAGTCCAACCTTATGAAGGCACTGTCATCGCCATGCGCAATGGGGGAATTAACGAAACCATTACCGTGCGCAGGATTTTCCAGGGTGTAGGGGTAGAAAGAGTGTTTTTGCTCCATTCCCCTATCGTAGCGGGAATCAAAGTGGTACGTCGTGGTAAAGTGAAAAGAGCCAAGCTTTATTACTTGCGCGATCGCGTTGGCAAGGCAACTCGGATCAAGCAGCGGTTCGATCGCCCTATCTAAAATCCCATTCATCAGCGCAAGCAAAAAATCCAACTTGCGCTATAATGGAAACTAGGTTATAATTGGACAGAATCGATTAGATATAAATTGATAATTGATTATTGCTAATTGTTAATTGACAAAAGTGCGCTCTTAGTTCAGTTGGTAGAACGCTGGTCTCCAAAACCAGATGTCAGGGGTTCGAGTCCTCTAGAGCGCGTAAATAATAATTGTGATTCTTAATGAAAAACATGTTATAATAGAAAACTGCCGTAGGGAAAGAGGAGCTGAGGTGGCCAAAAAAGAAGTAGCCAAAAAAGAAAGCACCGAGACCAAAAACAAAAGCGATGGGTTCAACGCTGCTAAGTTCGCCCAGGAAACCAAAGAAGAACTGGATAAAGTTGTTTGGCCATCTCGCCAGCAATTATTCAGTGAGTCAGCGGCAGTTATCTTAATGGTAATTCTCGTGGCAACAATCATATCTTTGGTGGATAAATTCTTTTCTTGGGGAGCGGGACAAGTATTTTGACTAGTTTTGCTGCAAATGAAATGTCAGAAGAACAAGAACACGGAGAAAAACCTCGCTGGTACGCGGTTCAGGTAGCATCTGGCTGCGAAAAGCGGGTCAAAGCTAATCTGGAACAGCGGATTCACACTCTAGATGTGGCCGATCGCATCTTGCAGGTACAAATTCCCCAATCTCCCACCGTCAAAATCCGTAAAGATGGCTCCCGGCAACACGGACAAGAAAAGGTTTTTCCCGGCTACATCCTGATCCAAATGATTATGGATGACGACGCTTGGCAGGTAGTTAAGAGTACGCCAAACATAATCAATTTCGTAGGCGCAGAACAAAAACCGCGTTATGGCATGGGAAGGGGCCACGTCAAACCATTACCTCTAAGCGGTTCGGAAATAGAGCGAATCTTCAAACAAGCAGAAGCAGAAGAGGTAGCAGTCAAAATCGAACTGCAAGTGGGAGACAAAATCTTGGTTCTCTCCGGTCCCTTTAAGGATTTTGAAGGGGAAGTGGTGGAAGTTTTCCCAGAAAGAAGCAAATTAAAAGCACTGTTATCCATTTTTGGGCGGGATACCCCTGTAGAATTAGAATTCAATCAAATTGAGAAACAAAGTTAATGGCCAAGAAAGTCGTAGCACTGATTAAATTGGCGCTGCCTGCTGGTAAAGCCAACCCAGCTCCCCCAGTGGGACCAGCCTTGGGTCAGCACGGTGTCAATATCATGGCGTTTTGTAAAGAATACAATGCCCGTACTGCTAACCAAGCAGGGATGGTAATTCCGGTAGAAATTTCTGTCTATGAAGACAGGAGTTTTACCTTTATCCTCAAAACTCCGCCAGCATCAGTGCTGATCCGCAAAGCGGCAGGAATAGATAAGGGTTCCAGCGAACCCAATAAAAATACGGTTGGGACAATTACTTCTGCTCAACTGGAGGAAATTGCCCAGACGAAAATGCCAGACCTCAATGCTAACGATCTTGAGGCAGCAATGAAAATCGTAGCCGGAACTGCTCGCAATATGGGTGTGGCTGTTCAGGATTAAACCAATCACAATAATAGATGAAAAAACTGGGGAGAGGCATTCAGTTGCTTCGCTATGGACCCAAGGAGAAAGAAATGACTAAAAAATTATCCCGTCGGCTGAAACAGGCAGCGGCAAAAGTAGAAGACAGAGCCTACGAGCCAATAGATGCCCTGCAACTGCTCAAAGAAACCGCCACAGCTAAATTTGATGAAACGGCAGAAGCTCACATTCGTTTGGGAATTGACCCGAAATATACGGATCAGCAGTTGCGGACGACAGTGAGTTTACCCAAAGGAACGGGTCAAACCGTCAGAGTAGCAGTAATTGCCCGAGGGGCAAAAGTACAAGAGGCAAGCGACGCAGGAGCCGATGTATTTGGTTCGGAAGAACTAATAGAAGAAATCCAAAAAGGCAGGATGGATTTCGACTTGGTGATTGCTACGCCGGATATGATGCCTAAAGTAGCAAAATTGGGACGTTTGCTGGGTCCGAAAGGGATGATGCCTTCTCCCAAAGGTGGAACGGTGACGGCGGATCTGCCAGGGGCGATCACGGAATTTAAAGGGGGCAAACAGGAATTTCGGGCTGACAGAACGGGGATAGTTCACGTTCAGTTCGGCAAAGCTTCTTTCAGCGCCGACGACTTGCTGATAAATTTAAAAGCATTGCAGGAGACTATTGATCGCAACCGTCCTTCGGGGGCAAAAGGTCGCTACTGGCGTAGCGTCTATGTATCCGCTTCTATGGGCCCTTCCATCCAGGTGGATGTTGGGGTTTTGCGAGATTTGAAGTTGACTGAAGAAGGATAATTTCTTTTTTGTGATTAATTTTTGGTTGTCAATTTTTGATTATCGCTCTATAATAGATGGACAACTAACAACAAATAACTAACAACTAACAACTAACGACTAACAACCAACAACCAAAGACAGCAGGTGCTAACAGCTTAATTTCCTGCCGAGGTTAAGGCTATACTTCTATAGTGCAACTTCCCCTGCAATGCAGTCTCGGTTGTATTACAGCAGTAAACAGTGACCCCGGCAAAATGTTCGGGGTTTTTCTTTATGGAAACTAATCTCTAGAAGAGAAATGGGCAAAAGCTTGCAAGAGAAAGAAGTCATGGTGACGAAGCTGAAAGAACAGTTGAGGGAGTCTCAACTAGCAGTGGTCATCGACTATAAAGGGCTATCGGTGGCCGAAATTACCGATTTGCGCAATCGCCTTCGTCCCACAGGAGCTATTTGTCAAGTAAGCAAAAATACCCTAATGCGCTTGGCAGTAGAAGAAGATGAAAACTGGCAGCCTATGGCCCAATTTCTGTCAGGTTCCTCTGCCTTTCTGCTAGTCAAGGATGACATTGGCGGTGCAGTAAGGGCTTACCAGTCATTCCTGAAAGACACCAAGAAAAGCGAATTTCGTGGCGGTGTCATGCAGGGTCAGGCTTTGAACGAACAGCAAGTCAAGGCGATCGCGGACTTACCTTCTAAGGAAGAACTGATTGCTCAAATTGCTGGGTCGCTCAATTCCATTGCCACAAAACTGGCGCGGAGTATCAACGAAGTTCCCACATCTTTGGCGCGAGGTATCAACGAAGTTCCCGCTTCTCTTGGTCGCGTTGTGGGGGCAGTTGCTGCCAAAGAGGAAGGGGAGTAATCCTCACTCACCATTATCCTCAACTCAAGATTACTTTATTAATTTCAATTAATTCCCAAGGAGGAATCAATCCATGTCCGCAACTACTGACGAAATTTTAGAAAAGCTCAAGTCTCTTACTCTGTTAGAAGCTTCTGAGTTAGTGAAGCAAATTGAAGATACATTTGGGGTTAGTGCTGCTGCTGCTGCTGGTCCTGTGATGATGGCTGGCGCTCCTGTTGCTGGGGCTCCTGCTGAGGAAGAGAAGGAAGAGCAGACTGAATTTGATCTGGTTCTCGAGGAAGTTCCCGGCGACAAGAAGATTGCTATTCTGAAGGTAGTTCGTGCAATTACTGGTTTGGGTCTGAAGGAAGCTAAGGAAATGGTAGAATCAGCACCCAAGGCAATTAAAGAAGCTATTCCCAAGGATGAAGCTGAGGATGTTAAGAAGAAGCTGGAAGATGCTGGGGCCAAGGTTAGCGTCAAGTAAGCTTTAATAAACTATAAATAGCATAGTTGATAGTCCTATAAATCGTAGGTTGGGTTGAGGTAACGAAACCCAACAAACAAGCCTTTGGTATAGTTAATAGTTTGCTCTAACGAGAAATATTCACTCTCTACTATATCGATAGAGAAGAATATTGATACTGCTTTTGATTATAGCGATAGATGTTGTGGTGGGCAGTGCCGCGCCCTACGCCATAGGTATTATACAACCAAAAACCAAAAACCAACAAACCAACAACCAACAACCAATGGTAGTCTGGATTTAGACTAACGTTTGGGGTTAGAAACCGGGTTTCTGACCCAAATTTGAACAATTTACCCTAAAATAATAAAAGAAACCCGGTTTCTTCGCTGAATAATATGATTTTCCTTCCTGCTATATCTGTAGCATTCTTTTTTAGATTTGATACTAGGTTGTTTGTATAATATGAATTACGAAAATGTTTGCTACAAATAGCATAGTTGATAGTTTTCTCTAAGCAATATTCTTCACTCTCTACTATATCGATAGAGAAGCCAAGTTTTCTCTAAGCAATATTCTTCACTCTCTACTATATCGATAGAGAAGAATATTGATACTGCTTTTGACTACAGCGATAGATGTTGTGGTGGGCAGTGCCGCGCCCTACGCCATAGGTATTATACAACCAAAAACCAAAAACCAACAACCAACAACAAATAACAAACAACAAACAACCAACAACCAACAACCAACAACCAACAACCAACAACCAACAACCAACAACTAACAACTAATTATCCAAACAAAAATCGACAAATATAAACCGCACTAAAAACTCCCACAGTATCGGCAATCAAACCAGCAACCACAGAATGACGAACCTTTTTAATTCCCACAGAGCCAAAGTAAACAGCGAGAATATAAAAAGTTGTTTCCGTAGAACCAAACATAGTGGCTCCTATTTTAGCAAAGAGAGAATCCGTACCATATTGTTCAACTAAATCGCTCAATAAACCAAAAGAACCACTTCCAGAAAGGGGACGCATAATAGCGAGAAGGAGATTTTCTGAAGGAAAACCAATTAAGTTGAGAACAGGAGATAGGGCACCGATAAACAGATCCAAAGCCCCGGAAGCACGAAACATTCCTATGGCCACCAGAATAGCCACTAAATAAGGAATAATTCTAATGGCAATATCAAAGCCTTCTTTAGCTCCTTCCACAAAGACTTCGTAAACCTTGACCTTCTTAAATAGACCGTAGCAAGGTATTCCAGCCAAAAGCAAAGGAATGATATATTTAGAGCTAGTATTAAAAACGTCTACTACTGATTCAACCATCAATTTTCTCCTCTTGCTTCAACTCAAACTTTTTCCAATTTTGTAGAGTTTTTACTGCAATAACTCCAGCTATAGTAGACATGGAAGTTGCTAAAATAGTGGGCAAGAATATTTGGGAAGCACTGGCTCCCATTAAAGCAATCACGGTAGCTGGTAAAATTAATTGAACGCTGGAAGTATTAATTACCAAAAAGGTACACATGGCGTTAGTGGCAGTGTCTTTATCCGGGTTCAGTTCTTGCAACTCCTGCATGGCTTTCAGTCCTAGAGGGGTTGCGGCATTACCCAATCCAAGTACGTTAGCCGCCATATTCAACACTATAGAGCCAATGGCAGGATGGTCTGGGGGAACATCTGGGAATAGTTTCAGAGTAATAGGTCGAACCACCTTGGCAATCACATCCACTAAGCCAGATTCATCGGCAATTTTCATAATTCCCAGCCATAGTGCCATAATACCAATTAAGCCAATGGCTAGTTCCACTGCTATCTCTGCATATTGAATTGCCGCTTCTGTAACCGCATCGATTTTCATCATCTCAGTGGCTGCTTCCGTGACCGCATCGGCATCAATTTTCATCATCTCATCAGCAGCGGTACTAGTGTCAATATCAGCAGCGGTACGAGTGGCAATATAAGTAGCAATATCAGTTCCAATAGCAACTACTACTGAGATTACAATCATTCCAAACCAAATGTAATTAAGCATGCTTGAACAATTAACAATGAGCAATAAACAATTGAGTGGTAGGGTGCGGCACTGCCCACCAAACACCAAATGATAGTTGTTGTTTGGTAGAGATGAGAAGAATTTAGTATTAAGTTTTGTTAATGAGATTGAATGAATCTTTGACAAAGGCAAAAATCTAGATTGAGCAAAATATTATATGAAATACGATAATGTTTGCTATCCCCCTAAATCCCCCTTATCAAAGGGGGACTTTAAGAATAGAGTGTACTAAGCATTAAAACTTTAGAAAGAAACCCGGTTTGGAAACCTACGGAATAACCTCAATCTATACGCTGTATTGGTCACAACTGGAGACTTCTGGGATTTGAGTGAAGTGGTCCATGGTTGGCTCTTGACTCTATCGATATAGTTTGATTGCAAGGGGAAAAAGCTGTTGTCAACCGCCGTGGTCAGTAGCAAAATTCATGGGTAGGGTGCGTTCGTAACGCACCGGCGATTTTTGTAATTATAATTTTAATTATTGATCTTCATAACACAGCTCTTCTATAACAAGAGCATCAGCTTCTTGTTTGCGAAGCTTTAAATTAATACCTCCAATTTCAATCTCTACTGGTTCACCACCAAAGCCAACCCTAATCAAAGTAAATTTTGTTCCTGGGGTTAAACCCATAGAAAGCAATTTTCCTCGATAGCCACCAAAAGCTTTATCGTAGCCTACTATCCGGACCATAGTGTTGCTAGGCATGTCTCGGAGATAAGTTGTGGCAATTGCTGGCATTTGTTGTTCCTCCTCTAGTTTATCGCGGGAAATTAATTGGATCTGGTATGAGTGGTTATTTTGGAGCATTCTCTCTTCTCTAAATTAGAATTATTTTCAATAAGCTCTGGGTAAGCATAGCACTAAATAGTTGGTTTAATTTCTAGAAACTGTCTCTTCAATAGCTTGAGCCTGGGTAATTCAAAGTGTTTTCTAAAATTAATTGTTTATAAAAGTTAATTATTATTGAGAATTTTTCTATTTACTTTTTTATTCAAATTAAATGCTAGAATAAGTTAGTATTAAACAAACTGTTTTAGAGAAAAGAAAAAAGAACTATGTCTACCGCACAAGGTCTTCTGCGCTCCTTTGAGGAAATAGCAGATAATCCAATTCTTTTGGATAAGAATGTCACCACATCAGTGTGCGAGGGATTAAATATTGCCCTGGCCAGCTTCCAAGCTTTATACTTGCAGTACCAAAAGCACCATTTTGTGGTTGAAGGCTCTGAATTTTACTCTCTGCACAAAATTTTCCAGGAAAATTACGAAGAGGCAGAGGATCACGTCCACGACTTGGGAGAACGGTTGAACGGACTTGGTGGTATTCCCGCTGCCAGTTTCGCTAAATTAGCTGAGTTGTGCTGCTTTACTCCAGAGGCTGATGGGGCTTATGATTCCCGTAACATGGTGGAACACGACTTGGCAGCAGAGCAAGAAATCATTCAGCTTGTACGTCGTCAAGCAGCACAGGCTGAAAGTTTAGGCGATCGCGCTACTCGCTATCTTTATGAACAGATCCTGCTGAAAACTGAGGAGAGGGCTTATCACCTCAATCACTTGCTTGCGCAGGACAGCTTGACTTTGGGCTTTGTGAACCAAGGTTAATAAGTCTGAATTGATTAAATCGAAATATGACTTGCTCATTTCCTTTTTATTTTTCCCCCCTTAATAAGAATAAGGGGGGCTGTTAATTTAAATCCAATCTAGCCATTTGCTGTTAATTAATCGTTGATGCTATCTTTTTACCGGGGCAAAATGCCGTTGCAGCAAACTGGGAATTTGTTTGGGGGTAACGCGATCGTAATTTACTCCTCCGGGCATTACTATTAAGTTAGGTCCTTTCTTGCATCGCTTCAAACAACCACTGCGCTGAACTCGCACTTCATCAGCTAAACTGTAAGCTTGCAAACCTTCTTCTATTGCCTGACAGATGTTTTCCGCTCCTCGCTTGCGACAACTAGACTTTTGACAGACAACAATACGAGAAGCGATCGCTTTCTTCTTCGCAGCGGGCAGTTGATGCAGGGACAAGGAAGCTGAGAGATCTTCCGCCGCAGTCAACAACTGCACTTTTTCTGCTGTTAGCTTCATTTTGCCTGTTTTCTGACTCAGTTTTCTCGTACCCCTAATTTCCAGCCAAGAACCGAGAGTTAGGTCGGGCGCTATTTGTTGGAGTAATTCTTTGGGGAACTTGAGCCAATATTCCAACTCTGAGACTTTGACTTTGAGATACTTGAGCTTGTAACCGTCTTTGAGAACGAACCCGGATAGTTGTCCCACTAGATGGAATTGGGAAATTTGAGTTTTCAGTTTTGACATTATATATTAATTACTTTTCCGAGATATTACTTATAATTATCAATCTTACTCTGCCAGCATTGATTTAACCAAGAGACTAACTCCTGACGGTTTTTTGTGGCTGACTGAACGACGCTCCAGAGTAAGAGGGCAGACAAAGGACTGGCGATCTCTGCCTCTAAAGGCTTGCCTATCCCGCAGACACAAGGGATTTGCAGCTCCTGCAGTCGGTGATAGATAGACCAGCGTTCCCCTCGGGCTACTTCTATTTTTGAGTTTGAATTGAGTGGGCTCATTTTGAGAATTTAATCAAAGGTGTTTATCTATATGCCAGAGGCTTTCGTCAAGTCTAGCAGATAAATGAGATTAATTTGCATTAATCCGAGAAAAAAAATTTTTGCCCTTGTGAGGGGATGATGAAGCAGTAACCAGCGACCAGTTATATAGCGCTACGGGCAATTCAAAATTCAAAATTCAAAATTCATTCAGAGGCTAGGACTAGGTTTCCGGCTTTATTAATGACAATACCTAAATGCGTAGTGCTATAGCAATAGTTTTTTTGCTTTGATAACTATAGCGCTTCGCTCCTAAAGTGTCCAGGACTTACGCAAACAAACCTAGAAACCGGGTTTGGAGCCAGGATAAAACGGCTAAAATCCAGACTTTTAGTTCAGAAACCCGGTTTCTGCGTAAGTCCTAGTGTCGTTACATGCAACATTTTTTGTACAAAAGTGTTGCATCTGCTGCATCACCTTTGTACAAAGCGAAAGGGGCATTTTTCTGATCAACCTCTTAATTGTTAATTGTTAATTGTTAATTGCTCATTACTGGTCATTTAGCTTTGGGTTTTTCAAACTTAGAGGCAGAAGGAAAGTGTTGTACTGGCTCTTTTTCTAGTGCTTTCTTCATGAACTTTCCCCAAATCGGAGCGGCAAATCCTCCCCCAGTTACACCTTTACCCAAGGTCTCATAGTCATCTCTGCCGATCCAGACGGCTGTGGCTAATTGGGGAGTATAGCCCACAAACCAGACATCTCGCTCGGAAGAAGTGGTTCCCGTCTTACCTGCAGCGGGACGACCGATATTAGCACGACTACCCGTACCGCCCTCAATCACTCCTTTCAAGACGCTAGTTAAAGAAGCTGCTGCCCATGGATCCAAAACTAACTCTGGGGGCTTGGTATTATCCAATAAAATGTTGCCGCGACTATCGCTAACTCGGATAATTGCGGTTGGTTCTGCATGCCAACCATTATTGGCGAAGGTAGCATAAGCCCCGGCCATTTCTAAAGGAGATACTCCTACAGCGCCTAAAGGCAAGGATATTACTGGTTCTAAGGGACTCGTGATTCCTAAGCTACGAGCAGTTTTAATTACGTTCTTCAATCCCAGTTTTACTCCCATTTTCACTGCCGGGACATTGCGGGATTGAATTAGTGCGGAGCGAATGGAGATTGGTCCTGCATAACTGCCCCCGTAGTTTTTGGGGGTATAGTAACCGCTGCCATCTCGATAGCGCACGGGAGTATCGTTGACGATAGAATAAGGTGTGTATTTACCGGTGGCAAAAGCGGTATAATAAACAAAGGGTTTGAAAGAAGATCCGGGCTGACGGCGAGATTGGACGGCTCGGTTGAACTGACTTTTCTGATAATCCAGTCCCCCCACTAGAGCTTTAATATAGTGGGTGCGAGGGTCTACTGCAGCTAGCGCAATCTCTGCTTTCTTCAGTGGAGCAGTGCGAAGATAATCTTTATAACCTTGGCGCACTGTTTCTTCTGCCATGCGCTGGAAGTCGTAATCTATGCTGGTTTGAACCCGCATGCCCCCTTTCTGAAGAGCATCTGGACCAAAACGTCGTTTTAACTCTCTGACTACTATATCGCTAATATAAGGGATTTTGCTGGCGGACCAGGAAGTGGGTTTGCTGGCTATTAATAAGGGTTCTTCCAAGGCGGCTTTTGCTTCCTTGGGGGTAATCCAACCTAAATCACTCATGCGGTCTAAGACTAGTTTCTGCCGCCGTTTTGTTTCTTTGTAATTGATAAAAGGGCTGTATTGTTCTGGAGCTTGGATCAGTCCGGCCATCATGGCTGCTTCTGCTAAGTTTAACTCGGAAGCATCTTTATTGAAATAGTTCTGAGCGGCAGTTTGCACTCCGTAATTGTTGTGACCCCAATAGATATTATTGAGGTAAAGCTGGAAAATCTCCTTTTTGCTAAAAGCTCGTTCTAGTCGCACAGCTAGGACTGCTTCGGCTAACTTGCGATGAAAAGTGCGATCGCGTTTCAGAAAGAGGTTTTTCGCTAGCTGCATGCTGAAGGTGGAAGCCCCTTCTACTACTCGGCCTTGCTGCAGGTTCACTATTATAGCTCGACCGATACTATTGAGGTTAATGCCATGATGTTGATAGAAATGGCTGTCTTCAATGGCTAATACTGCTAATTTGAGTTGGGGGGAGATTTGGTCCAGTTCAACTACTTCTCGATGTGCTTCCCCATGAATGCTGGCTAGGGCTCGACCTTTGATATCGTAGATATAGCTGGTTTCTGGGGGAACGTAGCCTTTTAACACTTGTACGTTGGGGAGATCCCGCATGCTCATAGCTAAACCCACTAGGGAGCCTGCTACTACCGAACTGGCTAACATGCCGAAGGTGAGGATGGTTCCTCCGGCTACACCCAATATACCCTGGGCATATTCAGCCAGGGGAGCCAATGACTTGTTTTCTTTTTGTCGTTTGTGAACTATAGTAAAGGACACGGCAACTTTTTCCTCACTTGAAAATGGGATCGCAAAACTGGACTCGTATCTGGACGCTGTACGAGCCAACCTTAGATGGATAAAGTCTAACTAACTTATTAAAAAAACAAAGGGAAAATTGAAATAAATATGTAAATAAATGTAAAGAAGCAAAAAATATAGCAATGAGCAATGAACACTTCGGCTACCCTTCGACTACGCTCAGGGCAAGCGCGAGCGTGCAGGCAATTAAGAGGTTGATAAGAAAAATGCGCATGCACGCTTTAGACAAAGGTGATACAGACGATGCAGTTTATAACTCGTAGGTTGGGTTGAGGTCACGAAACCCAACAGCACCAAGTTGTGTTGGGTTTCGCTATCGCTCAACCCAACCTACAATTATTTATAACTAGGAATTATAAACCTAGAAACCGGGTTTCTCACCAGGATAAAATGGCAAAACCCAGAGTTTTGGTTCAGAAACCCGGTTTCTGCGTAAGTCCTGCCAATGTAGTTAAAGTCTGCAAGCCCCTAACATCGAGATTTTTACTTAGCCTTGGGACGTTTGAACTTAGAAGTTCCAGGAAAATACCGCACCTTTTCATTCTTCAGGGCTCCCCGCATAAAGCGCCGCCAAATTGGAGCGGCTAGTCCCCCTCCAGTGACACCGCGACCCAAACTTTGGTAATTATCTTTACCAACCCAAACTGCTGTGGCTAATTGAGGAGTATAGCCTACAAACCAAACATCTTTCTCGTTATCAGTGGTTCCGGTCTTACCTGCTGCGGGACGACCAATATAGGCTCGTTTCCCTGTACCGCCATTAATTACCCCTTGCATGATGCCAGTGAGAGAGGCCACCGACCACTGGTCTAGTACTAACTTGGGGGGTTTGGTATTGTCCAGCAAAATATTGCCCCGACTATCGGTCACTCGAACCATGGTGGTGGCATCGGAGTGCCAACCATTATTGGCAAAGGTAGCATAGGCTCCAGCCATCTCTAAAGGAGATAAGTCAACGGAACCTAAAGGCAAAGATAGTACTGGCTGCATGGGATTTTTAATGCCCAAGGAACGGACGGTGTCAATTACTTTGTCCAATCCAACTTTTACCCCTATTTTCACTGCAGGGACATTACTAGATTGAATTAGTGCGGAGCGAATAGACATAGGTCCGCTATAGCCGCCGCCGTAGTTTTGAGGTCGATAGTAAATATCCCCATCCCGAAATCTTACTGGACTATCGTTGATGATAGAATAAGGAGTATATTTGCCCGTAGCAAAGGCAGTATAGTAAACGAAAGGCTTGAAGGTAGATCCGGGCTGACGGCGAGATTGGGTAGCACGGTTAAATTGGCTTTTCTCGTAATCCACACCGCCTACTAAAGCTTTGACAAAGTGAGTGCGAGGATCCACTGCTGCTAGGGCAATTTGAGCAGTACGGAGCGAGCCTCGATTGAGATAATATCGGTAGGATTCCTGGACGTTTTTCTCGGCCCACTTTTGAAAGTCGTAGTCTACAGTGGTTTGAATCCGCATCCCCCCTTTACTGACGGATTCTGGACCGAAACGTTCTTTTAACTCGGCAATTACTGCGTCGGTGATATATGGTAGTTTGCTACTTTGCCAAGAAGTCTTTTGGCCAATTAATAAGGGTTCGTCATAAGCAGCTTTTGCTTCTTCTGCAGTAATCCAACCTATATCGCTCATGCGATCGAGAACTTGTTTTTGTCGTTTTTTGGTTGCTTTGTAGTCATTGAAAGGACTGTATCCTTCTGGAGCTTGAATCAATCCGGCCATCATGGCGGCTTCTGATAATGTTAGGTCCGAAGCATCTTTATTAAAATAGCTTTCCGCAGCAGTTTGAGCCCCATAATTATTGTGACCCCAATAGATAGTATTGAAATAAAGCTCTAAAATCTCTTCTTTAGTAAATACTTGTTCTAATCTAATTGCTAGTACTGCTTCTGCTAGCTTGCGTTGAACGGTTCGAGCGCGGGTAAGAAAGAGGTTTTTCGCTAGCTGCATGCTGAGAGTTGAAGCGCCTTCTACTACTTCCCCTTGTTGATAGTTGGCCACCATGGCGCGACCGATGCTGTAAAGGTTAATGCCATTATGTTGGTAAAAATGGCTGTCTTCAATGGCTAATACAGCTCGCTTCAGGTGGGGTGAAACCTGGTTTAGGTCTATTACTTCCCGATGTTCTTCTCCATGAATGGTTGCCAGAGGCTTGCCTTTAATGTCATAAATATAACTGGTCTCTGTGGGAATGTAGCCTTTCAAGGTGCGCACATCCGGAAGATTGCGGAAACTGATAGCTAAACCCACTAGAGTACCAGCACCTAAAGCACTGGCAATCATGCCAATAGTTAAAACGGTTCCGCCAGTTACTTTGGCAACTCCAGCACAAAACCGAACCACTGGTACGAAAGGGTTGGGTTGGGACTGGTTTGTAGGTTCGAGAATAGTAGAAGAAGACACTTTGGTTTTCTTTCCTCACTTTAGAATGTAAATAAGCGCAGATTAATCGGTGCTTATTTATATTATCTTGTTGCTGCTCGAGGAATCGATCTGCTTTACAATAGGGATGAGTTATAACTGTTATAGGAGGTGGAGTGTTTGAGGGATGGAATCAATTTAAATTGGCTCGATCGCGGAACTAGTGAAATTTTTCCTGACAGTCGAGATTCGGAAAATGCTGATGAAAATCTGCTTCAAAGGTTGAAGGAAACAGATCGTCCTTTGCGAGTAAAGTTGGGTATTGACCCTACCGCTCCCGATATTCATTTGGGACATAGTATCGCTTTTCGCAAGTTGCGCTCTTTTCAAGATGGGGGGCATACTGCTGTTTTAATTATCGGGGATTTTACGGCTCAAATTGGCGACCCCACGGGTAAATCGGAGGTGCGGTCTCAACTCACTCCAGATAAAGTAAAGCAAAATGCAGAGGATTATTTGGAACAGTTGCGCCCGATTCTGGATTTTCATACTCCCGGACGGCTGGAAATTCGCTACAATTCGGAGTGGTTGGCTGGTTTGGATTTAAGCAAAATTCTCACTTTACTGTCTACGATGACGGTGGGACAAATGTTAGCGAAGGAAGGATTTGCTCTCCGTTACCAGCAAGAAAATCCTATTTATTTGCATGAGTTTCTCTATCCTTTGATGCAAGGTTACGATTCTGTGGCTGTATCTGCCGATGTAGAATTGGGAGGAACGGACCAGAAATTTAATATTGCTGTAGGTAGGGATTTGCAGCGTTATTTCGGTCAAAGACCTCAGTTTGGTTTGTTGGTTCCCATTCTGTTGGGAACTGATGGAGTACAGAAGATGTCGAAGTCTTTGGGAAATTACGTGGGACTGAAAGAAGATGCTTTAACTATGTATTCTAAGTTAGAAAAAACCCCTGATTCTATCTTAGATAATTATTTTGAGTTGCTGACGGATTTAAATCCCGAGGAATTGCCGGAAAATCCGAGAGAACGGCAAAAGAAATTGGCTTTAGAAGTTGTCAGTCAGTATCGGGGTAAGGAAGCTGCTTTAAAGGCTCAAGAAACGGCTATTAATTTGGTAATTACCTCAGGTGGAGATACGGAAGCTGTTCCCGAATATTCTTTGGCAGAAGTGAAATTTCCTGCTAAGTTGTTTTATATTCTTAATGTTAGCGGTTTGTGTAAGAGTAGTGGGGAAGGAAAGCGCCAAATTAAAGGGGGTGCGGTTCGTTTGGCAGGGGAGAAAGTTAGCGATGCTGATTTGAGTTTTGAAAGTGCGACGGAACTTTATGGGAAGGTTGTTCGCTTGGGGAAGAAGAAGTTTGTGAGATTGGTTGAGTAGAGCTATCCCCCTAAATCTTGGTTCGATCCCCCCTTGATCCCCCCTTAACAAGGGGGGTGTAGACTTAGATTTTTGAGTTTATACTCGACTTTTTTCTACATAGGGTTATAAAAATAATCTTAATTGTTAATTGTTAATTGTTAATTGTAAATTGTAAATTGTAAAAAAATGGCTGTTGAAGAGAAAATTATTGTTCCTTTAGATGTAGCGGGAAGAGAAGAGGCGATCGCCCTGATAGATAAACTACCTCAAGTACTTTGGTGGAAGGTGGGTTTGGAGTTATTTGTCAGTGTTGGTCCGGAGATTCTCACTATTCTGAAAGAAAGAGGAAAGCGGGTTTTTCTGGATTTAAAGTTTCACGATATTCCTAATACTGTTGCTGGTGCTTGTAGTTCTGCTTTATCCCGTCAAGTTGACTTAATAACTATTCATGCTACTGCCGGTAGAATAGCTCTGAAAGCAGCAGTTGAGGCTGTTGCCAGTGCAACTAATCCCCCTAAGTTACTGGGGATTAGTTTGCTGACAAGTTTGAATTCTCGGGAATTAGCTTTCGACCTCAAAATACCTTTAGAGTTGCCGGAATACGTGTTGCAAATGGCACTTTTAGCTCGGGATTCTGGTTTAGATGGAGCTGTTTGTTCTCCTCAAGAAGTGGGGCAACTTAGAGAAATTTGTGGGAAGGATTTTTTGTTGGTTTGTCCTGGAGTTAGACCTAGTTGGTCGGTACAAGGTGACCAAAGACGGGTGATGACTCCCAGTCAGGCAATATTAGCTGGAGCGGATTATTTGGTCATAGGTCGTCCCATTACTGCTGCTGTTGAGCCTGTAGAAGCTTGGGAAAAAGTTTGTGGGGAATTAGCTGGATTGTGTTAAACTTGGGAAGTGGGAAATTTAGGAATAAGATTTTATTTTTGCCTAGGTAGTGTTGTTAAATAAAATCAAATCTAAAAATGTTTGCTACAGATAGAGCAATGTTTGATTATCAACAAATAATCCGTGGGATAGCCCTCTGGGCTGTTTCCAAATTTACTCACAGCCCCTTTTATATCAAATACGAAAATGTTCGTTACACCCCCTCCCCTAAAT
>JH610771.1 GCA_000252485.1 Prochloron didemni P4-Papua_New_Guinea | reverse complement strand
AGGGGACTTTTAACATAGAAGTTTTGCCCTATCTGTAAAATGGAGGATTCTCATGAGAATGACTCAACGTGAAGTTATAGAAAAAGGCTACCAAGCGCTGGTAAATACCCTAGGTGTGGCTGATGCTATGCGCTTTATTCAGTACTGCAGTCCAGGTAAAGGAGACTATTCTCAAGACCGACATCAATGGTTGAAACCAAACTCCCTGGAAGAGGTTTTTTCAGAAATGGAGCAATATCATTCACCAAAAGATTTGGACTGTTATGAGGAAATAATCGAGTGATTTATTGGTTAGATTTAGTTGGTTGGTATATAGTGTTAGATATTTGAACAAAAAAATCGGGTTTTTTAGACTTTTCTGCTGTTCCTGCTATTCGCCATGAGAGGATATTATATGAACAAGCCTGAAGAATTAGAATTAAAACTGCACCCTCGTGAATCGGAAACAATATCTTTAAAAATTCCAAAAGATACAATAGAATCTCTACGAAAAGTAGCTAATAGTCGCGATATGTCTTTTCAAGGATTACTCAAATTTTATCTGGGTCAAGGTTTGCGAGAAGACTTAGCTCAATTATTTAACTATAGAGTTATGAAAGCAACTGAGAAAGTTCTCGCTAACCATATCCAGTCAGAAGAAGAAATAGCTAAGATTATGGCAGAAATACGCTCGGAAACAAATCCTTAGTTGTAGAGTGCGATCGCTAATATCAAATAAGTTTAGGATTGCTACAAACCTACCCCCTAAATCCCCCTTAATAAGGGGGACTTTCTGCTTCTGATAATTTGCTCAATACTTTTGGTTGTAAACTAAAATTAGAGCAGTGGGCGGTTCGACTCCGCGGTCCCTGAGCGTAGTCGAAGGGCACCGCAAGCTGAAGGGACTTATTTCTTCCCGGAAGGATTCAACACGGGTTTGGCGGTTCGACTCCGCGGTCCCTGAGCGTAGTCGAAGGGCACCGCAAGTAGCAATCAATAAGTTACCAGACAATCCAGCAACTCTCTGGTTGCGGATTTTGGGGAAAGGGACAAAGCAAAAACAAGCGATTCAGCAATTGTTGGAGCTACCGGAAACAGATTCATTGCGCAATCAAGTGCTACAAGAAATTGTTAATTGGCGA
>JH610770.1 GCA_000252485.1 Prochloron didemni P4-Papua_New_Guinea | reverse complement strand
GAACGCGGATGTAGAACGTTCGCTCCCCCCTGTTTCCCCCCAGTGGGCAGCAGGGTTGTTTCATTCAATCGTCCGCCGAAGTAAACTGGCCGTTAGATGGGGAAAAATCTAATTCACTACTCTATCGATAGGTTAGAGAGTGAGTATTACTGCCATCGGACAATTGGATTTTGGGGGAAAAATCTAATTCACTACTCTATCGATAGGTTAGAGAGTGAGCATTGTGGGGGGGGGAAACAGGGGGGACTTTTAACGATGAACCCCACAACATGGCTAAATAGAGTTACCTAATAGAAAAATACTTGATCTAGACAAAAATGATTCAATATTTTGAGATTATCTATTAGAATAGATAATCTGATAAAACCAAACAAATCCAATGACTCGACAACCTTACGACCAGTTTTCCAAGCAATATTTATCGGTATTGTTCCAAACGTCAGGTAAGATAGAAATAAGTCGAGAAGTTAGTGGAGAAGTTCGCCTGATAGATTTCACTTTTTCCCCAGCGCCAGACAAGCAAGATAATTTAGCTAATTTGGGTTTATTGGGAAAAATGGGAACCAGAGATTCTCTGTTTGAGCCTTTTCGCAACCAACCCAATTTCAGCCAGATTCATTCCTGCTTGCTGAAGCTATTAATCGTCAATAGCGAATGGGAAAGGAAAGCAAGACGAAAAAAATCCGGACTAACTCTTGCTGATTTACCTTTTCTCTGGATTCTAACACCTTCGGCTTCTGAGAATTTGCTCACTACTTTTAGTTGTAAACTAAAATTAGAGCAGTGGGCTGAAGGGATTTACTTCTTCCCGGAAGGATTAACACGGGTTTGGTAGCAATCAATAAGTTACCAGACAATCCAGCAACTCTCTGGTTGCGGATTTTGGGGAAAGGGACAAAGCAAAAACAAGCGATTCAGCAATTGTTGGAGCTACCGGAAACCAATTCATTGCGCAATCAAGTGCTACAAGAAATTGTGAATTGGCGC
>JH610769.1 GCA_000252485.1 Prochloron didemni P4-Papua_New_Guinea | reverse complement strand
GCCATCGGAAGAGTCAGCACGGTTGTTGATTGAATTATCTCGTGAAGAACTATTAACTCGCTTTGAAAGCGATCGCTTCGCGGCACGAAGGGATCGCATTTAATGGATTTTGAACGCGGATGTAGAACGTTCGCTCCCCCCTGTTTCCCCCCAGTGGGCAGCAGGGTTGTTTCATTCAATCGTCCGCTGAAGTAAACTGACCGTTAGATGGGGCAATTACACTTTTTTTTTGTTTCTTGCTCTGACTTGGGAGGCGATCAGGCGGAGCCTGCCACTCCGTGATCGCTTCCAGCAGCGCTACGCGATCAGGAATCTCGTTCACTCAAAAATGTCTCAATTTTTTGAAATATTACAATGGCTAGTCTACAACAGCTTTATCCCCCTTCTGCCTGTTCCCCTAGTTTGGCTGGGTGCGTGGTTACTGAAACTAAATCGAGATTTGCTTTCCATCTTGAGTGGCGGACAGCTATGCTTTTATTGTACAGCTATATCGGCGGCAGCAATCCGAGATATTGTTCTTTCATCTTCATCCACTAATCAGTTCGCTGGCATTTCTGTGGGAATAATGATCGTTTTGATGATCTTCTCTACTTTCCTATATGGTGTTGCATTAATATTGGTTGAAATTGATAAAGATAATTTGACCAGCAGCTATAGACTTGCTTGGTTATCCATATCAGCTGCCATTACGACTACAATAGTAGTTGTAGGCATTCGTCTAAGTCTGGAGTTGTTGTAATGATTAACAGAGATAAACTTGATAACAGTATCGATATGGCTTTCGGAGGGACTCTGGGTTCTGCAGTCGGTGCAAGCATAGGCACTGTTGCCGTATTGCTGTGGGATGCTCCAATTGTAAGTGCTTTACCTGCTATTGGAGCCTTAATGGGTGGATTTATTGGTTTTTCTATTGCAGTAATTAGGATTAAATTAAATGATAGAGAGGAGAAGTTGAAAGAAGTTACAAACCTATCTTCTACTGACAGGGTTTCTGAGGGAGAATCTTGAGGAATGTTATATCTAGCTCCTGAGGTCGAATTCAAAATTAAAAATTCAAAATTCAAACATGTTGAATTGACGAATGTCTCCGCAAAAAACGGCAGAAACTAGAAAAGCCTTATTCCTCTTGGGTTTTAGCTTGTTGTCAATTTTCAGATTCGGTCGAGTTATACAGCAACCTGCGGTTGCTGGAACTCAAGACTTAACACGTTCATAGGCCGGTATCATTGGTACCTCATGAATCCAAGAAACGCTATATTCTTTTTTTAGAAGAGTAGAAAGGACGATGAAAATAAAAAAAATATATTTAATAATACTCTATTTTCTCAGAAGATTTCTTTTTCGTTGGTTGTTTCTTGTTCTTCGTTTTCTTTTCCAAACTTGGGATTAAAATTATCGGCGATCGGATTGTTAAGTTTTGTAAACTTCCTCGCAACAAATAATACAGTCTTGTTGGCAGCTCAAAAACCAATTACAAAACTACAGGCTAGAAGCCTATCCCACCTACAGGCTAGAAGCCTATCCCAACTACAGGCTAGAAGCCTATCCCACCAACAAACAACTAATAACAAACAACAAACAACCAACAACAAACAACCAACACTTCGGCGACCCTCTGTGCAAGCAACCAACTGTCCAACAGATTTAGAAACTTTAACTGTTAGAATGTTAAAAGACCTTCCTAATTACGCTAATCGAGTAATTCAAAGAGGAAGGAGATTGGAGCGAGATGTAGATATTTTTAGTTATATTTTGGTTGCGGGAAGACCGGAGTTCGAGCCTTTGGATTTAGGTTCAAGTCAATATAAGCCAGTTTTTCCTGATTCTACTGAGCAAATATTTTTTACTACTTTGGAACGAGAACATGGTGGAGAAACTGCTGCAGTTATAGAGAATTATCATTGGCTTTTTCTCACGAAAACAAGCAGCGGTTGGCGTTTGGTGATGATGTTTTCTCGCTTGGGTTCTTCTTCTCCTGATTTTCCTCTTTCTCCAGTTCTAGACAGCAGTAATAGTGCTATTGCTGAAGGGATTAGGATTTGGTTGCGGGATTGTCGGGCTAATAGTTTGCATTCTTAATCTGGCAATTTTTTAATCTATGTGGAATAATAACCGACCCAGACGCAGACTTCGACTTCGCGGCCACTGAGCGTAGCCGAAGTGCAGTCTACCAGAGGACACAGAGAGAGAAGAGAGAGGAGATGATTTACAGAATCAATTAGCAATTTTACCAATAACAAACAACCAATAACAAACAACAAATAACAAACAACCAACAACAAACGGGGTTAGAAACCGGGTTTCTTCGGAAAATTTCGGCAATTTACCCTAAAATAATGGGAGAAACCCGGTTTCTTCGGTGAATAACATGATTTTTAAACTTCTATATTTGTAGCATTCTTTGTTAGATTTGATATAACAAACAAAACACAGGCAATTCGCCTATGCCACCAACAAACAACAAACAACCAACAACCAACAACCAACAACCAACAACCAACAACCAATAACCAACAACTATTATAGAACATCGAATAACACGGAAGTCATGTAATTGTCTGCCCACTGGGAACCGAACGCTTTTTCTAAGATTCTGCGAGTTTTATCGTTTTTTTTGTTGTTGATTGCAATAGTAACGCTGTCCAGCAAGATATAAGGTTTGTTCTTGTGGGGATAAGGGCTGGACTTTCATGGCTTGGCTACAGTGAACTTGAAGAAACTCTTGGACGCGAGCTAAAAATATTTCTTCTTCTTCTCGGTTTGCCGGACGAATAAAGAGACAAAACTCGGAGAATATGTCCCCCCATTGGGGTAGGTCTCGAGGTTGGGAGAATTTGAGGTTGGACCCTGCTGTGAGGGCTTGACCATAAGCGGTAGAGAGAGTCCGTTCTGGGTTGATGGGGGAAAGGTCGGCGATCGCCGCACTTATTCCGGCTTTTCCTCCCACTAGGTCGCAACCAAACATGGGCAGGGGATATTTTGGTCTAGGAAACATGACGCAGTGCAAAATATCCAGGTTCTGCCCTACTTTGGCTAGTTCCAGGTGTATTTTCCGAAACTGGGGGGTTTGGTAACAGCAGTTTTCGATAGTCAGTTTTTCCCCTTCTAGTCTTCCTTCTACGTAACCGAAACCCTCCGGTAAGGGATAGGGTTCCAGGTGGAGATATTTTTGCCAACTAGACTCCAGGGCCTCAGCTAGTTGGCTGATTAAAGGATTTAATTGTTGGCGTAAAGAGGATTGGGGACTAGTTTTTAACATTTCAATTCGGGGAAATGGTATAATGAAAATCTTAATTGTTCGTTGGTAATTGTTATATGTTTGGTTTGGGATGGGCGGAAGTGGTTATTATTGGTGTTGTGGCACTGTTGTTCTTCGGTCCCAAGAAGATACCGGAAATCGGCAGCGCACTGGGCAAAACTTTGCGGGGTTTTAAGGAGGAAGCGAAGGAAGATAAAGGAAGAGAGGGAGAAGATATATAGCAGTGGACAGTTGATAGTGGACAGTTGATAGTTATACCGCAACCTAGCGGTTGCTCTCACTCAATATTAAACAGGTTCATAGGCCGGTATCTAAGATGTACCTCATGACCAAGAAACCCTATCTAATTAATTCTGTGTAAAAGCTTTAGGGATGGATCCCCCCCAA
>JH610768.1 GCA_000252485.1 Prochloron didemni P4-Papua_New_Guinea | reverse complement strand
AGGAGGAACCCTAGACAAATTTATTGGCGATTGCATTATGGCTTTTTTTTTTGGCGCACCGGAACCCCAGGAAGACCACGGCGATCACGCCGTCAAGGCAGCCTTGGCAATGCTCTCTCGCCTCCAAGAACTCAATACCCAGAATGGTTTGGTCCCAACCCTTACAGTTGCGCATCGCCATTAACAGTGGTAAAGCAGTAGTAGGAGATGTGGGAAGTTCCCAAAGAGTAGACTATACTGTCCTGGGGGCAACAGTTAATTTAGCATCCCGCATGGAAGCCATCTGTCCTCCCGGAGAATGCGTCATCAGCAATGAACAATGAACAATGAACAATAAACAATGAACAACAAACTATGATTGAATGAATACTATGATTGAAAACAGCAGCCAAAATTCATAAACAAACAACAAACAACAAACAACAAACAACAAATAACAAACAACAAACAACAAACAACAAACAACAAATAACAAACAACAAATAACAAAATGCGAGTAGCCATAGTTGGAGCAGGATTAGCAGGAATGGCCGCAGCTATAGAATTAGTAGATGCTGGCTGTGAAGTAGAGATTTTTGAATCTCGTCCCTTTGTCGGGGGAAAAGTAGGCAGTTGGGTAGATAAAGAAGGCAATCATATTGAAATGGGATTGCATGTTTTCTTCGGTTGCTATTACAATCTCTTCGATTTAATGAAGAAAGTGGGAGCCATAGAGAATCTTCGCCTCAAGCAACATACCCACACTTTTATCAATCGAGGGGGACGGATTGGAGAATTAGATTTTCGCTTCTTCACTGGCGCTCCTTTTCACGGTTTGAAAGCTTTCTTTACCACCTCCCAACTATCCACTGTAGATAAAATAGCCAACTCTCTTGCCTTGGGAACTAGCCCCTTAGTACCCGGTTTAGTTAACTTCGAGGGAGCAATGAAAACCATTCGCAGCTTAGACAATATTAGCTTTGCCGACTGGTTTCGCAGTCACGGAGGCAATCAAGGTAGTTTAGAGAAAATGTGGAACCCCATCGCCTATGCCTTGGGTTTTATCGATACAGAAAACATTTCCGCTCGCTGCATGCTCACCATTTTCCTGTTTTTTTGCAGCGAAAACAGAAGCATCGGTGTTGCGCATGCTGGAAGGTTCTCCCCACCAATACCTCCACAAACCAATTATTGACTATTTAGAAGCCCGGGGAACAAAAATTCACACTCGTCACCAAGTGCGGGAAATTCTCTTTACAGAAGCAACAGAAGAAGCAAAACAAAATCCAAAAGTAACAGGCATGGTAGTAGCCAGCGGGGATAAACTAAAAACTATGGTAGCTGATGCCTATGTTTGTGCTTGCGACGTACCGGGAATTCAAAAATTATTACCTTCACCATGGCGCAAATGGCCCCAGTTCGATAATATTTATAAATTAGATGCAGTTCCTGTAGCTACAGTGCAGTTGCGCTTCGACGGTTGGGTCACAGAAATGGAAGACCCAGAAAAGCGCAAGCAATTAAAAGAAGCAGCGGGATTGGATAACTTACTCTATACTGCCGATGCAGATTTTTCCTGTTTTGCCGATTTAGCCTTAGCCAGTCCAGGGGATTATTATCGAGAAGGAGAAGGTTCTTTATTGCAGTTAGTCTTGACTCCAGGAGACCCCTTTATTAAACAAGAAAATGAGGCCATCGCCCACCACGTCCTAGAACAAGTACGGGAACTATTCCCTTCCGCGCGAGACTTGAACATGACCTGGTACAGCGTAGTGAAATTAGCTCAATCCCTCTATCGAGAAGCACCAGGAATGGACCCCTTCCGTCCAGCCCAAGCAACTCCCATTTCTAACTTCTTTTTAGCTGGCAGTTATACCCAACAGGACTATATCGATAGCATGGAAGGAGCCACTATTTCCGGTCGTCAGGCAGCCCAAGCAATTTTGAATAGCAAGTAATATCCATCTCATCTAATAGACATCTGGAAAAACTAGGGATGCCATCTTGATATCTAAAAGTTTCAGAACCTTTTCTGACCATGTCTATTGGTGATTTTGTATTCTGTGGAGGAATGATTTTGAGGAGTAAACGACCAAAGCCTATTCATTTTATATTACAATTATATTACAAAAGCATTGATGAAAGAGGATATCTTTCAAGTGAAAGTCGAAAGACAATCTATATAGATTTATGCGTAGGGTGCGTTCGTAACGCACCAGCCGAGATTTAACAATCACAAACCAATCTAACAATAGAAGAAAACAAAACCTGGTCGCCTGTTTTAAGATTTTGTTACAAAGCTTGACAATAAGCAGATTTTGTGTTGATGCAGAAAATAAATTCTCAAAAGAATGAAAATTCTTTTGGTAGAAGACGATCGCCGAACTGCAGAAGTTATTGCTATAAATAAGATTTATTCTCCTAAATCCCCTTTGTATCAAATCTGAAAATGTTTGCTACTTCTGAAACTGTTTGTAAAAGCTATCACTTTTTGTAAGCGTCTTTTCGGTGTTTGCATTGCAGGAGCAGAACGATCGACTTTTTATCGTGGATTTCATAACGAACACGATGATTACCGATACGAATACGGTACTCATTATCAAACCCTTTCATTTTGACCACTCCATCAGGGCGTGGATCTTCAGCAAGTTCTTGGATTTTAACGGCAATGCGATCATAAACCTCATCAGGCAAAGCATCTAGCTGTTTTTGTACAGCCTTGGGTGTGATGATGGTGTAGGTCATGCAGTACGCTCTTCCCGTTGTGTCTTGTATTCATCAAAGGTTATGTAGTTTCCTGCTTCGTAGTCAGCACGAGCCGCTTGAATTTCAGCAATATCCTCTGGTGAGTCCTCATCATCGGGGAATAATTCAGCTTCCAAAAGTTGCCAAAGCTGATGCTTTTCAGCAATTTCCAGGGATGAAATTGCTGTCTTAAGCGATTGAAATGAGATGTCTGTTTTTACAGTACTCTCAGCCATTAGAACTTATCTCCATTGTTAATTAAAGATTCTTTTCTCAGATTCCTAATAATCCTAACAGCTTTTCTCCAATTAATCTGTGACCAATCCGTTATTGCCGTTTTCCTATGTTGGGTAGAAAATTGACAAGAGAAAATAGATTTATGCGTAGGGTGCGTTCGTAACGCACCAGCCGAGATTTAACAATCACAAACCAATCTAACAATTGCCCCCTAAATCCCCCAATACTGGGGGACTTTGAGGACCCCCCCCCTGTTTTCCCCCAGTGGGGGGGACCAAGGGGGGTGGGGGCTAGACAAATTATAGGTACGATCTAAACGGACATGATATTACCAGAGAAAAAAAGTTGATAAAAACTAGCTCTCTCTTTTTCCTCTATATCAAAGTGGCACAGGCATCTTGCCCGTGACTTCCTCTGCGGTTGATTATTATGTCAGATCTTGATTCAGCAACGCCCCAAAACAACTACTTTGGGTGCGGTCAAAACCAGTTGGGTTTAAGATCTAGTTTTTTCAGAATATTGTAATTGCAGTCCGTCAGGAGACTATTGATACTGCTTTTGACGGAGGCGATAGATGCTTTGGGAAGGAATTAGGGCTATTAGTAAACATCTCGACGGTGAGCAATGCGACGAAGCGTAACCACTTGAGCTGAATCATCAATGTCGTACAAAATTCGGTAGTCTCCAACTCTTAGACGATAGCCTGGGCTATTTTTCATTTTGATGGCATTGCCAAAACGAGGATTATTTTGCAGTTGTTGTAACCTTTCCAAAATCCGTTTTTTGTTGGGGTCTTGGATTTTCTGAAGTTGTTTTTGTACAGTTTTTGGGATGCGGATTTGATAGCTCATGGTTGTACCGCATCAATTAATTCTTCAGGTATTGCTCTAGAGTGACGTAATCACCAGCTTGGATTTCCGGTTCGGTTTCAGCAACAGCTTGTTTATACCCTTGTTGGCAACGAAGTTCCTCAAGTTCATCAAGCAAGCTTTGGTAGGTTTGTAAGTCTAGTACTATAGCAATTTGGTTACCTTGGACATCAGTCAAGTATTGTGGGAGAGCGTCTAGGGAGAGCTGCGAGAGTTCCATAATTGGGTTTGGATAGGTGAAGATGGCTCCATCGTAGCAATATTAGCTAGCTAAAACGATCATAAAACAAATTTACTATAGTAAATGTCAAACTTTTTTAGATGACAACGGAAATTGAGGAGTTACTTGATCGATATTTTGAGGCAGCGTTTGCCGCTCCTGATGGGGTGAAGCGATGGGTGTGATGATGGTA
>JH610767.1 GCA_000252485.1 Prochloron didemni P4-Papua_New_Guinea | reverse complement strand
GTGGTGGGCAGTGCCGCACCCTACGAAAAAACTCGCTCTCAAGAGGCGGCGATTCTAAATTGATTTAGATGGGCGATACTGGACTCGAACCAGTGACATCCTGCTTGTAAGGCAGGCGCTCTACCAACTGAGCTAATCGCCCGTTAACCTATCTTTTATAAGAATAACACAACCTTTGAAAAAAAGCAATGCCTTCTGGCAAAATTCACGATCGCATTACTCTGTGGAGTTTACCCTGGATTGTAGCAGTTAGTCTACTAGTTACCCGCAATGGCTCCCTCACTCTGATTATAGCAGGTGGATTCCTGTTTAGCGGCTTAATGTTCGGACCAGATTTAGATATTCACTCAATCCAGTTCAAACGCTGGGGAATACTAAGCTGGCTCTGGCTTCCTTATCAAAAAATCCTCCATCACCGCTCCCTATTTTCCCATGGGCCTGTAATCGGCACAACCCTGCGATTAATTTATCTTAGCAGTTTTTTTCTGCTTTTAGCAATCTTCGGCGTTGCGGTAGGGCAATTATTCTGGGGTTTCCATTGGAACTGGCAGGAATTTGCCGTTACGGTAGTACGAGGGATAGCGGGGAAATATCGAGGAGAGGCCATCGCCCTTTTCCTCGGCTTAGAATCAGGAGCCATGAGTCATTCCCTTAGTGATACCATCGGTTCAGCTTGGAAACGCTATCAAAAAAGGAAAGCAGCTCGACCCCAGCAAGAAAAGAAGAGAAAAACCAGACCTAGGAGCAAAGGGAACAATCGGCGATCGCGTTAGTCATTAATTAATAGAAGTAAAAATTGGTTATTGGAGCATCGTTCCAATCCCAAAGAAATTCTTAAAGAAGCTTACCGGTTGTTAAACCCAGAAATTATACTCAATGAAATTGTTAATTATATCTATCTCATAATTTCTCTCAACAATATCTTTCTCATTTAATTTGTAGGGTGGGCATTGCCCACCATATCCCTTGCATTATAGCTAATGGATTAATGTTTACCAACAAAATCTCTCTAATTTTAGTTTATCTCATCAGCAAAAAGATTCATTTTGTTGATATGTTGCCCACCCACGGCACTATAAATCAAACTTTACACCGAGTTCAGGGGAAAAACTACTGAAACCACTATCATCGATATCTTCAACTGTTTCCGTTACGTTTAGATAGCGAGCTTGAACGAAAATATCTATTTTTCTGCTGATTTTGTATCCTATTCCTCCTTTGATTTGAAAAGCGAAACTTGTGTCACCTTCGAATTCTATTGCCCCAATATCAGCAGAAGCATTACCAAAGCCAATTCCTGGACTCAAGAATAGCGACCACTTTTGATTTTGATTCTTACCCAAGGGGAATGTTAAACGTGGGTTGAAAAATAGAGCAAATACTGAATAGTCAACATCTACTCCAATATCATCTAAATCTGGATCTAATCGTTCTAAAATTTCATCTTCATCGAAATCTCCGCCGAAGAGTACTACCTCTACATCAGCAGACCAGTTTTTATTGAATTGGTAACCCAAGAAGATACTCCCACCAAAACCTGTCTCTATAAATTCATCGGCAATGTCATCCTCTAAATTAGGGTTGAATAGACCAAGGCTTCCACCTAAATAGACCCCTCGTCCATCATCATCATCATCATACCCCCCAAAGCCTTGAGATATTTCAGTCTTAGAGCTATGTTCAGTCAACTCAGCACCAACGGGTAGCTTTCCTCCCAAAGAATAACTACCCAAAACATCGGCAGACTTTAGCAAATCTCCTTCTAGCTCAGAAGAAGGCGTTACCTCAGACGCTAAAACTGGAGAACAGAAAAAGCAAGTTGCTGCAAGTGCAGCAATAGTTATGGAATTACGCATATTGTCTTGGCCTCACACCAAAATTCTTCTAGTCCTAGATTAGCATTTTGGTTGGCAAAATACTGGCCTTGTAAAAAAAGCGATAAAGTTTATGACTTCCCAAAAGCACTGAAAAGGTTGTCCTGTAAACAGGACAACCTTTTACAAATTTGATGTAAAGAATTATTAAGACAATTGAAGCAAGCAAAATCAACTTATTATGATATAATGTTCATCTAGCCCTACCGAACCCGTTATTTGCCAAAAGTCATATAATATTAGGGTTTCAGAAATTATTTTCAATTCCCTATGACAACAGAAGACAAAGAGATAGAAATCCCCAACCAGTCCGAACCAGCAAAAACCTCATTCTGGAAACCAATCAAAGAAAACGGTCAAGTTATTATCATCGCCCTCTTGTGGGCATTCCTGATTCGAGTCTTCGTCGCCGAACCTCGCTACATCCCCTCCGAATCCATGGTTCCCACCTTAGAAACAGGCGATCGCCTAGTAGTAGAAAAAGTCTCCTATTATTTACATCCTCCCAAAACAGGAGATATTGTAGTTTTCCAGCCCCCCATGCAACTGCAAATGCTAGGTTATGAGAAAGACCAAGCCTTCATCAAACGAGTCATAGGTAAACCTGGTCAAACTGTAGCAGTGAAAGACGGCGTCGTCTACCTAGATAACCAACCCTTAGAGGAAGACTACATTGCCGCACCCCCCAGATATGAATTACCACCAGTAAAAGTACCCCCAGATTATCTCTTTGTCATGGGAGACAATCGTAATAACAGCAATGACTCCCATATCTGGGGCTACCTACCGGAGAAAAACATTATCGGTCACGCGGTCTTCCGCTTTTGGCCTTTTAGTCGCTTCGGTTTGGTTTAGTTTAGGATGAAAGATCCTACTATCCCCCTAAATCCCCCTTATCAAAGGGGGACTTTCCAGGATTCGTCCC
>JH610766.1 GCA_000252485.1 Prochloron didemni P4-Papua_New_Guinea | reverse complement strand
ATTAAACGCTTCCGCAATCAATTTTTATATAGTTCTCTTAGTAAAGCTCTGCGCCAAGCTATGCTAGTTAAAACCAAAGCTGTAGAATTGGAAGAGCTAATTTGGGCTTTACGAACAGATTTCCAGCAAGGGAATAATTTAAAAGAATTCTCTGTCATAGTGGGGCGAGATCTCAAGTCCATTGACTTAAGCTCCTTTGTGGAAAAATATTATTCTGCAATTACAGAATCTAGAGAAGAAAAGGAGCTGTTAGCCTTTGCTCGCAATCTAGAATTGCATCAACATGTAGAGTTAGCACTGGATTTGCTCAAGCTAATCCAAACCACATCGGCAGATTTATTAAAAATGCAAGGTAATTGCGCTCAATCCTTAGAAAATTGGGATTTAGCCAGAGACTATTATCTCCAAGCCATCAAAATTGCGCCAACAAAGCGAATTAAAGCTTATCTATATAACAATTTAGCGATAGTAATACGCAAGAGCCGCAATAGGGAGCTATATTTGGAAGCAATTGAACACTGCGAGCGAGCAATTAAACTAGGTCCCAAAAATTTCCCTTATCCTGCGGAGAATCTAGGCTTTTTTCGCATAGCAATTTCTTCCCTCGAAGAAGCGGAAGCCCTGCATCAAGAACTAAAAAAAGTTTATAATTTAGGTAAAAAGACATTGGGAAAAATTCTTCAAGATCTAGATGATGAGGAAAAAGTAGAAACTTGGCGAAAACTACTTTATTCCAAACAGAGAAAAGCTGATTAAATAGAGATTGTAGAGATTGTAGGTTGGGTTGAGGCAACGAAACCCTTCAGCTACCCTTCGACGAAGCTGCCACTGCCCAACACCAACCTGGCAATATATTCTATCTCATTTTACCATTCTTTAATCTTGCTCCTTGCTAAATGCTAATCTTGTGATTTAGCTATTTGTTGAACTTGTTGAACAGTAAGTTGGAGTGCTTGGGCAATTTGTTTTTCAGTCAATCCCAACTTTAACAGTCGAGGAACTGATTCCAGTTTAGCTTTCTGTTCTCCAATTTCCTGACCTTCGGCTTTAGCCTCTTGATAAACTTTGGTTTGCTTCAACTCACTTAATCCCAACATTGCTTCTAGTTCCTCCCGACTTTTTTTTGGTAGTTTGTAAATGATGATGGTCTCTATTAATTCTATAAAATCTCGTTGGCTAACAGGATCTTCTACACTCTGTTTCGTCCGTTCAATTAGTTGTTTGGCCGACTCTACTGCCTTTTTTTCCGGTGAAACAATTAATTTTACCGCTCCTATGCCAACTGTAGCAGTTCCCAGCCAATCTAGTTCCTCATCTAGATAAATCCGTTTTAAGCGAGGACTATTAAAAAACTCTCGATACCAGATCGGTTCGGCACTCTCCAAAGACCGACACTTCGGCTACGCGGCCCCTGAGCGAAGTCGAAGGGCAGTGACCACTAGGATAAACTACTGTTACTTGCCAATCGTTTCTGGGTTTCTTTTGCCGCAGATAGATGAAAATCTCTGTAAATAAACGAGAGTAGAACTCTTCATCTTTTTGAAATTGGACTTCTACAAAGTGAATAGGTAGTTCTGGAGATTCTCCTTTGGGCAAGAATACTCCATCTAACCTAAAGGAGAGTTGTTTTACTTCTACTGAACTAAACTTATAGCGCAAGCTAATAGTTGATGGTTCCCCGATAAGTTCAAAGAAGATACTGGGAAACTTGAGAAATAGGTTGTACCAGATACTATCTGTTTTCATGAATTATCCTCTACAATTTCTTCTTCTATTTCTCATTTTACCATTTTCCTTACTAAATCAAAAGCTAATCTTGTGATTTAGCTATTTGCCGAACTTCTTTAACAGTAAGTTGGAGTGCTTGGGCAATTTGTTTTTCAGTCAATCCCAACTTCAACAGTCGTGGAACTGATTCCAGTTTAGCTTTCCGTTCTCCAATTTCCTGACCTTCGGCTTTACCTTCCGCTTTACCTTCAGCTTTACCTTCCGCTTTACCTTCGGCTTTAGCCTCTTGATAAACTTTGGTTTGCTTCAACTCACTCAATCCCAACATTGCTTCTAGTTCCTCCCGACTTTTTTTTGGTAGTTTGTAAATGATGATGGTCTCTATTAATTCTATAAAATCTCGTTGGCTAACAGGATCTTCTATAGTCTGTTTCGTCCGTTCAATTAGTTGTTTGGCCGACTCTACTGCCTTTTTTTCCGGAGAAACAATTAATTTTACCGCTCCTATGCCAACTGTAGCAGTTCCCAGCCAATCTAGTTCCTCATCTAGATAAATCCGTTTTAAGCGAGGACTATTAAAAAACTCTCGATACCAGATCGGTTCGGCACTCTCCAAAGACCGACTAGGATAAACTACTGTTACTTGCCAATCGTTTCTGGGTTTCTTTTGCCGCAGATAGATGAAAATCTCCGTAAATAAACGAGAGTAGAACTCTTCATCTTGTTGAAATTGGACTTCTACAAAGTGAATAGGTAGTTCTGGAGATTCTCCTTTGGGCAAGAATATTCCATCTAACCTAAAGGAGAGTTGTTTTACTTCTACTGAACTAAACTTATAGCGCAGGCTATTAGTTGATGGTTCCCCGATAAGTTCAAAGAAGATACTGGGAAATTTGAGAAATAGGTTATACCAGATACTATCTGTTTTCATGAATTATCCTCTACATTTTTTTCTTCTATTTCTCATTTTACCATTTTTTCAAAGAAGATACTGGGAAATTTGAGAAATAGGTTGTACCAGATACTATCTGTTTTCATGAATTATCCTCTACATTTTTTTCTTCTATTTGTCAATCTGGACTTCTATACTCTGTTTCATCCGTTTAATTAGTTGTTTTGCCTCCCTATTGCCTATTCCCTCTTCTCCCTTCCCAAGAAATATCTTGATAACTTTCCCGCCAGTAACTGGCCTCAAAAAAAGCAATCCCAGCATTAATAGCTGCTTCTTCATCTTCCGGTCTATCCCCCACATAAAAACATGTTTCTACTTCTCCAACCGACTCCATGGCTAACTGAAGCATTCCCGCTCCAGGCTTGCGAAAAGAGTCATATTTCCCAGAATTATAAAAATTATCTACTTGATAACTATTCCCAGTTAAACTAACCCGATAACAGCGGCGACCGCTAAAGTCGGGACAAAAGTAAATTGAGACTAAATCGGGAAAAAGTTTCAAAGTATAAGCTTGTTCGGCAATACAATCTTCCAAAGTTTTATTGCCTATCTCTACCCATCCTTGATTAGTAATGCCCACGATGGTATAATCAGCTTGAACAAAATGAGAAATTGCCTGAGCAGCACCTTTAATTATCCGTTGTCCTTGAGGAGAAAGAACGAACTTTCTACCACTTTTAGCTTCTCGGATAGTGCCATCACAATCCACCATTAATAGTTTTTTCCCTGTCATGAACTAGCTCGCGTTTTCCTCAAGAAAAGATTGTAGGTTGGGGTGAGGCAAGGAAGTGCAGGGACTTCCAAACACCAACCTGGCAATATATTCTATCTTATTTTCAAATATAACAATCATTGTGATGCGATCGCAAGCCATACTAAAATAAAATTATAGTCTTGATTTTCCTAGATTAGTACTTCGGAGGGAATAGGCAAAAGGGATTATATAAATTGAAAATATTTGCTACAGATATAATCATGTAGGCTTGGCACAGCTAAAATAGTAGTCTAGATTGAGACTAACGGTTGGGGTTAGAAACCGGGAATAGTAAGGAAAATTTCGGCAATTTACCCTAAAATAATGAGAGAAACCCGGTTTCTTCGCTGAATATAGCATTTCTTGGACTCAATATGTACATCTATATACCAGCCTATGAAAGTGTTTACTATTGAGTGAGAGCAACCCGGGTTTCTTCTCTTAATTTCGGCAATTTACCCTAAAATAATGAGAGAAACCCGGTTTCTTCGCTGAATAATATGATTCGATTGTAGGTTGGATTGAGGCCCTTTACCAAACACCAAGCTTAAGACTTTCCCTCTCGCCAATTTTTTCCTCCTGTTAATTGACTTAATTGGACAGTAATGGCACTCCGTAATTCTTGGCTAGAATCCAAATAAGTCATCTCAATAAAAATCCGTGCCGTTTCTATAATAGCATCTTTATCCACCATTTCCCTCAGTTGAAATGGATTGTATTTTCCGTTGCCAACCTCAACACTAGCGGCAAAAATGGCATCCTCAAAAGCAGCCTCCAGGCCATCGTCCCATTCATCTAATTTAAGATAATAGGCTTTTTTCTTTCCCTTCCGATTCAAATCTTGAATTTTGAGGGTAGAATCTCGAATAGAAGCTGCCCAAGAATTAGTTAGTCTTGCTTCTAATTGATTCTTAATTAAATGCATTACCATTCTCATGAGAAAACTAGCAATGTTTTGCAAAATAGCTTTTTTGCTCATTTCTTCTAATTCATCGATTAATCCTAATGCAGCTTCATAGCGACCGTCAAGGATAAATTCTCTTAAATCTTTCAGTTCTTGAGTCATGTTAACAGTTGATAGTTGATAGTTGATAGTTGATAATTGATAGTTGATACAACAATCGGATATTAAAGATGCTCTATGTTCAAAGTCCCCTGCCCCCCGATCTAAGGGGGGAGC
>JH610765.1 GCA_000252485.1 Prochloron didemni P4-Papua_New_Guinea | reverse complement strand
TTAGAAAGTCCCCTTTTAGAAAGTCCCCTTTTAGAAAGTCCCCCTTTGATAAGGGGGATTTAGGGGGATAGTCCCAATAATTCCTTTTCTTTGTGTTCTTGTTGATACACAGCTAAATCGAACCAAAAAGTAGTTCCCACTCCCACCTCGCTAATCAAATGCACTGTAGTATTATGCTTCTCCATGATATTCTTCACAATAGAAAGACCCAATCCCGTTCCTTCTAAAGTATGCACCCGATTTTCTACTCGAAAGAAACGCTGGAAGATAGCCTTTTGGTCTTCCGATTCAATGCCAATGCCAGTATCGCTAATTTCCACTCTTACTCGAGAATTAGATTGAGTATTAAGCCCATAGGCGCGAATCACAACTTTGCCCCCAGATGAGGTAAACTTGAGACTATTACCCACCAAATTAGTTAACACTTGCAGCAATAAATCGTAATGACCTAAAACAGCAGGCAAGTCAGCTTCAATATCGGAACTCAATTTAATTTTTTTATCCTTGGCATTAAGTTGATAAGTGCGCAGGGTTTGTTCGATAGGCTGGGCTATGTCTACTGGGTCGAGACGATAGATTTTAGAAGACTCCAAGCGGGATAAATCTAAGACATCGTTGACTAAACGGGTCAATCTATCGGTTTCGTGGTTGGCGGTTTCTAGAAACTCCTGCCTTTCTTTTTCTGTCAAATCTTCCCCATATTCAAATAGGGTTTCAATAAAGGATTTTATATTAAATAAGGGGGTTCTCAATTCGTGGGAGACATTACTAATAAATTGACTTTTGGCTTCATTTAATTCTACCTCCCGAGTGATATCTTGCACCGTCATGGCTATTCCCTTGACATTCTCTTTCTGTTGGCCGAGAACTCGAATAAGTAAAACTCGCAGGGTGCGCTGTTGAGTGGATGATTTCAGGGAAATGCGCAATTCTTTCTGATGTTCGGTGGAGTCTTTTTCTTCGCTGTCCGCAGCGGCAATTTCCTTCAGCGGTTGGGCTAATTTGACTGTGACAACTGAAGGTAAATGTTGCAATAAGTCTTGGTTGTCTAGGTCTTTTCCTTCCCAACCAAATATTCTTCTCGCCGTGGGATTTACTAAAATAATTTTTAGGTTAGTATCTAAAAGTAAAGCTCCATCAGCTATAGTAGAAACTAGAGTTTCTAACTTCGCTTTCTCCGCAGTTAATTCCTCAATATTTTGCTCTTCATACCGTTCTAACCGCTCTGCCATTTCGTTAAAGTTGACAATTAATTCTCCCAGTTCTCCTCCAAAAGGTAGGTCAATACGCTGTTGAAAATTACCTGCTGCAATATTTTTTACTCCCACTAACAATTCTTTGATGGGTTTGGTAATATTGAGGGCATTAAAAACAGCGCCAAGAATCATCATGGCCCAAATCGAAATAAATACGGCAATGGTTACATCTCTAGTTAATAAGGATGACTTGACTAAAGAAGGATTGGCATTAATCCCCATGGCCAAAACCCCCAAATATTCCCCTTCGTGTCTCAGAGGGACAAACACATCGGTCACCTCCCCGTTGGGGGTAAGATGCTGCCGCACCATAGGCTGTTCTGAGTTTTGGGCGTAATTTTCCGGTAACTTAATGCGGCGAGAGATAGTTAAAGAAGTATCTACTTGTTCTACTGGGGAAAAAGGAATGCCAAAGAAAATTTTCCCCTTTTGGTCAGCATAGAGAATGTAGCGCAAGCTGGAGGTACTTTGATAAAAGCGCTCGGTGAAACTAGCCACCGCTGGGAGATTGTGGTTGGCAATGGTAGGGGCGGCGTTGGCAGCCAGCAACAGGGCTAAATCCCTGCCAAAGCGAGTGTCATTGATGCTCGCATCTTGCTGAATGGTATTCACAGCCCAGAAGGTGAGACCGCTCATAAGCAAGGAGACTGCTAAGGTTGCCGCCGCCATTAATTTTGTCTGGAGGGTAAATTCCGACCACCAGCGGGCGAGTATTTCCCGGATTATTTGAATTAGAGACAGCAAGGTGTAAATGGCTTATATTATAGGATTTTAATAATTATAGTTTAGTCTAATTATCAAGCTCCCACCCGATGACCGATATCTTGGCGATAGTAAATTCCTTCAAACTGAATTAACTCTATTGCCCCATAAACATTTCCTATTGCTTGGGGGAAATTCTTTCCTACTGCAGTTACCCCCAATACTCTACCGCCATTGGTCAGCAACCGTTCTTCTTCCAGTTTCGTTCCAGCGTGAAAGACTACTGCTCCAGTTTTTTGCGCTTCCTGAATGCCTTGAATTTCTTTGTCAGTGGCATAAGCGCCTGGATAACCTCCCGAGGCAGCAACAACGCAAACAGCAGTGTCTTGCCGCCATTCAATGGGGGGTAACTCTGCCAGTCTTTGCTGGCTGCAAGCCAGGAGCAGTTGGTCTAGGGGAGTGACCAACAAGGGCAAAATAGCTTGAGTTTCCGGATCGCCAAAGCGACAATTAAATTCCAGCACCTTGGGGTCTCCTGTGGGGGTAATCATCAAACCCGCATATAATAAGCCCCGGTAGTCAATGTTCCTCTTGCGTAAAGCTGCTACAATAGGTTGAAGAATTTCCTTCTCAATTCTAGCCATCATGGCTGGGGTTGCGATGGGTGCAGGAGCGTAAGCCCCCATGCCACCGGTATTGGGTCCCGTATCTCCTTCCCCAATGGGTTTGTGGTCTTGAGCGGAAATGAGGGTCCGCATTGTCAAACCATCGGTGAGAGCGAAGATAGAGACTTCTTCTCCCATCAACCATTCTTCGATGACAATCTGATCAAATCCCCCATCGAAGAGAGAGGTAATGGCGTTGTGAGCTTCTTCCACTGTAGCTGCTACCGTGACTCCCTTGCCTGCTGCCAAACCATCTGCTTTAACTACAATGGGACCCCCTTGCTGGGTAACGAAAGCTTTAGCTGTGGTAGGGTCCGTGAATTTTACCCCTCGAGCGGTGGGTACTTTTGCTTCCGCCATTAAAGCCTTGGCCCAAGACTTGCTGGCTTCAATTTGGGCCCCTGCCTGAGAAGGACCGAAAACAGGAACCAATGATGCAAGGCGATCGCTAATTCCCATAGATAATGGTAATTCCGGTCCTACTACTACTAAACCCACCTCATGCTTTTGAACTGCCTTAGCGATGCCTTCAAAATCTACCACGGGTAAGGGAATATTTTCGCAACCTGCCATAGTAGCGGTTCCACCATTGCCGGGAGCGCAAAAAACTCGATCTATATTGGGAGATTGGAGCAATTTCCAAGCAAGAGCATGTTCTCTTCCTCCATTGCCTACTAATAATACTTTCATAGTTGATAGTTGACAGTTGATAGTTGATAGTTGATATAGGGGTTAGTCTTGGTGAGACTATCATCTGGGGACATAGGCTGCACTCTGGTCTAAATCTTTTCTTAATCTTCTTGAGTGCGCGATCGCCTACGTCGGCGCTGCGGTATGGCAATAGCCTTTTTTAGGATATAATCCACAATATGACAAAATCAATCTTCCAAGAAAACCGAAAATATACATTTAGTGATTATTTTGCCATGACCAATCCCACTGAGGAAATTGTGGCAGAGTTTGGTTATTCTTTTTCTATTGAAGTAATAGATCTACCATTATCCAACAATTACAATCCAGAAATCATTCAAAATCTCAATCAGACATATTACACAATTATTCCGAAAATAACCCTGACCTCAGAAATAGCCAAGCGAGAGTTTCTCGTAGCTCCCTTAATCCTGGAAATTGCCAAGCTGATTGCAGTTAAAGTTAAAGTAGAATATCCTTTGGAAATTGACGATAAGCTAGGAGGAGTGTTAGACTATCTCTTAACAACAAGGGAAACTTTAATTGTGGTAGAAGCGAAAAAGAAAGATCTAGATAGTGGTTTCAATCAGTTAGCAGCCGAGTTAATTGCTTTGGATAAAACATATGAAGAAAGCGAATTGAATCCCATAATATACGGTGCTGTGACTTTGGGGGATATTTGGAAATTTGCTATCCTGGAGCGAAAGAAAAAACACATTGTTAAAAATATTGCCAGTCAGACTATTCCTAGGGATACGGAAGAGATATTTTCAATCCTCATGGGGATTATGAATAATACGGAAAAGAGTGAAGATAGATTAACAATGAACAATTAAGAGTTTGATTATAAAAATAATCTAAAAAAGCTGCAAATGAGGTTGACTTGTGACACAATATAGCAATGGCTAAGGCGATATTGAGTTCTGTTTTACCAGAAGCAATAACAGCTCCCAGTTCGGCACTCATTTTCAGCCCAAACTTTACTTCTACTTCATCTGCTGGCTGATTGAGGTTGCGCACCTTATTGATTATGGCATTGGCTACAGGCTCGATTTTGGCGATGGCTTGCTCGAAACTTTGTTTAGCCTTTTCTACCACATCGTCACCAATACCAATGCGATCGTCAACCTGTTGGGAAGTGGATTCCTCTACCTCTACAAAAATGGAATCGCCACCTTCTATGGGAAATTCTACTAAGTGTGTCATTGTTTGCTTTTATTTTAATCGCATCAAAGTAATCGATCGCTTTATATTTTATGAGTTTCTCCTGGTATAATTATATCAAACTGAAAATGGTTGCTACAAATAGTTGATTCTCTTGTAGGTTGGGTTGAGGTCACGAAACCCAACAGCACTAAAGTCGCGGCTTATTCTGAAAGTTAGGCAGCCCAGAGGGCTACCCCACAATTGATAAATAGATATTTAGCCGCAAACAACTACTTTTGACCACACCCGCAACCAACCGGTTATTGTATAACTATCAACTATCAACTATCCACTATCAACTATCCACTATCCACTATCCACTATCAACTGCTATAAACCCCATGTTAACAGTTAAACCTCGATTTCAAACCTTTGAAGACTACTTGTCCTACGATGATAATTCCGATAAACTCTATGAATTATTTAATGGAGAATTAATAGAAGTGCCTCCCGAATCCGGTTTAAACGTTGAAATTGCTACTTTCCTCTTGCTTAAGTTTGCTTCTCTTGTAGGTTATCGGCGAGTGCGAGGACATGGATTGGAATTAGAAGTTAGAGGGGAACCGAAAAACCGCTATCCAGATTTAACTATTCTTCGCGAAGAACAGATTCAACAATTATCAAAACGCAATACCATTCGCCTTTCCATGGAACCTCCTTTATTAGTAGTGGAAGTTGTGAGTCCCGGAGGTATACAGAGAGATAGAGATTACATTGCTAAAAGAATGCAATACCAAGATTGCCGTATTCCTGAATATTGGATAGTTGACCCTCAAACTGAAACTATTTTAGTTTTAGAACTCTCTGGAGATAGTTATAGAGAAGTTGGTAGCTTTACTGGTGAAGATTTAGTTGTATCTTCTGGATTTAGAGAACTAAATTTAAGAGTTTCCCAAGTTTTCCATGGCGATTAGTTAGATTTTATTCAATACCTTCAACTTTTGAAGCGCAATTTTGTAAGGATTGACTGAAGAATGGAAATGGATACAAGGTTGGTATTGAAATTAAAAATAAGTAATTGAAAACAGCAAACAGGAGATGATTTACGTAGGGACGGGACGGATGACATGCTTTGTTATTAACTTCCTTGTATAAGTATTAAGAATATTTACGACATGGTTAAACTTGGTTTTGGAGCTAGTAAGATAGGGAAAATTTGGTTGAATTTAGGTTGAAACAAAAATGGCATACGTAAGTATTCAAAGAAACCGCAACAACCTTTCCGAAATTGAAGCAGCTTTTCTCATGGAAGGAAAATACTGTATTGGAGAAATCAAAGCTGAAGATAACGGGGATTCCTCGTTGTTGCGAATACCAATCGAAAAAATTTACAACCGAGGCATTAAAAGCCTAAACGTAGTCATTCCCGATCAAGCAATTCCCACACCGGAACCTATTCCCGAACCAGAATTACCCAAACCTCCCTACAAACAGCTCATCTATCCAATGAAGTGGCGATCGCAGAGAGACAACGATGCAGATCAGTATTCTAACAGCGCAAACGAATGCTCTTATACTTCAATGGCGATGGTTGTGGATTCATTTGGTTTGTCTCATCTGGCTCAAGGTATTCGAGAACAACTCGAAGATGAGATTGCCTATCGGATGTGGACTGAATACGGACAAACTGCAAACGGGACAGTCGAGCTGATGGCGAAATACTTGCGTCAGGAATTTGGCTTAGAAGTCAAAGTTGATATGAGTGCCACTGTCGAGGAGATGAAACAATCTCTTGACGAAGGCTGTTTGCTTATCGTTCACACCAGTCTGACTCGTTCTGGCCACGTAATCGCTGTTTGTGGCTATGATGATGAAGCTTACGATGGTAAGGGTGCATTTATCTGTTGCGATCCTTGGGGGGAGTATTTTTCTACTGGCTATCAATATGGAACCGACCGAGAAGGGGATAGTCGAGGCAAGGAGTTAGGCGACCATGTACCCTATAGCTATAAATTCGCTTCTGCCGGTAATTTTTATTGGAGTCATGCCGTTAGTCACCCAACGATTAAGCTTACAGCAGAGATTATTACACCCAAAAATGGCTCGCCGACTGTATCGCCAGTTACAAGTGTTGATAGCGAAATTCCCAAATCTGGCCTTGATTTAATCAAAGAATTTGAAGGTTGTCACGTTCTTCGAGATGATGGGAGGGTGCATGCCTACCCCGATCCACTATCTGGCAACCTTCCCATTACAATTGGCTACGGTAGCACCTACAAGCTTGACGGTTCTCCTTTTCACGTGGGCGATAGCATTACTGTACAAGAAGCAGAACAACTATTAAAAAAGCAAATCAAAACTAATTATTGGGATATTCTCAAAAAGACTATTCCTTATTGGAACGAGATGAACGATAATCAACGGGGCGCTTTGTTGAGCTTTGGCTACAATCTCGGGGCTCATTTCTACGGTCATAATGGTTTCCAGTCAATCACGAAGGTTCTTAGGAATAAGGAATGGGGTAAAGTTCCAGAGACAATGTACCTGTATCGTAATCCTGGAACAAATGTCGAAGAGGGTTTGGCAAGAAGGAGAAAAGCAGAGGGGAAACTCTGGAGCAAGCCAGTTTAGAATCGTATTTTTTGTTCAACTTAAATGTGGAAAATTTTGGTAAAATTATCATATCTTGCACCAAGATCTAACCCACTTTAAGGACTTCGGGCTATAGCACGAAGTTCTGAATGAGGGATTAAATAGTATTTTTAGTTTAGCTATATTAATTTTAATCAAGAATTGCTATAATATAGCTCTACTACAAATCACCAATCGCGAAACCCAACCTACAATCTATTTCTGAAAATATTTGCTATAAATACTATTGTATTTATAAGTTATTTGCAAATGCTTTAAGCGGATAATGGGACTCGAACCCACGACATTCAGCTTGGGAAGCTGACGTTCTACCACTGAACTATACCCGCATAGCTTACAATTATCTTTAATATAGCAAATTTTTTGAAAAACTGCCCAGAATTAATAATTCTTCATTATTGCTTAATCTTTCCATATAGGCAGGCCCATGGAGTTGGACTGAGGGTCGCCCAAGTCCATGTGTCTCTATATTGAATCTCAAAGTCCCCCTACCCCCCTTTTGAAGGATAGTCCCTATTTGTAGCAAACCTAAACTTATTTGATATAGCACTACGCATTTAGGTTAGGACATTAATAAAGCCTGAAACCTAGTCATGGCCTATTTTTGAATTTTGAATTTTGAATTTTGAATTGCGCGTAGCGCTATATTATTTAATTAATTAATTGAGATAAAGTTGCTTCCATCACTGCTGTAGTTTGACCGAACACTGAGAACATCAAGGCTTCTCGATAAACTCTACCCGCCGGATTATATTTAGAGTTTGCCCCTCCGCTGGAAGCTACTACTGCTGCACCGGCACATTTCCTCGCTAAATTAATTGCTTTCACTCGCAGTGCCAACTTCTCTTCAAAAGACTTATTCTCCATTTTTACACCAACAAACATCTCTTCTTGGCAGTTAGTCAACTCCCTCTTGAGAGAGACAAAAGCCTCTTGGATAGATGCCAATCCTTTTTTCTTCTCAGCCAACTCTAATATATCCAAGGCTGCCCAAGCGCATCCGAGAGGATAAAAACCGTGGTGGAGAACGTTCTTTTTGTCATTCTGATGAATGGAACCTGCAGGTTTAATCCTGAGAAGACGATCGCCCTCTAAAAACCATCCCTTCAATCTCCCTTTCACTGTATTAGCGGAACCCATAGCATTGAGTTCGAGAATATCGCTAAAGCTGATGCTACCTCCAGATTGCTGAATAGTAGCTTTAAAGGGTGCAATTCCATATAATTCCCTTCCATCAGGTAAAGTCGCGCCAATAATAAAATCCTGAAAGAAACCAAAACCAGTAATCCACGGCACTTCCCCTTCTAACAGGTATCCCCCAGCAACAGGAATAGCTTTCATCAGGGGTTCGCCGCGACGACGCAACTGGGAAAACCCCGCTCCTACTAATACTTTACCCTCAGCCATTAAAGGCAAGTATTCTTGTTTTAAATACTGGTTGTTGCTGTTAGCTATTTGGTTGGCAGCACCTTGATGTTGAGTTTGCAAAAATGTCAAGGCTCCAGAATACCGGGCTATTGTTATTTGAAAACGGCAATAGTCCAGTGTGCTCAATTCTGCTCCACCCCAAGACTTAGGAACTCCTAAAGCCAGGAGAGAGAGATGTGCCATACCTTGAATTGCTTTTCTCAATGCTTCTGGATTACAATCTATGGTAGCTGCTTGGGGAGCGACTATTTCTTGGAAATATCTTTCAGCTCTTACTAATAGTTCTGATTTCGGCATTTTTCAATTGTTCCATCCAGATAAAATAGAAAAGTCTTTCTTCATCTCTTGATTTCTCGGCCTGCGGTAAGGAAAGCCGAACTACGCCTTTGTGCGATTTTTCATAGTTCATATTATAGGGTATCACTAAAATTCTACATTTTCATCGTCTAAATCTGGCATAGGAGTGCGTCCAGTAATGATTGTGTTTTTTGTAATTTGAAGATGTTTTCTTTTTAATCCTTTCGGTTCCGTTGCCAACACTTCTGGTTTTGGCTCGAACACTTCTGGTTCTGTTGCTAAGGATTCCGGTTCTGTTTGTTGTAGCTGCTCTTCCTCCAATAAAACTTCATAAGTTTCTCTTTCTTCAGTTACTACTTCCCCTTTAAAAGTTTGAGCAAGACTATCAACCGCTTTTTTAACTTGTTCATCCGAATAATTCCTCGGTTGAATAGTATTATCTTTCTCCTGTCTCAATAAAGGACTCTGAGTAGTTTCTTTCTCTAAGGGAGTTTCTTTCTCTAAGAGAGTTTCTTTCTCTAAGGGAGTTTCTTTCTCTAAGGGAGTTTCTTTCTCTAAGAGAGTTTCTTTTTCTAAGGAAGTTTCTTTCTCTAAGGGAGTTTCTTTCTCTAAGGGAGTTTCTTTCTCTTGCTCCCCCCTTATTAAGGGGGGTTGGGGGGATTATCTTGCTTGCCATTTTCAGAACGAGGTAAAGAGGAAGTTTGGCGATCTATATTTGCTTGACTAGAAGACTTGTTTTGATTATTTCTTTGATTATTCCAATTATGATGAGAATGATTATTATTCTCAGTTTGTTCAACTGCTGCAACATCATTAACTGGTTGACTCTCATGTTTATCTCTCACTTGAGGTGGAGAAGCTAATGTTTTGATTGCTTGTTGGACCGCAGAAGTTTTAGGTTGAGACTCACTAGCTATTTCCAATTGTACTTTGATAGAACACTGACAAACTATAGCAAAAGCAGCTTCCAGAGTAGGTAATTTTTCTTTGACCATAGCTAAAAATCCTTTATTCTTTACCCCAACCCTGACTACAGAATCTTCTAAGGCAATAAAATGGCAGTATTTGCGTATTAAGGCTTCAGCGGTAGGCGATTTAACTTTAACTTGTTGTAGTACTTGGGTCCAAATTTCTTCTTTGCTAAGAGAAGATGGTAGAAGAGAATTATCAGGATTATCAGGACTATCAGTTTCAGTTTCTGGACTGGGTAAAGAAGGAGGACTCTTCGCCAAGGATTCATAAGGACTAGTTTTTTCTTTAACCTTGTCAATTTGTTCTTGAATCTTTTCTTCTTTTCTAACGGGAGTGGAAATGGGAGTTATTGCTTTACTGAAAGTTTGTTGTTTGGGGGTAACTGTTGGTTCTAGAATAGGAGCGGGAGAGGATAATAATCCCAAAAGAGTTACTTCCAACCAAAGACGAGGCTGAGTAGTATTTTTAATTTGTACTTCGCTATCTTTAAGCTGTTGCTGTCCTCGTAGAATATCTTCTAACTGCCAATTTTTTGCTTCTACAACTAACTGATTCCAAGTTGGTTCTGTCACGGGAACTAAATCTTTTTTCTGGGGTGCAGATTGGGCGATCGCCAAGTGAAGATAGAAACTAGCTAAATTTTGCAATACCACCAAAGGTTCTCGACCTCGATTCATTAATTGGCGGGATTGAGTAATAATTGCTTCAGGATCTTTAGTAAATATTGCCTTTAATAAAGCTAGCATATCCCTTTCGGGAACGGCCCCCACCAAATCCCAAACTTTCTCTACCGTTATGGTCCCGGATAAGAGACTCAACTGGTCTAAAAGACTTTCTGCATCCCGCAAACCACCGTTAGCAATTTGGGCTACAATAGTAACAGCTTCTGCAGTAATATTCATCTTTTCTTGTTGGGCAATATATTGCAGATGCCCTACCATTTCTTCTAGGGGAATGCGACGATAATCAAATCGTTGACAGCGAGATATAATAGTGGGGAGAACTCGCTGGGGGTCGGTGGTAGCGAGGACAAAAATAACCTTGGCTGGCGGTTCTTCTAAGGTTTTCAATAATCCATTAAAAGCTGCATTACTGAGCATGTGGCAATTATGCACCAGCAATCCATTAGCAATAAAATTGTGATTATCTTCAACTTCTAAATCGTAAACTGGCTCTACATCGCTAGAGGTGATTTTTAACACTTCGATCCCCCTCGATCCCCCTTAAAAAGGGGGGCAAGACTCGATCGCCCCTTAAAAAGGGGGCAAGACTTGATCGCCCCTTAAAAAGGGGGCAAGACTTGATCGCCCCTTAAAAAGGGGGCAAGACTTGATCGCCCCTTAACAAGGGGGCAAAACTCGATCGCCCTTAACAAGGGGGGCAAGACTCGATCGCCCCTTAACAAGGGGGCAAAACTCGATCGCCCCTTAACGAAGGGGGCAAAACTCGATCGCCCCTTAACAAGGGGGGCAAAACTCGATCGCCCCTTAACAAGGGGGGCAAAACTCGATCGCCCCTTAACAAGGGGGGCAAGAGTTGTCTAGAAGATCTACTCTCTCCCTTATAAATAAGATCCCCCCTCGATCCCCCCTTAACAAGGGGGGCAAATATTCCCCCCTTGTTAAGGGGGGTTAGGGGGGATCCAACGGAGTTGAAAGGAGATAAAATCCTCATTCCCGGTTGCAGATTTCCGGCGGCGATCCATCCTCTATCAGTTCTAATTAAATGATTGGCAGTACATCGAAGAGAAGTATTTCCCGCAGTAATCATTAGAGTTGGTTTAATTCCTCGTTCTAACCATCTAACTACTCTTTTATATTCCCAAATTTCTTTTGCTTCATTATAACTGAGAACCTCTTTACCTAAAAGAGAGCGATCGCCTATTTTGATTTCCCCTTTCCTGGTCAAAATCAGGCTATCCCCAGTCAAACATTCATCGATAACATAAACCTTATAACGACATTGAACCGGAGCAAAATGGGCTTTTTCAATAATCTCTCGAATGTTATCTACCCCCGTATTGCTAGCTGCGTCAATTTCAATGACATCCAAAGCAGAACCATTGGCTATGGCCCGACATACTTCGCACTGCCCGCAAGGAGAAGCTGTCGGTTCTGGGGAGTTGAGACAGTTGAGAGATTTAGCTAAAATTCGCGCTGAGGAGGTTTTTCCTGTGCCTCTGGGTCCCGTAAATAAATAGGCTGGGGCGATTCGATTGCTCTGTATAGCATTGGTGAGGGTGGTGGCGATCGCTTTTTGACCCACTAGCTGGGCAAAAGTTTGAGGTCGATATTTGTGGTGAAAGGGTTCGTACATACCAATTTAATCTAAATTTATTATTGCTATTTACTTTCAAAAATAAATATTTGTTCAGTTTTGATAGTATATATGTACTAATATATCACAAAATATGGCCCCATCACTCCTCATTCCTCGTGGTAACTTAGATGAGTAAAGTATCTATAGCGCCTACGGACAGCGCTATAATCAAACTCTCAATTGTTAATTGTTCATTGTTCATTGTTCATTGTTATAAGAGGAGAGGGGATGTTCGGTCAAATTTGGCAGTGGCTGAAAAAATTGTGGCAAAAGTTGTTCGGTATCAATCCTAAAACCAGGGGACAAAAACCACAACAGGAGTCTCAGTCTAGCTCTCCACAGTTAAGCGATACAGATTACGAATTTTTATTCACTCAGTTATTAGAAGGAACTACCCATGGCTGGCACGAAGGACGGGTTGTCAAATTTTTCCACCGCCTGGAAGAGCGGGGCAAGGAAAAAGACTGGGTAGCCTGGTTGGAACGGTTTGGGGAAAAAGTACTGGCCAATCCCTCACCCAATCATGAGTTAGGTAGGCGGATGATGCAGTTGGGGGAAGTGGCTCGTTCTGTTCCTTCTATTGACAAAATCGGCCAGACCTCCTACAGTATCGGCAGACAATTGCTGACTCGACAAACTCAGAGGGATATTTGGGAATACGATGGACCGGATGCAACCCCCTCAGAAACAACTGGAGAAGGTTTTCCATTACCTCAACAAACCATTACTTTGGAAGAGTTAATTGCTGCCTTGTCCCAAGATAGTCAATTAAGAGCAGCAATGGCTCAACAACTGGGTATAGAACCCACCGATGACCCTCAAGTCCTGGTACAGGCATTAATTGCTGCCAACAATATCAATAATAATAGCAATAGTCCTCAGCCAGCAAGTCTCAGTACCGATCAAGATTGGTTCCACCTGGGTTTGCAGCAAGCAGATAATCAAGATTTCGAGTCCGCTATTGCTAGTTGGGACAAAGCTTTGCAACTGAACCCCAAAGCCTCGGAAATATGGCACAATCGGGGCAGCGCTTTGGCCAATCTGAAAAAGTACGAAGAGGCGATCGCTTCTTTCGATCAGGCAGTGGAACTGAAACCGGATGACTCTCAAGCTTGGAGCGATCGCGGCACTGTCTTATATATTATCCAAAGATGGGAAGATGCTTTGGCTAGTTGGGATCGAGCAGTAGCCATTAAACCAGACTTATATCAGATTTGGTTCCATCGGGGTCTCGCTTTAGAAGCCTTGGGAAGAGTGGAAGAGTCTCTCGCTGCCTATGACAAAGCCTTAGAAATTAAGCCAAGTTTTCAGCTCGCCCAGTCCCAAAGTCAAAAATTGAGAAAGAAAATCAATAAATCCTGAATCTGGAAAGTATTTTTGTTTTTTCTTGCAGTAGCGAGATTATCAGATTTACTGTCACAAATCGAGATACTTTAGCAAAAGATAGTAAATAATCCTCAGAACTTCAAGATTGCAATGAACGAATCATCTACCAGTTTGTTAGAAGAAACACAGCTGCTTCCCCAGGAGCGAGTCACCAAACTCCAAGACCTCATCGAGACTTTGCGGGTTGCCGATGAAATAGCCACCAAAGGCTATTTAATTAGCAGTTCCGAACTAGCAGACTTAATGGACATCAACGCTAGTGCTGTCACCAGTCGAGGGGAGGAGTGGCTTTGGCGCAACTGGGTTGTTTCCAGAGTCCGACGAGAAGGAAATCAAATTCTTTGGCAACTAGAAAGGGTAGATTAGTGGATTGATAGCCTTAAATGTCAGTTTAGATTGTTGTTTTAGTTTACTGTGGGTGGCCAAATGCAACTAATTGCAAAACAAGATAGTCTATCTTTGAGTCAGTTCCAGGAAGGAGAAAAGCAGTGAACTTCCCCCATCGCTACCCCCCACTCAAAAAAATCCAAAAAACCATTGCTCGGACAGTCCGTATTTATTTTAGCTCGCTCCTGGCTGGAACTTTATTAGTTTATCTCAACCCCATCGCTACAGCTCAAACAATCCCAACTGAAGTAGAAGGTACTGCTGAAACTCAAGCAAAAAATATTATCTATGTTAATCCTAATACAGGAGAAGATCGCCTTGATAACGGCAGCGAAAGTTCTCCTTTCAAAACTCTCTCCCACGCCTTAAAAATAGCGGAAACTGGAACAAAAATATTCCTTCTCCCCGGAGTTTATAACGCCGAAACAGGGGAAAACTTTCCCATTGTCCTCAAGCCCAATATTACAATTATTGGCAATCCCGTGCGCGGTTCGGAAAATAACGTCATGATTCAAGGTAGCGGTACTTTCTCCAGTGCTGTGGGACAAGTGGAAGCTACTGTTGTGGCTAGGTCGGGAGTGGGGGTATTAAGAGGAGTGACGGTGATGAATATTTCCCACCGAGGTTACGGACTTTGGCTGGAGTCTGGCAGTCATCAAATAGACAATAATATCTTTACTGGTAGCGGTGAGGGAGGAATTTTTATTAGTGGCAATGAAGCTCCCATTATTACCAATAATTATTTGAATAATATTGGCAATGGATTAGTAGTAGCTGGAAATGCCACTCCTCAAATAACTCACAATACTTTTAATAATAGCAATTATGGGGTGCAAGTGAAGGAGAATGGTTCCCCGGTTTTGAGTCGCAACCGCATCACTGGCAATAAAATCGGGATCCTGTTAGAAGGAAACGGTAGGACAATTTTGCGCAACAATACTATCGATACTTCTCTAACAGATGGTTTGGTAGTTAAAAATAATGGGACAGTTAATCTCGGAACCAGCAACGACCCAGGAGGCAATACTTTCTATCGCAATAGTAATGGAGATATTCGCAATCTTGCAAGTATCCCTATCCCTGCCTTTGGCAATCAGTTGGAAAAAGGTTTTGAGGGTGCGGTAGATTTAGCAGCAGAAAGCACACCCACAACCATCCCCACTCCTACAACAATCCCCATGGCCGTTTCCTCTCCAGAAGGAAGTTCTCCACCACCTCAACCAGTTGCTAGAGATGTTAGGGCAAGTTCCACGCCTACGGAGATACCCATGGCGGTTCCCTCTTCAGAAACAGGCTCCACTGCACCTCAGCAAGTAACGAGAAGTGCTGAGACTAGTGAGACTACTCCAACAGCAATCCCCATCCCCGTTCCCTCTCCAGAAACAAACTCCCCAACTTCTGAGCAACAATCTGCCAGTCAAAGCAAAATTGTGGTTCCTTCTTCAAATACTTCCGCTGTTGACAGTCCTTCTTCCACCGAGCCAGAACCAGCACCAAAACCAGCACCAACCCCAGTAAGTCCCAATCGGAAAACCTTATCGGAATTATTAATCTTACCTCCTACTGTAATTCCCAATCCCAACCAATCTATTGCCTTATCATCGGAACCCAATCTCGTTCCCATTGTCAATATAGAGTCGCAGTATTTAGATCCCAACGATTATCTTGTCATGGCAGAAACCCTCAATGAGTCCCAAGAAGAAGAACTAACCAGAATTTATCCTTATGCAGTAGCCACTATTTTTAATCGCCAATCCATGTGGAAAATGGCTGCTTTTCGCAGTTGGGAGAATGCAAATCAAATGTTAGCCCAACTAAATAATTTTGGTTTTAGCGGTTTAATTATTCGTCAAGAAGAATTAGAAAGGTTCCAAAAACTTGTGGAAGAACAGGAAACAGAAGAATCGGAAACAGAAGAAACGGAAACAGAAGAAACTATTAACAAATAACCAAATAACATCCGTGGCACAGGCATCTTGCCTGTGAATTCATCTGCGGTTTGTTTCAACATAGCGTTTTAACTCTTTAGCCATGCGTTTAATTCCCAATAATTCATCATCCCGAATAAAGGGAAAAAGATTGGTTTCAGCATGCCAGAAAAACGGTTTTGGTGAACGTATTGAGTTCGCCGAACACCAATTTCTTGTAGTTCAAAAACATATTCATTAGTCAAACCGGGAATAGAAGAAACCCATTTGAGGCAAACTTCCGGTTGCAGGAACGTAATCCGAGCCTCAAACTCAGTCTGTTCCTCTCTCGGAAGGCGAGAGAAGGCTAAAAATATCTCCTTACCCCCTGCTAAAGGTTGATCAGGATCGCAGTCAAAAAGAAAAGTATTCCAATAGATCCAGTTTTCTTTTACAGTAAGAGCTTGCCAAACTAATTTTTTCGGCGCGTTAATTTCGATTTCCGCTCTCAAAGTAGTCATGGTAGTTGATAGTTGACAGTTGACAGTTGACAGTTGACAGTTGATAGTTGAGAGTTGGTAGTTGATGGAGCAACAATGACTAATCTCACTCCTAACCCTAGTTTTAGTTTAACCATTCGTCTGCAATTGTCCAATCGTGCTGGAAGTTTAGCGAGGGTAACCCAAGCCATCGCCAAAGTTGGTGGCAGTTTAGGGCAAATTTCTCTCCTAGAAAGAAATCTGAAAATTTGCGTTCGAGAACTGACGGTAGATGCTTTTAGCACAGAACATGCAGAAAAAATTGTCGAAGCTGTTAAAAGCTTACCAGAAATCAAAATTCTGAAACTATTCGATCGCACTTTTGACCTTCATCGCGGCGGCAAAATTCACATCCAGAGTCGGTGCAGACTGACCAATCAGTCTGACTTGGCCATGGCTTATACTCCAGGAGTAGGCAGGATCTGTAAGGCGATCGCCCAAGAACCGGAACAAGTTTTTTCCCTCACCATCAAAAGTAACACCGTAGCCATTGTCACCGATGGTAGCGCGGTGTTAGGCTTGGGTAACTTAGGACCGGAAGCAGCTTTACCAGTAATGGAAGGAAAAGCCATGCTGTTTAAAGAATTTGCCGATATCGACGCTTTTCCCATTTGTGTGGCCAGTCAAGACCCGGATGAAATTGTCGCTACAGTGAAAAATATTGCTCCCGTGTTCGGGGGAGTTAACTTAGAAGATATTAGCGCTCCTCGTTGCTTTGAAATTGAAAAGAGACTGCGAGCCGAATTAAATATCCCCGTATTTCACGACGACCAACACGGCACTGCCATAGTCACTCTGGCTGCCTTATATAATGCCCTGAAACTGGTGCAGAAGAACCTAGAAGCTGTGTCTATTGTGCTGAATGGGTGTGGGGCTGCGGGAGTAGCAGTGGCCCGTCTCTTGCGCAAAGCTGGGGCAGCTAATATTTGCATCTGCGACTCCAAGGGTATGATCTCAACTAGTCGTTCTGACTTGACCCCAGAGAAGCAAGAATTTGCTGTTCCCCGTAGCGGTTCCCTCGCCCATGCCCTTCAAGGAGCGGATGTTTTTATTGGAGTGAGCGTTCGGCAGGTTCTTACCCGAGAAATGGTCCAATCTATGGCTTCCGAACCTATCGTATTTGCCATGGCCAATCCCATTCCAGAAATCCAACCGGAACTGGTGAAAGATGACGTGGCAGTTATGGCAACGGGACGGAGCGACTACGCCAATCAAATCAACAACGTGCTGGCTTTTCCGGCAGTGTTTAGAGGGGCGTTGGATTGTCGGGCTGAAGCAATTACTACTAACATGTATTTGAAAGCAGCAGAGGCGATCGCTTCTTTAGTTACTGCCACTAATTTAGATTCGGAACATATTATCCCTTCCGTGTTCGACGAGCGGGTGGTTCCTGCTGTGGCTGCTGCAGTTCGTCAGGCTGCACGGCAAGATGGTGTGGCGAGGGATTAAACTAGTTGTTTGGGGCTAAATATCTATTTGTCAATAGTGGGGTAGCCCTCTGGGCTGCCTAACTTTTAGAGTAAGCCGTGACTATTAAGAATATAAAATTCAACTGTTTTTCACCGCAGTCAAATAATCTTATCACATTAGATTTTAGGTTGGGTAGAGCCATAGAGAAACCTAACACAAATATTCTGGGATTGTTGGGTGGTCCCTGAGCGTAGTCGAAGGGTTTCGTCACCTCAACCCAACCTACAATTTAATCAACTGTTTTGTTCTTTTGCTGCCTTTTGAACTACTTCAAGAGGTAAATTTAATCCTTTGGCAATTATTTCCACACTCAATCCCTGTTCAAGAAATTGAGGAATGGATTCTAACTTCCCTTCCAACTTGCCTTCCAACTTGCCTTCTGATTTTCCTTCTAACTTCCCTTCTAACTTAGCTTCCTGATAAACTAAGGTTTGTTTTAATTCGATCAACCCGAACATAGCTTCAATCTCCTGGCGACTTTTTTCTAGTAATTTATAAACAAACTAGAAACTTATAAGTAACATTCTGGGATTGTTGGGTGGTCCCTGAGCGTAGTCGAAGGGTTTCGTCACCTCAACCCAACCTACAATTTAATCAACTGTTTTGTCCTTTTGTTGCCTTTTGAACTACTTCAAGAGGTAAATTTAATCCTTTGGCAATTATTTCCACACTCAATCCCTGTTCAAGAAATTTAGGAATGGATTCTAACTTCCCTTCCAACTTAGCTTCCTGATAAACCTTAGTTTGTTGGATCTCATTCAAACCGAACATAGCTTCAATCTCCTGGCGACTTTTGTTTGGTAATTTATAAACAAAGATTGTCTTGATTAAATCGATTAGTTTTTCCCGAACTACTTCATCTGTTAACTCTTCCTTGACTTGTTTAATTAAACCTTTGGCTCTTTCTAGAGCCTTTCGGTCTGAGGACATTATCAGTTTAACAACTCCTACAGCTAAAGAAGGTTCCTCTTCTTCTAACTCGTTGAGGTAAATACGTCGCACTCTGGAAAGATCCAGAAGATCTGCAAACTGAAAATTTTCTAATCTTTCCGTACTCCGTCGAGGATATATTACTACCACGTTCCAAGGACTGCGGGGCTTATACTGCTGTAGATAAAAGAACAATTCGCTAAAAACACGGTAGTATAATTCATCATCGGGCTGAAACTGAACCTCCACCAGATAGAAAGGTTTATTTTCTCCTTCTGTTTTCGGTAAAAATAAACCATCCATACGAAGTGCCAACTGTTTCACTTCCCGGGAAGTAAACTGATAATCATCTGGGTTTAGGTGGGTGGATTGAATTAATTCAAAGAAGATGCTGGGAAATTCTAAGAAGAGACGATAAAAAACGCTGTCAGTTTTCATGTATCAATTGTTGTTGTTTTTCTATTTCTATTTTACTATACAAATAATCGATCGCACCTCCTTTTTTATCTTGGTGTATTATATATAAATATGGGCTGGGGCGTTAGGGATAGGGAAACCCAACATCAATGTCCTGTGCTGTTGGGCTTGCCCTGCAGTTCGACGACCCTCTCTGGCCGCGTAGTCGAAGGGTTTCGTCACCTCAACCCAACCTACAATTTCTCCTACAATCTCTCCCCCCCACTGGGGGGGACCAAGGGGGGGGAGAAGAAAAAATCCCCCCTTCTTAAGGTAGCCAAAAATCCGGTAAAAGAGACTCTCCCAAACCCCTAACCATTTGATTAACAGTTCGTGCCAACTGAATGTGGGGTTCGTCTGGTGCAATGGGAATAATCTTAGCAGGAGAACCCCCAAACTTTTCTATAACCAAATTTGCTGCTTCCAAACCGGTAACGTAAGCCTTTTCCTGAGACCAAGAACCGTGGTTAGTAATTATCCAATCCCCGCTCATATACAAATTTTCAATGCTAGTCTTACCTTTGAGCAGATATTGATAGCTACCGGGAGCAAAATGAGTCACTCCCTGACGAACTCCAATAACGCTACTATCTACAACCTTGGCATCTTTAAATTCCGGGATACAGGTAGCTAAATCTCCATGCACTTTAGCTACAACTTCCTCATTACTTAAAGATAATAATTGATTGGCGTGATAGAAATCAGCTTCAATCACACTACCAGTTTCCTCCTTATATTCATCGTGCAAAGTATTGAGGTCGAAAAATGTCCAGCCGGTAGTTGGATCGAAGCCAAAACAAGCATTGGAAGGAAGGGGAACGTTAACTTGGCGATCGAACCAAAGCCTGGTTGCCAACACATCAATGCCCCCCAAATTACTCAAATCTGCAAATTCTCCATAACTGCTTAAAGTGGGACTGTTGCTAACAATTTTCTTCATCCCGCTCACGCTGACGGACATAATTACCGCATCTGCAGCAAACACATCCTCATCACAAACAACTCCTTTAACCTTGTCTCCTTCCACAACCAAATCGGTCACTCGCTGATTGGTGAGTACCTTGCCTCCCGCAGCCTCAATTTGCTCTACCCAGGGTTTAAAGATCTTCTCTCCCACCGTTCCCCGACACCACACCACGTCAAAATCAGGTTGGTGAGCCAAAATGAAATAATAGAGCATTCCCAAAGCAGCAGCAGCAGAACATTGCTCTCCCGGAGCGAATAATCCCACCAATAACATGGGTTCAAAAGCTTCTTTATAGAGCCTAGAAGACACTCCAAACTGTTTGAATAGTTCTCTGGCAGTTACTTTATCGTACCGTTGCCAAGCTTCCTCGGAGTTGTCAAAATCAATGACAGAGTAGAGCATAGGTAGAGCGGAAAGTCTATCTATGAGAGGTAAATAGTTAAATTGAGGATAGATGAAAGTTCCCAAAGGCGTTGGTAGGAGAGGTTCCTGTTGAAAGATAGGAGATTGCACTTCCAAGCCTCGTGGGGAATACTGGGAAGAACGAGTAAATTCGGTAAAAGGTTCCAATCCCAATTCTTTCACCAAACTGAAGATGTTTTGATAGGGATACCAAAAACCGTGGATACCACCTTCTACCGAACGTCCTCCCGGAGTTTTCCACCCGGCCACCAAGCCTCCAGGGTAGGGGGCGGCTTCCAGGAGAGTGACTTGATAGCCTTGTTTGGCAAGGTGGTAGGTTGCGCCCAATCCCGCCCAACCGGCTCCTACTACTATTATTTGTTTCTGTTTTGTCATGGATTTGTTGTTGGTTGTTTGTTATTTGTTGTTGGTTGTTGGTTGTTTGGATTAGAATAAGGGAATAATTAATTGTTATTATAGTTTCTTAGTAGGGTGGGCATTGCCCACCACAGCCAAGCTCCTCAAGATTGATTTCCACAAGATTTTCCCCTTTATTAACGTTATTTATAGCCTTGAGTAAGTGCTGCTGATTGGCTTCAGACTTAGATAAATAGGCAGTTTCGTCAACATCATATACCATAATCTCTATTTCTTTATCTTGAAATAAAGTTTTTAGAGATTTTAGAAAATTCTCATCCAGATCCCTTGCATTAAGACGGTAGGAGGTTTGCATCATTGTTAATGGGTACAGTTTATTGTTATTATAGTATAATCAGCTTAGATTTTAGATTTTTTTAGTATTAAATCTAACAATTTGAACGATTGAAAAGGACAACCCACAAGGAAAGGAATTGAACATTGGCTGGAATTGGCAAAAAAAATTAATAAGTGATAGAATGGGATGGGGACTTGCACAAATAACCTAGAAACCGGGAATAGTCAAGAGAAAACGGCTAAAATTGAGATTTTTTCCCGAGAAACCCGGTTTCTGTGTAAGTCTTCGGGATAACTGGTAAGAGAGGAGTAATAAGTACGCTCTCAAAAACTCTAACTAACAAAGAGGTAAAAATCGAGGCAAAAATCTATGGCTGATGTAATTGACTATCAAATTTACGGCAATGACCTCCAACTGGTGGAAATTGAACTGGACCCCAGAGAAGGAGTTCAAGCAGAAGTAGGAACCATGACTTACATGGAAGAAGGCATTGAAATGCAAACGGGAATGGGAGGAGGTGGCATGGTCGGCGGTCTTTTCTCCGGTTTCAAACGAATGATTACAGGGGAAAGTTTCTTTATTACTACCTTTGCCAATGGAGGTAGGGGAAAGGCGCGAGTTGGTTTTGCGGCTACCGTTCTCGGTCAAATTATACCTCTAGATTTAGGAGCATTAGGAGGACAATTTCTTTGTCAGAAAGATGCTTTTCTCTGTGCTGCTAGCGGTACGAATATTGAAGTGGCTTTTACTCGGCGTTTGGGAGCTGGCTTTTTCGGCGGCGAAGGTTTTATCCTGCAAAGATTAGTAGGAGATGGCATGGCTTTTGTTCAAGCAGGAGGAGCTATAATTGAAAAGAATCTTCAACCTGGAGAAACCCTGCGAGTGGATACAGGTTGTCTGGTGGGTTTTCACCCTTCAGTACAATACGACATTCAATTTATTGGTGGTTTCAGGAATGCTTTGTTTGGCGGGGAAGGGTTATTTTTAGCTAGTGTGACTGGACCGGGTTTGGTATATCTCCAAAGTTTACCTTTCTCTCGCTTAGTAGACCGCATTACCGGTCCTATGCAGCAAAGAATTAACGATTTAAATATTTCTCCATAGGAAGGGAAGAAAGAATGGCAAAATTTACTCTATAGTCCTATACTAAGGACATATACAGATGTGCCTATGAATACTCTAACTGAAAAACTAAACACCAAGCTCAAAGAATGGCAACCCGATACTGCTGAAGAAGTACAACAGTTGATTATAGAAATAATCGAGCTAGCAGATCAAGATGCTCTGAGTATTTTGCGTTCCCGAACTGTAGAGCAAGAAGTATTGGATTTACTCGATGAACCCTAAACCTGGTGAAGTTTGGCTTGCGGATTTGGGATTAATTTTTGTAGGGTGCGGGCGCTAAGAGCGGCGCTTCGCGTGCGCAACGCACCATGCTGTCCTAGCAAACTCAAGAAAGTACTTTATAAACACAAGCCAATCAATAGGTTGGCACGATATGTTACCAAACACTTTTTGGTTTTAAAATTTCTGGATTGGATTTTAGCCAAGAAACCGGGTTTCTCTTATTATTTTAAGGATTAATACTGAAATTTTGACTCTTATTCCCGGTTTCTCAAACCACGGGATAACCTCAATCTATAGTCTTTTGAGTTTTGTTGTCTCAACCTAAGCCACGATTTAATGAACTCGCTAACCTAAGCAATCTAAAAACGATTTATTTATTGAATTATAAATGTAATATATAGGTTGGCGGTGCGTTACGAACGCACCCTACTGGTAAATGAATAAGCAACATTAATAAAACAATGACTGTTACTATTCCCCTAGAATCTATCCAACTCGCTCCTGGTAATAGGGTCACTATCAACAATCTAACATGGCAAGGTTTTGAAGATATTATTACGGAACTAGGGGAACAACGAAGAGTACGCCTGACCTACTTCCAAGGAAATCTAGAAATTATGTCCCCTCTAGCCATTCATGAGAGACCTCATCGTATTATTGCGGATATTGTTAAAGCTATAAAAGAATCAATTTTTAACCGCAGATGGACACAGATGAACACAGATGATTTAAGATAGTTATTGGTGGGAAGCATATTGTTGTAATAAAATGTGGATTGGATTTCAGCAATTCTTAAATTTTGAATTTTGAATTTTGAATTTTGAATTCGACCTCAGGAGCTATCAACTAATGAACTATCTTGGTATCGATTTTGGCACTTCCGGTGCAAGAGCCATCGCCCTCAATCCACAAGAGCAAATAGTCGCTCAAGCCAAATATACCTTTCCCTCCAAAGCCTCAGAAAATTGGCCCAAAAATTGGCAGTTGGCTTTGTTTACTCTATTGGAGTTTCTTCCAGCAAAGATAAGAGAGGAAATAAAGGCGATCGCCATCAACGGTACTTCCGCAACGGTACTCCTTTGCAACAGTGTGGGAAATCCCATCCTCCCACCTTTATTATATAATGACAATCGAGCAGTAGAAATATTACCTCAATTAAGAAAGATTGCCCCTCCAAATCATCTCGTTCTCAGTGCCACTTCCAGTCTAGCAAAATTGCTTTGGTGGTCTCAACAACCGGAATATAATCCAGGGAGTTATTTACTTCATCAAGCAGACTGGTTAGCTTATTTACTCCACGGACAATTAGGAATTAGCGACTATCACAACGCCTTAAAATTGGGTTACGATGTGGAAAAATTAGCTTACCCCAGTTGGTTAGAAACGTTACCTTGTTCTCCAGCTATTTTACCCCGAGTTTTCGCTCCAGGAACTATGGTAGAAACAGTCCAAAAATCCATTGCTGACCGCTTTAGTTTACCAAAAGATTGTGTAGTTTGCACTGGAACCACTGACAGTATGGCAGCATTTATCGCTAGCAGAGCAAAATTGCCAGGAGAAGCAGTTACTTCCTTGGGTTCTACTTTAGTTTTGAAACTGTTGAGTAAAATCAAAATAGATAATAGCAACTATGGCATTTATAGTCACCGCTTTCAACCGCCCCAACAACAAGAAGTACTGTGGTTAACTGGAGGCGCTTCTAATACCGGAGGAGCAGTTTTGAAACATTTTTTTGCCGATGCAGAATTGTCTCGTTTGAGCGAACAGATAGATGGGAATGAGGAAAGTAAATTGGCTTATTATCCCTTATTGCAACCAGGAGAGAGATTTCCCACGAACGACCCTTATTTAGTTCCTAGATTGGAACCTCGTCCCGAGAATAAAGGAGAATTTCTCCACGGTTTGTTAGAAAGTATTGCTAGAATTGAAGCAAAAGGATATAAGTTATTGCAGCAGTTAGGAGCCACAAAATTGACCCGAGTTTATACTGCTGGAGGTGGAGCTAACAATCATACTTGGACTCAAATTCGGAGTCGTAATTTACAAATCCCGATTACTTCTGCTCTTCAAACTCAAGCAGCTTTTGGCACAGCTTTGTTAGCCAAAAATCGAATCATTTGAAGATGAAGGGCACTATCCCCCTAAATCCCCCTTATCAAAGGGGGACTTTGAGTTTGTAGGGTGCGTTCGCAACGCACCATGCTGTCGTGGCAAACTCAAGAAAGTGCTTTTTTCTGGATTAGATTTCAGCACTGTATCCGGGTTTCTCTTATTATTTTAAGAATTAATACTAAAACTTTGGCCTATTCCCGGTTTCTCAAACCACTGGATAACCTCAATCTATAGTCTTTTGAGTTTTGTTGTCTCAACCTAAAAACGATTTATTTATTGAATTATGAATGTACCATATAGGTTGGCGGTGCGTTGCTTTTAATATTGGTCTTATTGAGATAATATTAGTGCACTATGGATAAGTTGACGGCTCCCCTAGTCTTGAAGAAATATGCTCAAGGAGAACGGGATTTTCGCCACTTGAATCTCAGAGGTCAGTTTGTAGGGTGCGGGCGCTAAGAGCGGCGCTTCGCGGGGCGCAACGCACCATGCTGTCGTGGCAAACTCAAGAAAGTGCTTTTTTCTGGATTAGATTTCAGCACTGTATCCGGGTTTCTCTTATTATTTTAACAATTAATACTGAAACTTTGGCCTATTCCCGGTTTCTCAAACCACTGGATAACCTCAATCTATAGTCTTTTGAGTTTTGTTGTCTCAACCTAAAAACGATTTATTTATTGAATTATGAATTTACCATATAGGTTGGCGGTGCGTTGCTTTTAATATTGGTCTTATTGAGATAATATTAGTGGACTATGGATAAGTTGACGGCTCGCCTAGTCTTGAAGAAATATGCTAAAGGAGAACGGGATTTTCGCCACTTGAATCTCAGAGGTCAGTTTATAGTGATAGGGAGAAAGGGAAAACTTTTAATATGGGTCTTATTGAGATAATATTAGTGGACTATGGATAAGTTGACGGCTCCCCTAGTCTTGGAGAAATATGCTCAAGGAGAACGGGATTTTCGCCACTTGAATCTCAGAGGTCAGTCTTTTAAAGGACAAAATCTTGCTGGGGCTGATTTTAGTGGGTGCGATATTCGTAGTGCTAATTTTTCTAGAACTAATCTTACTGGGGCTAAGTTCGTTGGAGCGAAGGCGGGATTACAGAAAAGATGGGCAATAGCATTGACTCTGATTTCTTTGCTTTTGTTGGGGTTATCAGGACTATTTTCTTTCTTCAATAGTGTTATGATAAATCTTCCTTTTTCTCAAGACTTTGAGGCAAGTAATATTGAAAAAATTATATTTATAGCTGTATTCCTAATATTTTATATTACTTTCTTGACCATTGCTACTCGCTACGGACTTCTAGTCGGTTTAGGAGCCGGACTCTTGGTCTTAACTGGAGTTTTTGCCGTAGCCTTTGCCGTAGCCTTTGCCAGAGCTGGAGCCGGAGCCTTTGCCGTGGCCGTAGCCTTAGCCGTAGCCATAGCCGGAGCCTTTGCCGTAGCCGTAGCCGTAGCCTTTGCCGTAGCCATAGCCGGAGCCTTTGCCGTAGGCGGAGCCTTTGCCGGAGCCGTAGCCTTTGCCTTTGCCGTAGCCGGAGCCGTAGCCTTTGCCTTTGCCGTAGCCGGAGCCGTAGCCTTTGCCTTTGCCGTAGCCGGAGCCGTAGCCTTTGCCTTTGTATTGTTTAGTAGTTATTTTGCTTGGCGTTCCTTAAAAGGAGATTCCAGAGACCCTTGGATTCGCAATGTAGCTATTGTCTTTGCTGCTATTGGTGGGACTAATTTTTATCAAGCTAACTTAACCGATGCGGATTTCACAAAGGCTACTCTTAAAAGTACTTCTTTCAGAAAAGCTATTTTAATCCGTACTTGCTGGCAGGAAACTAAGAAACTTGATTTTGCCAGATTGGGCAATTCTATTTTAGCTCAAGCTCAGATTCGAGAATTATTAGTGACCGGTAATGGGGAAAATAAATCTTACCAGGAAGCTAATCTCAGAGGTGCTAATTTAACAGGAGCCAATCTCCACCATGCCAATTTAAAATTAGCAGATCTGAGCCAATCAACTTTAGCAAATGCTAACTTAGAATGGACTAACTTGACTGAAGTTAATGCTATAGATGCTAATTTCAGGGTCGCCAGCATGACGGGAGCTTGTTTGGAAGGATGGAATATTGAAAGTAGCACTAACCTAGATCGGGTTGACTGTGGCTTTGTCTATCTTTTAGAATATCCTAAACCAGGAACTGATGACAGAGAACGCCGTCCCAGTAGCGGAGAATTTGCTCCAGGAGAATTTACCAAACTCTTCCAAGAAGTACTGAATACTGTGGATTTAATCTTTCGAGATGGTGTGGACTGGCAAGCCTTTATTCAAGCTTTCGATCAAGTAAGAGTAGAGAGCGAAAGTGCTGAGTTAGCAATTCAGAGTATTGAAAATAAAGGAGATGGAGTTTTTGTTATTAGAGTCAATGTTTCCGAAGATGCAAATAAGGAAACCATCCATAGGGAGTTAATGGAGAACTATGAAAGAGAGCTAAAAATTCTTGAAGCAAGATATGGAGAGAAGTTAAAGGCAAAGGCTAATGAGATAGCTCAATATCATAAGGAAAATGCAAATTTATGGGAATTAGTTAAACTAGGTGCTAGTAGACCTATTAACGTTGAGGCAACAGCAATGGCAAACAAAGAAAGTGGCAATATTGAAGTTCACGGAAATGTGGGCAATCTTGGAAATGAAGGTAGGATTGACAACAGTGTTATTGGTACTCAGCACAACTATGGAGACCGTCAAAACTTGACAGAAGCAGCAAGAGAGATTAAACAATTATTAGAGCAGTTGTCTCAAACTTATCCAACCAATACTTTAGTGGAACAAGCAGTAGTAGGGGAAAAAGCAATAGAGGAAATTGAGAATAATCCTAGTTTGAAACAAAGAACTATAGCGGCACTGAAGGCTAGTAGTATTGAAGCTTTTGTGCAGTTAATCCATCATCCAGTTATTAATGTCATGCGTTCCAGTTTCGAGGCTTGGCAAAAGGGGGAGTGATGGATTTCAGCCAAGAAACCGGGTTTCTTCTATTATTTTAGGAATTAATGCCCAAATTTTGACTCTTATTCTCGGTTTCTCAACCCAC